>JAPKMU010000603.1 GCA_026645745.1 Anaerolineae bacterium | reverse complement strand
CTATACTTCCCCCTCACATGAATAAAACACTTTGCCGGGGACAGCAGGGGTGCGCAAGCGCTTAATCAACCTGCCGAGGTGAGGGGTAAGCAAATTTCATCACGCGATGATTCTGCGACTCCTGTCTTCACGGCTGGAGTCGTTTTGTTTTTGCACCTCTCACGTTTTTTGAAAGGAGGAGGGCGCTTGGCAATTACACGGGAGCGCAAAGAAGAACTGCTCACGGAGTACGCCCGGATCCTCAGCGGAACCGACGGGTTTATCGTGACCGAATATCGCGGTCTTACCGTCGCCAAGTTGAATGATCTGCGCGATAAACTCCGCAGTCCCGCAGGCGGCTCGTACAGCATCACCAAGAACACGCTTTTCCGCATCGCGCTGGAGCGTAACGGTTGGGTTGTCCCCACCGCCATGCTCGAAGGTCCGACGGCGGTTGTGTTCGGGAACGGGAATCTCCCGGCTGTGGCGAAAGTCGTACAGGATTGGCAGAAAACCAACGCTGAACTCTTCATCGTCAAAGGTGGAGTGATCGGCACATCGGTCTTTCAGGGTAAGGAACTCGACGCGGTGGCGAACCTGCCAACGATGGACGAAATCCGCGCCCAACTTGCCGGTTTGATCGTTGCCCCGGCATCGCAGTTGGCAGGCTTGTTACAGGCGGCGACTTCGCAGATCGTCAACGTTTTGCAAGCGCTGGAAGACAAGCAAAACAAGCCGGACGAAGCAGCCGCTTAGTTCGACCTGTACACGTTCGAATCTGAAAATCAACACGAAAGGATGCCAAACAAATGGCAGCAAATCTGGATCAACTGGTTGCAGACCTCAGCGCGCTCACGATTATGGAAGCGTCGGAACTCAAGAAGCGCCTTGAAGAGGCGTGGGGTGTGACGGCGTCGAGCGGCGGCGGCATGATGATGATGGCAGCCCCCGGTGCGGCGGCTGCGGCGGCTCCGGCGGAACCCGTCGAAGAACCGACCGAATTCAACGTCATCCTCAAGGATGTCGGTCCCAAGAAGATCGACGTGATTAAGGAAGTCCGCAAGGTCACCAACCTCGGCTTGAAAGAAGCCAAGGACTTGGTCGAAGGCGCTCCGGCGACCGTTCTCGAAGCGGTCAGCAAGGACAAATCCGCCGAAGCCAAGAGCATCCTCGAAGCCGTTGGCGCGGTCATCGAAGTCAAGGCTGTGGTCTAAGACTTACGGCAGCAGTCAAAAAAGGGCGTGGGCGATTCCATGCCCTTTTTGATTCCTGTACAATCGAGTCATTCGTTTCTGCCGAGAGGACTCCGCGTATGCGCCGTTTGATTCCTGCGCTGCTGTTCTGCTTGATCGCCGTTTCTGCCGCCGCACAAGAAGATGGCGTTTTCGGTGATGTGGTGATCCGCTGCAACGATGCCGATGCTGAGGTCGTGGCAAGCATCCGTTTCCAGCAGACGAGCGCCATCGCGCGTTATGTCGTTCAGGTGTACGGGCTGGACGGCTTGCAGCCCGCGTTTGCTTGGCAGACCACGCTTGAGAATGATCTTGAGCCGTGCCGTGAGGGGATTCCAGCCGATGGCGTGACAATTACGCTCGGCGGCGAGACGATCAGCGACGGCATACAGCGTGCCGAACTCACCATCGATACGGATACGGATTACGGCACGATCAGTATTGCGTTTGCCAGCTTGAACGGCACACGAGGACGTTTTATCGCGTTCGTGCAAGGGTTCGCGCTGGATACGCCGGAAGATCAATATCAAGTCGAGGTCGATGCAGGAGCGTATGCAATCGCGGAGACGCCGCTCTTGCTGTATATGCTCAAGACCGACCCGGACAGCCGTCTTGATCCACAAATCGAGGACTCTGTGAGCGAGATTGTTTGCGATGATGCGGGGAGGCGCGGCTGCGAAAGTGTCCCATATGCGGCGGATTACGCGATCAACGATGGCGCGCTTCAGCTTGTCGGCGGGCGCTTCGACGCGGGTTATCAAATCGCGGCGGGTGATCTCAATGCCTACGCGCTGTTGATGGGCAGTCACGGCGGGCGCACGAGCGGATCGTATGCGCTCATGCTCGTCGGCGCGATCCGCTAAGGGTAAAGGCGCAAAGTT
>JAPKMU010000602.1 GCA_026645745.1 Anaerolineae bacterium | reverse complement strand
GTCGGTCCGATTGATCCGGCGACATAGCGCGGGATGCCCGTCTCCTGCTCAAAGCGATCACACACGCGGCGGGCAAGCTGCGCCGCCACCCGGTTGATCTCCTCGGCGCGGTCGCGCAAACCGTATTCGCCCAATGTGAGCGGGTTCGAGCGGAAGGTACACGTTTCGACGACTTCCGAACCAACTTCGAGAAACGACGCATGCACCGCTTCGATCACATCGGGGCGGGTGATCACGAGGTAATCATTACATCCGTTGTACTGTTCGCCGCCGAAGTCATCAGCGGTCAAGTTAAAGCGCTGGATGCTCGTGCCCATCGCGCCGTCAAACAGGACGATGTGATCCTGCACCGCGTCAAGATAGCGGCGGTTGGTGTACTTGCGATTTTTATACCGTGTCGGCGTCATGCCCTGCTCCGTATTCAATCCCTCGTAAAATGCCTCGTTCAACCCCTCCCTAAATCCCTCCCCGCTGCCGCAGGGAGGGACTTTCCCCCTCTACGCAGTGGAGGGGGCAGGGGGAGGTAGAACGAGTAAAATGCTCAAATCTCACTTACGCTCATTTCGCATCTGATTCACGGCATCCCGCGCCGTGTACACATCGACTCCCGTAAACAGGCGGTACGCTTCAACCGCTTCTTCGATCTGCCCCAGTTCGATCAAACGGCGCAGCCCGTGATCCGTAACGGCATGCGGCGGTGCTTTCTTCGGCGTGGTATTCCGCGTTCGCGGGACTTTCGCGCGTTCAAAATAGTCGTCAACGGCATCTTTCGCCTCTTTCAAACCCATATGGGTCAATTCCTGCAAGCGCCAGATCGCGTCGATCTTTCTTCCCGATGTTACGCAGCGGCGAAATCGTGCATCCTTTTGCAGCGCATCGATCAGCTCACGGTTGAATTCGGGTGCCCGCTCAAGCAGTTTTCGCAGCAGGCTTCGCCGCATCCGCCACACGATGACCGTGAGAACGGCGATCAGGAATAGTGTTCCAGCACCAATGGTAATGCCCAGTAAGAACATGGTGTCCATGCCGCGTCCCTAGCCCCGAAGCCCGCCTCACGACTTATTCGACATCTCTCTGCGCATCTGATTCACGGCATCTCGCGCCGTATACACATCGACGCCCGTAAACAGGCGGTACGCTTCAACCGCTTCTTCAATCTGCCCCTGTTCGATCAAGCGGCGCAGCCCGTGATCCGAAACGGTGTGCGTCGGTGCTTTCTTCGGCGTATCGTTCAGCAGCACATTCGAGTGTTCAAAATAGGCTTCAATCGCGTCTTTCGCCTCTTTTAAGCCCACGTTGGTGAGTTCACGCAGGCGGTTTATCGCGTGAATTTTCTGCCCCTTCGCCATAAACTCGACAATCTGCGGGTCTTGCAGCGTTTCCGCGCTGATCAGCGGCGTCTCTTTGATGGTGTTCACCAGCGTGTTGGCGTAGCGCTCTTCTTGACGAATGACCGTCGCATAATTCACGATCACCAGCAGCAGTGCCGCGCCGATTCCGACAGCCAAGAAAAACACTGTCTCCATGCTAGCCGCCCATGATCCGCTCAACGGCGTCTTTTGCTTCTTTCAGCCCAACATTCGTGAGCTGGCGGTAGCGGCGGATCGCATCGATCTTGCGACCCTGCTGCATATACCCAAGCAGTTCGGGGTCGCGGGTCACGTCGGCGGTGAGAGTCACGGGTTGAATGGGAATATTCGCGTCGATGTCCGTATAGACCGAATCGATCACCTTTTTCGCTTCCGCCAAGCCGAGTCCGGTACGCTGGCGCAGTATCTTGATCGCCTCGATTTTGCTCCCGCGCTGATATGCCCGCACAATCTCCGGATCAGTCCGCGCAGTCTCAATCACGGCGGGATCGGTGACCGCCGCTTGATACGCGGTCGGCTGCGACATGAGTCCAATCGTGTCGCGCCGCTCCTGCCGCCGAACTGCAACGTAATTGGCGATCAACAAGAGTGCCACCACGCCAACGCAGAACGCCAAGAAGATGATGTTGTTGTCCATGCCGCGCACCTCGCCCAAAACAAAAACGCCGCTCCAGTGAAATCTGGAAACGGCGCGGGAGTAACTGAAAAAGTCCGCGCTCATCTTCCAGACCTGATT
>JAPKMU010000601.1 GCA_026645745.1 Anaerolineae bacterium | reverse complement strand
TCTGTTGACGGAGAGGGGCGGGACGCGCAGCGTCCGGGGTGAGGGCAAAATAGCGCGTGATGAGTATCGGACAAGCCTTCGGGGGGTGAGGAAAAAGTGTCGTCCTGTGAACCGAATTCGGGGAGGGGTGGGATCAAGATCAAAAATTCTTTTACCTGATTCTTACGGAGGTGTGTTACAAAGGGCGGCGGAACGTCAGCATCACCAGAGGGACAGCATCATGACCGCCGGAGAACAATTCACTTTTAAGGCTGAAATTCAACAGCTTCTCAATATTTTAGTTCATTCACTCTACACCGACCGCGATATTTTCTTGCGCGAGTTGATCTCGAATGCCTCCGACGCACTCAACCGCGTCAAATTCGAGCAGTTGACGAATACCAACGTCGCTGATCCCGATATTGATTTGTATATCGAGATCGAGACGGACGCAGACGCGGGAACGCTCACCATCAGCGACACGGGTATCGGCATGACCCGCGACGACTTGATCAACAATCTCGGCGTGATCGCGCAGAGCGGCGCAAAAGCATTCGTTGAAGCGCTCAAGGCGCGGCAGGAAGCGAACAGCGCCACCACCGACGTGATCGGGCAGTTCGGCGTCGGCTTTTATTCCGTGTTCATGGTCGCGGACAAAGTGCGCGTGATCTCCCGTTCGTATCACCCGGAAGCGACCGCTTTCGCATGGGAGAGCGACGGCAGCGATACCTTCACGATTGAAGCCGCCGAACGCGATACACGCGGCACAACCGTCGTGATCACGCTAAAAGAGGACGCGAAAGAATACTTAGAAGCGTTCAAGCTCAAGCAGATTATTCACCACCACTCGGATTACATCACTTTCCCGATCTACGTTGGGGAAGAGGAAGAACCGACGAATAAGCAGACGGCGATCTGGCGGAGTGATCCCAAGTCGGTCAGTGACGACGATTACGCCGACTTCTATAAGTCGCTCACGTATGACTTTGAAAATCCGCTCCATCGCATTCACATGCGCGCCGATACGCCGCTCCAGTTTTACGCACTCCTATACATCCCATCGCGGAGCAGCCGCGAGATGCTGATCGCACGTGAACCCGGCTTACAGCTTTACGCGCGCAAAGTCTTGATTCAGGAGCGCACCACCGATCTACTGCCGGATTATCTCCAGTTCGTTACCGGAGTCGTGGACAGCGAAGATCTGCCGCTGAGCGTCAGCCGTGAGAGCGTACAGGCAACCCGCGTGATGGCGGCGCTCAAAAAGACGCTCACCACCAAAGTGCTGACGGAACTCAAGCGCATGATGAAGAACAAGCCCGACGAGTATCACGCGGTGTTTGAGCGCTTCGGACGTTTCATCAAGCAGGGGGTCGTGGTGAATCCGGCGGATACCCCGGAAATCGAGCCGCTGCTGCTGTTCCCCAGCACCAAAAGCGAGTCGCCCGATCAATGGGTGTCCTTCGCGGATTACCTTGATCGCGCCGCCGAAAATCAGCAGGATATTTATTACGTCGTCGGGGATGACTTCACCAGTGTGGCGCGCAGCCCGCACTTGGATGCTTTCCACAAGCGCGGCATCGAAGTCTTGTACTTCATCGATCCGGCGGACGCGGTGATGCTGATGGGACTGCGCGAAGTCAACGGGCATGCGCTCCGCAACGTAGACGAAGCCGATATTGATCTCTCGTCGGTCGGTACGCCGCAAGAGGATCAAGCGGAAGAAGCCGAACCGCTCCAAGCCGACACCTTTACCACCCTACGGGATCGTTTTGCCGAAGTCTTGGGTGAACGTGTCAAAGGGGTGCGCGAAGGTAAAAATCTGGTCGATAGTCCGGCGCGTTTGGTCAGCGAAGATGCGAATCCGGGGCGGAATATGTTCCGCATCAACCGCTTGTTGGATCGGGAATACGAACTCCCGATTAAGACGCTGGAGATCAATCCGCGTCACCCGCTCATGCACAACTTGAGCGCGAAACTCGCCGCCGCACCGGATGATCCGCTCGTCACGGCGGTGATCGAGCAGGTGTTTGAAACCGCGCTCTTGCAAGACGGCATCCATCCCGATCCGGCGTCAATGGCGGAGCGCCTTGTCATGCTCATGCAGGCAGCGACGAAGTAACGGATTCCGGTGGGGGCGACG
>JAPKMU010000600.1 GCA_026645745.1 Anaerolineae bacterium | reverse complement strand
CGCCTTGTAGCAGGTTTCGTGCCCGGTGACATGTTGGATGACAATAACCGCGAACTTCGGTTACAAGCGCTCCTCACCTTCGTGCTGCCCCCCGGAATAACTGCGGATCAAATCACAGGCGCGTCGCTAGAGCTTGCGCCATGCTACGCAACGGGCGAAGGGTTGAGCATGCTCGGCGAGCTGACCCTCTATCAGGACAGCTATGGACGACTTGATCAAGAACGCGATTTTACCCGTCCAATAGCTGGAGCGCGCATTATCACAACATTGGGAGACTGTGACCCGGTTGATCTCACCGATGTTGTGCGTGAAACGATCGATTTTGGCGCGGCACAGGTACAACTTCGGTTCACCTTCCGCGACAACACATCGAATGAAGAAGCGGATCAGCTTCGCCTCACCGATCCGCGTCTGCGGATTTCGTTCACCCCGTAGGAGAGTCGTTAGTCCCGCCGCACGAAACGATACCCGATGCCATATTCACTTTGAATATACGTCGGGTTTTTCGCGTCGGGTTCGATCTTGCGCCGCAGATGCGAGACATAAATGCGTGGATAATGGAACTCGCGGGTGTATTCGTACCCCCACACATTTTCAAGCAACTGCTGAAATGTCAGTACCTGCCCTGAATGCTGGATTAACAGCACCAGCAGCTTAAACTCCGTAGGAGTCAATCGAACTTCTTCACCATCAATCGTCACGCGCCGCGTCGGGATATCGACCGACATGAAGCCGTCGTTGTAGCCTTTTAACTGCTCACGTTCGCTGTCAAAAGCGCGTGCGCGGCGAAGAAGTGCGCGCACACGGGCACGGAATTCCTGATTACGCAGCGGCTTGATCATGTATTCGTCTGCGCCGATATTCAGCCCGTTGACGATATCCTCTTCGCTAACAGCCGTCGCGGTCATCATCAAAATCGGCACGTCCGAAAGCTCGCGAATGCGCTGGCACACGGTGCGTCCGTCCATCATCGGCAGCGCAACATCAAGAATCACCAGATTCGGTTTGCTGCTGTGGAACAAGCGCAGCCCTTCCAACCCATCATTCGCGATCACGGGTTCGTACCCGCTCAACTGGAGTTCGCGCTGCAGCAGACGTGATAATTCCCGGTCATCTTCAATTACTAGAACACGTGCGGTCATGATTTCCCCCAGTTTGCGCGTTTTCCACAGGCAGCCAATTTGTATAACGATCAAACTAACGCACTTTGCCGTACACCGCAAGCCCTTCCTTCACACTGGTGAGTATGCTATCCTGTTGCGCCATTATCAACCGCAGGAGTCTTCACGCATGGCAGCTATCGGATACATTGGACTTGGCATCATGGGGGCGTCGATTGCACGCAACCTCATGAAGGCGGGACATACCCTTGTGATTCATAACCGCAGCCGCGCAATCGTTGATCAACTTGTCAGCGAGGGCGCACGCGCCGCTTCAAGTCCTGCCGAAGTCGCCGCGCAGGTCGAATTCGTTTTCACAAACCTCCCTGATTCGCCCGATGTCGAAAAAGTCGTACTCGGAAAAGATGGAATCATCGAAGGTGCACATTCGGGGTTAATTTATATAGACAACAGCACGATCAAGCCGGAGACGGCGCGTCTGATTGCGCTGGAACTCGAAAAAGTGGGCATTGATGCGCTTGATGCTCCTGTGAGCGGCGGCGATATTGGCGCGCGTAACGGAACGCTCACAATTATGGTGGGCGGCAAGACTGAAGTCTTTGAGAAGGCAGTCCCAGTTTTCGCGGGAATGGGCAAATCATGGGTACTGGTTGGTGATGCAGGTGCGGGACAGATCGCCAAAGCCTGCAATCAAATCATTACCGGAGCGCAAATGGTCGCATTGGCGGAAGCGCTGATCACTGCGCAAAAAGCGGGCGTCGATCCCCGTCGCGTGGTCGAAGCCATCAAGGGCGGCGCGGCGCAAATGTGGGCGCTGGATGTCAAGCCGCCGCGTCTATTTGCCGGGAACCGTGCACCGGGGTTCAAGGCATATATGCAGCATAAGGACTTGGGAATCGTGCTCGACACGGCGCGCACCTATGAAATTCCCCTGCCCATGACCGCTCTACTGCACCAGTTGTTCACGAACATGCTCGAACAAGGCGATCGTGAACTCGATA
>JAPKMU010000005.1 GCA_026645745.1 Anaerolineae bacterium | reverse complement strand
GTGTACGGCGCGTTCCATGTAAATACCGATCACGGTGACGGTCATAAAGCCGACAATCGCCGTGATGATGACCAGATCAAGCAGCCCGGACTGCTGCACGCGAATACTGTAGACGACGATCAGCGCGACGACATGTATTGCCACCTGATCCGAGGCAACGGCACGGTCGGGGATGGTCGGACCGCGCACCAGACGAAAAGTGACGAGCGCCAGCGATAAGAGCAGCCCCAACGTCGCCGCATCGCACACGAATACAAGCACAGGATTCATCGCATTATCTCCAACAGACGCCGCTCCAACCCGGATTTCAGGCTTGCTTTGAGTGCATCCGGATCGGGGACATCCAACACATGAACGAACATGAACCGACGGTCGTCGCTGAGGTCAACCCCAAGCGTCCCCGGCGTAAAGGTGATCAAGTTGTTGAGCAGCACGATTTCGAGATCGGTTTTGGCGGTCAGCTCCAGCGCGATGATCCCCGGCTTGAGCGATTCAGGATCGCGGAGCAGTGCGCGGATCACGAACCAGTTGGATTTGATCAGCTCCCAGATGTAGTACACGACGAAAAGCAAGAACGTTGGCATACGCCGGACGTAATGGGTCGCTTGTTCGCCGAGCCATGTGCTGAGGATGGCGATCACCCCATAACCAAGCACAAATCCGCCAACGACATCCACCGGGCGGAACTGCTGAAGTGACGCCCACAGCAGCGACAGAAGGACATTGATCAGATAATAGCTCATTCGCTTAATCCTCCGATGTCCGCAGAGGCGGCGACAACAGCTTCTACGTATCCGCTCTGCTGTGTGCCTGTTGGGAATAGATCAGCGGCGGCGCGATTGGACAGCTCGATCACGGGTTCGGGTGCGATCCCAAGCGCAAACACGAGCGCGACCATCACCGCCGCCGCACCGATCATCGCTCTCCGCTCGATTTTTGTGAGCGGGCTGGCGTGTGCACCGTTGGATGCTTTGCCGTTCGGTTTCCAATAAACTTCGTTCCAAATCTTGATCATCGAATACAGCGTGAGCAAACTCACGGCGAACCCTACCCCGACGAGTAAATACTGTTCCGCCGCGATGCCTGCGCGCAGTAAGAGAAGTTTCGCCCAGAAACCGCTGAACGGCGGAATCCCCGCAAGCGCCAGCGCCGCCACAAAAAACATCAGCGCTGCGCCGGGGTGACGTTTCGTCACACCGCCCAGATATTTCAGGTGATAACTGCCCTCGAATTCGTGAACCACACCACTGATCAAGAACAGCGCGGTTTTCGCCAAGATCACATGCACCATGAAAAAGATTCCAGCGCTCAAGGCTTCGCTTGTACCGATGGCGAGACTCATCAGCAGATACCCGATCTGGCTGATTACATGGAACGACAGCAGCCGCCGCACATCCATTTGAGCGACCGCGCCCAATACGCCGACGATCATCGTGAGGATCGAGATCACGATCAAGAGCGGTTGAAGCACGGCGGTTGCGGCGGGCAGCACGAGGATCAACATGCGCCACATGGCATACACGCCGACTTTCGTCAGCAGTCCGCCGAAAAGCGCGGTCACGGCGATGGGCGGTGTGTGGTACGAGGCGGGCAGCCAGAAGAACAGCGGGAAAATCGCCGCCTTAATGCCAAACGCGATCAAGAACATCCCCGCCAAAACAAGCGTGACGCCGGGATCGGCTAGTTCTGAAAAGCGGATCGCCAGATGTGCGATATTTAGCGTGCCCGCAACCGTATAGGTGAGTCCGGCGGCGACCACAAAAATCGTGCTGCTGATCAGGTTGATCGTGACGTATTTGATGCCGCCTTCAAGCTGTCCCCGTTCGCCGCCTAATGTGACCATCACGAAAGACGACATCAGCATGATTTCGAACGCGACATACAAGCTGAACAAGTCTCCGGTGAGAAAGGCGAAATTCAGCCCGACGATCAAAAATGCGAACAGTGGAAAAAACGCGAACCTTTCACGATTGGCGTCAATCGTCGCCAGCGCGAAGATACCGACGAGGAATGCCATCACTGCTGTTAGGAGCAGCATGATCGCGCTCAACGGATCGACGACGAGCGAAATCCCAAATGGCATTGGATGATTACCCATTTGCGAGACCAGAATTGTCCCGTCAAACGTGGATGCCATCATCAGAACTGCGGCGATCAAGTTTGCGCTCATACCGAGCGCGAACGCGACGCGTCTTCGCCCGCGCCGCTTGAGGAGCGCCGAAAATCCGGTAATCAACGGAATCAAGATTGGAGCGATGATCAGCGGACTCACGTCAGTTCCTCCTGATCGGTGGTCTGCATCGCGTCGAGATCATCCCCGCCAACTGCTTGGCTGGCGCGGTAGCCGAGCGCGAGTGTGAACGCCGTCACGCCGAAGCTGATCACAATTGCCGTGAGGATCAGTGCTTGTGGGAGCGGGTCTGCCATCGCTTCTGGCTGCGTTTCGCCCGCAATCGGTGTGCCGCGCTGCTGAAGATTACCAGAGGTGAAGATCATTAGGTTGGCGGCATATGTGAGCAGGGATAAACCAATAATCAAACGGACGAGACTGCGGCGCAAAACCAAATAGGTTCCACACGCAAACAGCACGCCGATTGTGACCGCATACAAGATCGTCATTCCACCTCCCGATCACTTTCTTCCGCCATTGCCATGACGATCGCTACCGTAGCGCCAAACACGACGATATACACCCCGGCATCAAACAGGGCAGGGGTTCCAAGTTCTAATCTGCCGATCCCGTCGAGGTAAGGCTTGAACCAGATCGATCCAAGAAAGCTGGACTGAAAGATAAGACCGAGCATTCCGGCGATCACCGCAACGATTACCCCCCAAAGCATCACGCGCCGAAAGTCGAACCTCATTTGACGTGCGACTTCCTCCGCTCCGTAGGCGAGCGTCATCAGGACAATACTTGATGCGCCTACCAGACCCCCTACGAAGCCGCCGCCGGGTTGGTTATGCCCGCGCAGCAAGAAGAAGATCGAGAACAGGATCAAGATGGGCATCATGGCGCGTGCAAGAAACTTGAAAAACGGAGATCGGGTCATGTTGTGCTGCCCTCCTCGCGCGGATTTTCTAACTGTTCCACTGGCAGAGACGGCTCGTTGTCATCAACTTGATTGGCGACCGTATCAACTTCGAGATACTGACCACGCGGCTGATCACCCGGTCGCAGACGAAGCAACCCGACTACGCCCATCGCCGCGATCACCAACACAAGAATTTCGCCCTGTGTATCCATTCCGCGGAAATCGACGACGATCACATTGACGATGTTTGCGCCTTGACCCACGGGTACCGAGTTTTCGACATACCAAGGGCTGATCGATGGAAACAGGCGGTTGCTGTTTGCCGTGAGCACGAGCGTCGCCATCACGACGCCGACGAGTGAGGCGAGGGTCAAATCGCGCAGTTGACGAATACGGGTTGCGCGGGTCGAGAATGTGTCCGGTAGGAAGTGAAACGCCAGCACGAACAGCACCAGCGAAACGACTTCGATCATCAACTGTGTGAACGCGAGATCAGGCGCACCAAACAAAGCAAACAGCAGCGAAACGAGCGCACCTTCGATGCCTAAAGCGGCAATTGCCGCCAGTCGCGTCGGCGCGATCACAGTGGACAGCGCTGCGACGATGAGCAGGACGCAGATCAATGCGGTTTCGACGTCCGCACCTGCGAAGTCAATCGGACCAAGGATTTCGTTGTCAATCACGATCAGTAGGGTAAGCATCAATCCGACGAAGGATGCCGCGATGATCGAGATGTAATTTCTCAGCTTGCCATTCTGAACGTTATTCGTGAGCATCTGTGCGCCGTTCGGCAGCATCCGCCCGATCAGCGTTTCATAGACGGCGTTGGTATTCAGCCCCGGCACACGGCGCAGCAGATCGATCACGGGTCGACGCAGCGCAAACAAGGCGATTCCGGCGGCAATGGCGATCATGCTGAGGATAAACGGCGTGTTGATTCCCTCAAACAAGTGCAAATGGATTTCGCTTGGTGCTCGCCGGACGGACTCGATGGCGGCGCTGACCGGATGATCGAGCGCAGGCAGCGTGAACGGCAAAATCAAGGTGACTATGCCCATGATCAGCGGCGCGCCCCACATAATCGGGTTCACTTCATGCGGCTTATGCGGCAAATCTTCCGGGGTTTTGCCCGCGAACGAATCCCACAAAATGCGAAGTGCAGCGACCGTCGTAAAGACCGCGCTTACGATCACCAACGCGGTGATGATCGGGTGAAATTCGAGCACACCGATCAGCAGCGTCTCTTTGGCGACGAACCCGAACAGCGGTGGAATTCCTGCCATGCTGATGCCTGCGATTACCGCGCCGATCAGCGTGAAGCGCATCACCCGCCCCAACCCGCCGATGCGGTCGATGTCGCGCGTACCAGTCGCATGATCGATGCTGCCAGCGGTCAAGAACAGCGCACCTTTGTAGAGCGCGTGCGCCAAAACGCCGACGACCGCCGCTTTAATCGACTCTTTTGTCCCTAAGCCGATCAAAAAGGTGAGCGTACCGAGCCAACTTACAGTGGAATAGGCGAGGATCGCTTTGAGATCACGCTGGCGCAAGGCATAAATGCTTGCATAGACCGCCGTAAACAACCCGACTGCCGTGACGATGCCGTTAAACAGCGGTGTATCTCCGAGCGCAGGATACAAGCGCGCCATCAAGAAAATGCCCGCCTTGACCATCGTTGCGCTGTGAAGATACGCGCTCGCCGGGGTGGGGGCTTCCATTGCCCCGGGAAGCCAGAAATGCAGTGGATACTGCGCGCTTTTGGCGAACGCGCCGAGCAGAATCAAGATGACGGCGGGGGCGTAGAGCGCTGATGATTTGATCTGCTCGCCGCTGGCGAGAATCGTTTCCAGATCGAAAGAGCCGACCACGCTGCCGATTAAAAGTACCCCCGCCAGCAACGCCAAGCCGCCGCCGCCTGTGACGATCAAAGCGCGGCGCGCACCTTCGCGCGCGGCTTCGCGTTCATGGTAGAAGCCGATCAGCAGATACGAGGTGACGCTGGTCAGTTCCCAGAATACGAACAACAGCAGCAGGTTGGCACTGAGGACGACACCGAGCATCGCCGCCATAAACAGGAGCGTATACGAGGCGAAGCGGACATATTTCGCCGGGTCTTCAAAGTAGCCAGCGGCATACAGCAGGACGAGAGTGCCCACACCCGTGATGATCAGCGCGAACCAACTGCCTAACCCATCCATCATCAGGGAAAGGTCAACGCCAAGCGATGGCACCCACGAGACTACCTGAGGCGGAATTTCGCCGCTGTTGAGTACGAGGAGAAACAGCACCGCCGGAACTGCGATCACCCAGCGGCTGAGTGTATTGCGCGGCAGCAGCACGACAAGGAATGCCGCTGCCGTCGGGATTATCACCAAGAGTAGGAGCAGCACAACAACCTCCTTACATGACCTAAGGAGCGGTGGTTTCGCCGCACCAGCGCCACTCCCCATCTTCCTGAACGACGTTGTACTGCGAAAGCGGCAGTTCGCGCGTTTCTGTCCCGTATTCCGCCACGATTACGCCTGTGCACGTAACGGTAGTGCTGCCTGCGTCGGTGGTGCAAGATGCGCCTTCAAGGTGTGCATTCAACCCACTTAAGGAAAGCGCCTCAATATCAAGTTGGCTCTCCATGCTGCTGCATAACACTGCGCGCACACCGTCACGATCTGCGGCGGCTTTGGCTTCAAGATAGCGTAATACGGCTTGCGCAGCGGCGGGATCGCCACCTGTGGAAGGCATGTTTGTGTCAGAGCTACACGATGCGAGGAGGAAGGCGAAAGCGCTCAACGCAACGATACGTCGAATCATGGGCATGTCTCCCTGTTAGGTTATCCAGATGAAATGCAAGAGGCAGGATATTTGCCTGCCTCCGCCAAAGAAAGGGTATGTGTTCACAAAAATGTTGAATGAGTTTAGCTTACTGGTCGGGCGTGGTCAAGTAAAATCGCACCGCGTACAGCATTTCGAGCGTGGTTAGATTGCGCATGTTGTAGCCGTATTGCAGATACGGCGTTCGCAGATTCCCGGCTGTCGCTTCGTCACGCGGCGGCTGCGATGGGTGCACCAGATCATCGCTTAAGCCTTCATTCGGCAGGTCGGCAAGAGCGGCGGCATACTCGATCAGCGGGACAGCTTCTTCATCTGCAATCTGGCGGATCGAATCGTTGAATTGTGCGACCCGATCCGCGATGGGCGGGCGATTTGGGATGGTGCTCAGAATCGGGATCACCCCGCTGCGGATGCTGAGCGCGACAATGCGTTCAAGGTTGTATTCAAAGGCGGATAGATCGGCAAAACCGGAGTCGTTCGTCCCGAACATGATGATCGCATACGCGGGGCGGGTTAAGCGATACTCGCATAACAGCGGCAGTTCGCCCGCATTACAGAATTCTGGGTCGGCGCGTTCAGGATCAAGTGCGCCGAATGCCGTCCAGCCCACCCCCGCCGCCAGCGAGCGATTAATGAACGAATTGCCATCACGGGCATTGGTCGCGGCGAAAACATCAATCATCCAATCAAGGTAGGAGTGCGCCCCTAATTGATACTCACCGACGCCGAACGGCACCATGAAGTCGTATGAAACGGTGATGCTGTCGCCCACTTTGGAGAACACATCATCACGGTTGCCAAGTCCCCTCCCAACCCAATAGATTACGCGGATATGTTCGAGGACGTTATCGGGTAGGCGGATTTCAGGTTGCGGCAGCGGAATCCCCTGAAAATGCAAAGACAGCATAATCGGCAGCAGAATCAAGAGACGAGTGAATGCAGTCATTCTGTTGATCATCCAAAATCGCGTAGAGCCTTAAAACCTTTGAACCACAAAGAGAGAAGAACCGATGCCTTGATGGTTCGATAAGTTTAGCGCGTGATACGCTCAAGCAGCGCCGCCGCGATCCGTTCGGTTAACTGACGCGATCCCGACGGTGTGAGATGGACAGGACTATCGGTGAATTCCTCCGGCGCGATGGCATCCCATAAATCGATCCACTGCCAGCCGTTCGCGGCGGCTTCGTCCGTGAGCAGCGTTCGGTATTGGTCATATGCCCAACGCGGATACCATGCGTTATAGCGGATGTCGCTGTTTTCGCCGTCGGCGATATAGATCGGTTCGTTGACGAGCAGCACTGGCACATCCCCGGCGAGTGTATGCCCCGCCGCGATCACATCAAATGCAAGTGCGTCAGCCGGAATGTTCGTTTCATCCGGGAAGGCATTCCAAGATGGATCGGTGCTGAAATCATTCGAGCGCGGTGTATAGTCTCCGATGACCTGATCGATCCCGCTGGCGCTCCACGCGAAACCGAGCATTTGCAGACGAAACCAATCTGCCAATGCGCGCCGATCCCCGATCAAGGTTCGATCCCAGAAGGTGCGCTCGATTAATGCCGGATCGTTCGGGTCGATGGGCAAATCAAACCGGGCGATTAGGTCACGCACGCGGGGAGCGTTGTTCGCTACCAGCGGCGGCGTGAGTTGATCGCGGTAAGGGAGGCTTTCAAGCGTGACCGACCATAGGATCGCGTCGGGTTGGTAGTGCATGGCTTGATCGAGGATCATCAAGTCTTTGGTGACGGACAAAATCGGATGTCCGAGGTTGTAGGCGTTCACGCGCCGCCCATCAATTGTCAAGTTGAGGGCGTCAATTTGTCCGGCGAGCGTATCCGCATTTTCGAGCAGAATCCCCCACACGGACGAATCACCGATCACGATCAAGCGGAACTCGTCCGCTGGCTTAGGCTGCGAAATCTCATGCGAACCGAACATCGCTTCGATGCTGCTCAGGCTCAGGTTGTTACTCGCGGCGGACTCACCATAGGGTAAGCGTTCCCTGCCCGGTACGAGGAGGTTATATAGGCTCAAACGTCCCAAGAACGGAATTGGGTCAAGCAAGGCGTACACGACATTGATCACAGCGAACAGCACCGCCGCCTTGACGATCACACGGGCGATAAAACCCCATGTGTACGCGCCGCCCGTCAGCCATTTCCAGCTTTTCATCGTCGCAAACATGCCTACCACCCGATCCCCACAAGCCGCCCGATCACCTGCGCCGCCAACCCCGCTGTTGGCAGGGCAAACCACACCCACCCGATCACCACAAAATGAAATGTCAGCAGAATGCCCGCGAATTTCCACACACGCGCCCGCTCCGGTTTTTCTTGCAGCCCCCGATACCATGTGCGCGTGCGATCACTCCACAGCTTATGAGCGGTTAGCCCAAGCGCGTGCCACACGCCCCACACGAAGAACGGAATCGTCACACCATGCCACAAGCCGATCACGATCATGGTAGCGAGGTTACACACAAGGATCGTCGCGTCGTTTGAGAGCTTCTTTCCGCTGATCAGCCGCCGCGAAAGTGGGGAATACACATAACTACGCGCCCATGCGCTCAAGGTGGCGTGCCAGCTTTGCCAGAATTGCGCGATATTCGACTTGGAATATGGGCGGTCGAAGTTTTCGGGCAGCGTGATCCCGAACAAAATGCCGATCCCAATCGCAATATCGGTGTAGCCGCTGAAGTCGAAGAAGATGCGGAAGGCATACGCATACAGCATTCCCCACAGCGCCAGCGACGATCCCGCTTGATCGGCGCTGACTGCGCTCAAGCTGATCAATGCCAGCGTGTCCGCGATGGCAAACTTCTTGATCATGCCAATTACGATGCGCGTGACCGCGACGGTGATCCGCTGAGGGTCACGCGGATTGATCGTCTCGACGCCGCGATACTGCGGCATGAATTTTTCCGGGCGGTCGATGGGTCCCGCTGTGTATGCAGGGAAGAAGATCACATACGTGACGTATTCGCGCAGCGTAAGCGCAGGAAGTATCCCCATTTGACGGTCGCGCAGTGTGCTAATCAAGCGGAAGGCGACATAGCTAAAACCGAGCCAACCGAGGTCAAGCGCTTTTGCTAACGTCACGTCTTGTCCGCTTCCTGTGCGGAGCAGTCCTGCCACACCTGCCGCGAGGACATCTGTTTTGAGGACGACGAGCGCGATCACCAGCCCGATCAAGCCGAACGGGATTGATACGGTGCGCGGCAGCCGCCCGAACCCCAAGCCCGCGATCAACGCGATCACCAGCACTAGTGCGACCTGCTCAACAGGCGGCGGGCGCGACGTGATTTCGAGTTCAGGTGGAATTTCGATGTAGCGGGGCAGGGTGAGCACCAGTGCAACCGCGATCAGCACGACGAGCGCGACTGTGTTTTGGCGCGGTGCTGGCGCTTGATCCGGCGCACGTGTGATCCACCAGCAGATCACGGTGACAACCAGCGTAGCAGTCGGCAGGCTGTAATCGAGCCAGCGAATATCCAACGTTGGCTGAAGCCAGTAAATCGCCAGTGCGCTGAGGATGAAGATCAACCAACCGCGCGCACGCGGCGGTAAGAACGCGAACGGGATCGCCGCCGCGCAAAATACGGCGATATGCGAGAGTTCCATCGACGATGAATCCTAAAAGTTGGCGTAAATCCACTGTGGGGCGCTGCTCGTCGTCACGATGATCAGGACGATCACGATGAAACAGAGCGCCACTGCAAACACATTTTCACGGGTGATCAACTTCTTCATGGGGTGATTCCCAGTGTGTTCAGAACTGCATCGAGCATCATTAAGCCGGTCAAGCTGTGAACGCCGTGACCTGTCATCAGCGCTGCCGGATCGCGCCAGTCATGGGGGTAAAATGTTGTCATATGCACGCCATCGCTGAGTAACCCGCGTCCGGGAATTGTTCCGGCGAGGACATCAAAATCCCACAGCGGCACATGATATTCCGCCGCTAACCGCCGCATGATCTCATTGTTGGTGTTTTGCGCACCATCAAATCGATCCGCTTTCGTACCGATGATCGGGATCACACCATTGAGGATGCACAACTCAACGAGGGAGCGCAGACTCCGCTCGAAAAGCTCCGGCACGCCGCGATCATTCGATCCCAGCCGGATGAACATCAGACTAGGGTTGTGCAAGCGGATTTCACACGCGACCGGTGAATCGCCCGACGGGCATTGATACGGATCGCCCCACATCGGATCAATCGCTGACCACGAATGCAGTCCGACCGATACCGCTACGCTGTCCCGCTCGAACGAGCCATCGTAGAAGTTGATCACCCGCTGAAGATAAGCATACGCGCCGAGATTGTAATCCGTCCCGTCGAAGCGTGTCATAAAAAATGGGTTTTCGATGGTGCTGTCGCCCACTTTTGAAAAGGCGTGCGGATTGCGGGCAAGTTCAATGCCGCGCACGAAGATGTCACGGATATTCGCGCGAGTCGCGTCATCCATCACGATGAATTGATCGAAGTTCAATCCGTTGACGGTGGAGGGCGGCGGCGGTGTCGTCGTCGGGGACGCGGTATAAGTGGGTGTGATTGTTGGCGTCAGGCTCGGCGTAACGGGCGTGTTCAGCACAATCGTCCCAACCGGGATGAGCATTGGCGGCGGCGGTGGAATCGTGGCTGCGATATCGAGCGCGCCGCTTGCCGCGACCGGCGTTTCGGTGAGTGCCGGGATCGGGGTAAGGGTTGGCGGCGCTGATGTTCCGGTCGCAGTCAATGAAGGCGTTGGAGATGCTGTATAGGTGCTGGTCAGCGTGGCATCAGACGGCGGGGGGATGATCAACCGCTGCCCAACAAGTAAACGGTTAATATCGGTCAGCGCATTCGCTTCAGCGATTGCCTGCCAGCGGACACCGTACTGCTGTGCAATGCGGACGAGACTTTCCCCCGGCGCAACAATGTGAATCACAGGGGTTGGCGAAGGGGTCTGGGCTTGCAGCGGAACAGCGATCAATAAGCACAGCAGCAGGGCTGCAAGCCGAATCGGACGACGATATAAAGACATACGGACGGATGCTCGACAATGACTACGGAAACAAGCGTATTGTAGCCGTATCTAAGCCGCCGCGCATCTGATCATTCAGGGCGCTGAATGCGCCCCGAATCTGGTGGAATATAGACAACATCGGCATTGACGATCGCGCGCAGGTCGTCGGGGTCGGCACCAACGGCTTCCGCCAACGCAGCTAAAAAGTCCTCATCCAGTTCCGTGATCGGAAATGTCCCTTTTAGAAGCCCTTGCGCGAATCGTTCACTGATATTGAGTAATTCAGCAAGCACAGAAGCAAAACGATCCGGCGGTATCCTCAGTTTGACAAGACATTCTCGAATATGCGCACCTAATCGAATCGGTCGCGGGTCTGTGAAGGTTTCAATCTCAAGCGATTTTATGCGTGTGCGCATCATCCTTCGCATGGCTATCGCATGAGGGCTGGCAACCGCATAGATTTGTTCTTTGAGCGCACGAAAGGCTTGTCGAAAGTCTTCTTGGACAAAGTTAATCGAACGCCAGCACCTTATCACATCACGCGGATACTCAATCGGTTCTATCAAGACAGGAATGATCGGCTTTTGGAGATGTTCAGCTTCGCGCAGTTCTTCGCGCAGCCATGCCGAATCCGCATGATAAATCTGTGTACTGAGTATGCATACCATGACGTCTGATTGTTCGATACATAGTCGCCTCTCGTCGGGATACCAGAGTGACGCCATGTCGCCATCATCAGGCTGGAACACGGCATAGTCGGCGCGGCGCAGGGCTTCGCCCAGTATGTGCGCGAACTCCGTATCGGAATGACTATAGCTGAGGAAAACTTTGATCGTCATGGAATGAAACCCTCGGGCATCTTACCGATGGTCGCTTCTGAGTGCCGCGAGGAGTTTTTGCATCCATCGCAGCTCGGTAGGCTCAGGGAGCGGGTGGGGCAGAACATGCTGCACATAACTAAGGAACGGATGCGATTGGTTCAGGTCGCCGTCTTTATCGGCAAACCGGAATGCATCGACCATCAAAGCGAATTCACGAAGATCCTGATCGTCGGGCGTGAGATCGAGCGCATGTTTCAGCCGCGTCGTCAGTCCGAACACGAAACTGAGCTTGGCGCGGGCAAGCGTGTTGTTGAGTTTGGTTCTGTGATATGAGCGGGCGATCTGTTTCGCGGAGCGGCGGTACAGGAACCAGTGGGCAGCAAGCTGACGATGCCAATAGGTCAAGTCGTAATCGAGGACGGATGCGAGGATGCGCGAAAACTGCACGCATTTTTCGTACGATAAATACTCGTCTTCAACAGACGGGCGGGTGACATGCTGCTGGAGCAGATCGAGAAGTTCTTCTTCGGTCATATTCTCCAGCGTCGGCGCATTCATGAGATCACGAATGGGCTGTATGCGCCGGTTGTCATAGCGGCGGCGTTCCGCATCAATGCGCTTTTCGATAACGTTTAGCATCCAGTCATAAAGCGCGGCTTCGGTTGTGGTTTGGATGGTGGGGAACTGCTCCCATAGGCGACCCCATGCGTAAGCAACTTTTTCATCGATTTGGTAATCGTCCGTCGCCTGACCATGACGCGCCAACAGCGTCCGCGTTTCCTCCCGCAGAGGTGCTTGGTAATGATTCATCATTTTTTCCCAAGCTTGATTGCGCATCTCTAAGTCTGGACTGCGAAGTTGGGCGAAACCATCTTCATCGTCAAAACATGCGCCGGGAAAGAAACGGTCTCTCACGCTGTTCCTCTCGCTCCAGTGAAGCTCACCCCGGTGTAACCTTGACTCTATAGGTCATTATCTGCGCGACGTAGCCCCATGATGAATGGTTTCTCATAAACCACTCATTTTTGGTCTACAACAGGGAATGAAGTGCCATAGTATGTGTAGCAGTAATCAAGGCGCGCTCACCCATACTGAAGGAGGAAGCGGAGATGACGACGTCACCGAATGATGACAGCCGCCCAACGCCTGTGCTGGCAGATATTCGCCGTTTACTGGAAAGCGAAGACAACGACGAGGCGCTGACGCAGATCAACGCCTATTTAACCGACCATCCCGACGACGTTGAAGCAAAACTGCTCAAGGTCGAGGTTTGTTTTGAAGCTCGCCGTGAATATGGCTTCATTGTCGATACCCTCAATGCGCTGGAGCATGATTCGGTGTATGCAGCGCGCATCGAAGAACTACAGCAGCGGCGGCGCGGGCTGGTTGAAGAATTGGTCTCGGAAGGGCGCAATCAGATTATGCGCAAGATCAATGACGGCGTGCCGCATTTTGAAAGCGCGGTCATCCTTGAGCCTTCTGATCCGAGTGTGCCGTTTGCAGCCGCGCTGGCGCTGATCAAATGGAAAGACGAGCGCCGGGACGAACTCGCGCCGGGTATCTTCGGGTCAATGAATCCTGTCCCTGAAAACCGCCGCCGTGTGTTTCTGCAAACATGGTCAAAGCACCTAGAGAAGTATTTACGGTTGACCCGCGAGCGGAGCGCATCCGGCGATGCGGTACACCAGAGAGCAACCGAGCGGCTGATCCATTTCTGGTTATCGCAGCAGGAAGTCCACCCGGACTTGTTTGCACTGCTGAACGACCCCGATCAGGCGAATGGTGAGGTTGCTCAGCTTACCCGTCAAGCGCTGGTCAAAGTGATCGAACACGCGGCAAGTGTGATCGCGCGGCTGCTCCGCACCGGAGAGGATGCCGAAGCAGAGCGCTTGATCGCAGTGTGTAAGCCGTATGCCGCCAGTGTACCAGCCGTCTCCGTGAAGCAGGGCGAATACGCGCTGATCAAGGAAAACAAAGGGGAAGCGGTCGCAGCGTTTATGTGTGCGCTTTCCCCGATTCCGCTCAAAATCAAGGCTCGCACCGCGCTTGCGACTTCGCAGCGGATCATGAAAGTGATCGGTTCCGTCAAGGCAACATGCCGCCACTGTGGACGTGTGACCAATCTCCCAGAATCGACATGCTCTTTGTGCGGTAGCGATTTGAACACGCGCAAGCTGACCGAGGATCGCTATCCAATCGAATCATCGCAGAGTTCGGTATTAGCGCGCGTCGCGTTGGTTGAATTGGTACGTGCGGACGATCCCGCCGCTGCCGATGAGTATCTTCAGGCGGCGATTGATGCGCTCGGTTCAGAGCACCGCGCTGTTCCGGCGCTTAACGAACTGCGTACTGCTGTTCCGGCAGAAACCCGCATGGACGAGAACCCGCTTGAAAAAGTGGTCGAGACGATTCGCGGCGAAGGCATCACTCCGGCGGTGCTTTATCATGTGCTGCGCTTGACCGAACGCACGCCAGACGCATGGGCAGCGCTCCCCACTGCCAGCCGCTTGATGGTACTCCGTCGTTTGCTGGCGGCGAAAGCCGTAAAAGCCGCGAAGCTGGTGATGAAGGCTTCGTTCGCCGATGGAACGCTGCCGCGCGCGGCGAAAAAGCTGTCGCTTGATCTCGAAACCGCTGTGCGCGCTGTTGTCGATGATGCGATTGCAACGGCTCACGCGCAGTTGGACTCCAACGACGCGGAAGGCGCAATTGGTACGATTTCCGGCGCAATGGAGCTGGAGCCGTCCGACGCGTTGATCCTGCTTCGCGCCAAAGCGCGTATGCTGGCGGGACACGATGCACCCGCGCTCGATGACTTTTATCGCCTTGTCGCCACGAACGCGGATCGGGAGACGGTTCAGGCGGCGCGCAAGGGGATTGCCGCGCTGCTCGAAAAGCGCTGGGACTTAACCGGGGCGCGCAGCGTGCTCGAAGCCGCCCACGATGACGCGGAAGTGCGCGCCGCACTCGAACGGGTGGAGCGCCGCAAGCGCGGGCAGCCGTATTTGAACGTTGAGCAGGTGGACGCACGCGTGATCGAAGATACGCTGATGCGCAAGGGCGTATCCGCGTATTATCACGCCTCGTTCGCAATTGTTGTGCGCGAAGTCGGGCGACCGCACATGCACCCGGAGGCATGGTCGAACCGGCTGCTGATGGCAGCATTCGAGTTTGTGCAGGTGTTAGGCGCATTCCGCGAACTCTTGTACGATGTGACCTTTGCGCTTCGCTTCATCGCCATTCCGCATCCCCAGATCGCCGAACGCGGGCAGATCAAAATTGCCTTCTTGGTGCGCGTCGGTGCGGAGACCGCCGAACAGTGCCACGCGCAAGCTGCCGAACTTTGGCATGATCTTCGCGCCGCGCTGCCGCTGACTCAAGATGGGGTGTACATCTTTGAAGCCGTCGCGGATCAGTCGGAACTCGTATCCCTGCTTGAACCGTTCGAGATCGATCACGCGGCGGAAATCGTGCGCCGCGAAACCGCGCCGGAAAGCAGCGGCATGTATACCGTCGCTTCGTTCATGCCCGGTTCGATGGACTTACACAACATGCTCTGGGTGATGCTGCGGCAGGAAAAGCCGTCCATGCTGAGTATTCACCTGAAGCCGACCCAACTCTACAGTTGGGAGCGCAGTGCCGCGATGTACACCGATACAGCGTCCGATGCGACATCATACGCGAAGCAGGTACAAATTTGGGAAGGCGAACAGCCCGTCACGCCGGAAGGTTTTAACGCTCCCGCTATGATGTCTCGCCTGAATCAGATTAGTCAGATGGAGCGTTCGCGCGAACATTTTATCCGCTTAAGCTATCTGCGCTCGGCGTTCTTGGTGCGCTTGAATGTCGCCGGTCACACTGGAACAAGCAAACTGCTCCCCGAAATGATCGCATCGGCATTTTTGGGTCCGATGCGCGACAACGGCGAAAACGGCGGGTATGAGATTATGCGCGCACTGCGCGGACAGGAATTTGAAACCGCGCGCCGCAATCTGCATCAAATTGATGTCGAAGCGTGGGGATACACCCATGCGCCTGACGGGATGCGCCGCCTACGCTATTTGGTCGGTGAAGCCGAAGCGACACACGTCTTTCGCCTGCCGATCCCGCACTTTACGGGCGTGCCGGGGATGCGTTTGTTGGATGGAAAGCCAATCGCGCCCCCGGTTGGGATGCCGGACAACGGAACGGTTTTAGGCGTGAGCACGGCGCGCACGGGCACGAGCATTCCCGCGCTGATTCGCCAATCGCGCGATGACCGCCGCCGCCATTCGTACATCGTCGGCAAAACGGGCATGGGCAAATCCACGCTGATCGCATCGATGGTGCTGCAAGATATTGAAGCCGGATATGGGGTATTCCTGCTCGATCCGCACGGCGACCTTGTGGAAGATGTGCTGATGCGTATTCCGCAGCACCGCGCCGAGGATGTGATTTTGATCGATCCATCGGACGAGGATCGCCCCATCGGGTTGAATATTCTGAATCCGCAGAGCGAAGCGGATCGCCACCGCATCACGAACGACTTTATCGGTATGCTGATCCGCATGTACGATCCGTACAATCAAGGGATTGTCGGTCCGATCTTTCAGCAGTTCGTCCGCAACGCGATGCTTGCCGCGATGTGGATCGAAGGCGGGACACTGATCGATGTGTATCGCATTCTGTCAGATCAGAATTACGTGCGGCGGATTCTGCCCCGCATTGGCGATCCGATTGTCAAAAACTTCTGGGAAGACATCGCCAGCAAGACCGAAAATGCGAGCGCGCAGTGGCGTGCCGAACTGCTGCCCTACCTGTTGAGCAAATTCAGCCGCTTTGTCGAAGACTCGATCTTGCGACGGATTCTCGGTCAGCCGCGCAGCAGCGTTCCTTGGCGCGATGTGATGAGCGACGGCAAGATTGTGTTGTGCAATCTGGCGA
The DNA here is from genome assembly GCA_026645745.1 of Anaerolineae bacterium. GTDB lineage: Bacteria > Chloroflexota > Anaerolineae > Aggregatilineales > Phototrophicaceae > Flexifilum. The sequence goes on along the minus strand of JAPKMU010000005.1, from coordinate 19,337 downwards.
AGGGCAAGATCGGCACAGAGACGAGCCAATTTCTCGGCTTGCTGATCCTTGGTGACTTGCTTCAAGCCGCCTTCCAGCGCAGCAAACTTGCGCCCGCACAGCGCCGCGATTTCTATATCTACATTGACGAAGTGCAGAATTACAGTACCCCGCTTCTCGGTACGATGATCAGCGAGGGGCGCAAGTTCGGTGTGTCGCTCGTGCTGGCGAACCAATTCCTACACCAATTGGATCACGGAATCCGCGAGGCAGTGTTTGGCAACGTCGGCAGCCTGATCACCTTCCGAATCGGCGTGCAGGATGCACCCGCGCTTGCGCCGGAATATCATCCGGTATTCAGCGCGGAGGACTTGATCGAGTTGGGGCAGTTCACTGCGTCGGTCAAGCTGCTGGTCAACGGGATCGGCGCGCGGGCGTTTACGATGCGAACGCTGCTCCCGTCGCAAACGCCCAACCCGTTGATCGGTGAGATGATCCGCCAGATGAGCCGTGAGCGTTACGGTACAGATATCGCGCAGATCGAACGCGAGATTCGCGCGCAGTTCTAAACAGAACCAGAGGGCTGAAGGCTTGCGCACTTCAGCCCTTTGCGGTCGAATCAAGCGTGCACCGGACTCTACCTGCGAGGGCACATTGTGGAAGATTTCCTGCCCATTCTGGCGTTCTTTTTGTTCATCTTCTATATCGTCATCTATTGGCGCGGCGGGACATCCGTCTTGAAATCGCTCCGCGAATCAGGCTCCGCACCAGATCGTGTGGTGCTGATTTTCCTCACACTTCTGATGATTTTGACCATCATTCATGGGGCGGTCGTCTTAATCACCTCAGCGGACGTGCTGCTGCCGCTTCCGTTTTGGATTTTCGGCATTGTGCTGGAGATCATCGGTATTGCGGGCATGTTCTACAGTCGTTCCGTTCTGGGGAAATTCTGGACTGCGGAGACAGTTCTGCGTGCCGATCATCAAGTGGTGGATACGTCTGTGTACGGCGTTGTACGTCACCCGATCTACACCGCTGCAATTCTGACGTTGATCGGCTTGGGGCTGGTGTTTAGCACAGGAATCGGGTTGATCGTGACGGTGCTGAATGTCGCGGGGCATTTCGCCAAGACCGCGCTTGAAGATCGCTATCTTGGCGAAAATCTTTCCGGTTATGCGGGCTATCAAAAGCGCACGCGCTTTAAGCTGATTCCCGGCTTGTGGTGAACCTAAGCCCGCGCTGAACGATATAACATGTCAATTGTGTGCATCTGCGAAATCGCATCACGTCCGTCGTACAGCGGCGGACGTTTTTCTTGTATCGCTGCCGCGAAATCTTCCGCCATCAACTGATAAGAATTGGCGGGGGCGATCTCAATTTCCTCAATTCGGGATTTTCCGTCTTGCTGCGTTGTCAAGCGAATCACAGACGGCTGATCGGCGGGCATGGTAAAACTCGGTTCAACATTGATCTTGCCGGTTGATCCGCGTATTTCATAGCTGTTGGTCAAGAAGGTGCGGAAGCCGCAGTCGAAATGCCCAACGATTCCGGACGGGAAGTGCAAAACGCCGCTCAATGTTTCATCAACCTGTGACCCGCTGCCGAAATTGGCGATTGCCAAGGCTTCGTCCGGTTCCTCGCCCGTGACCATGCGCATCAAGCTGACGGGATAGCAGCCAACATCCATCAGTGCGCCGCCCGCGAGATCGTTATTCAAGCGGACATCATCCTCGCGCCGGATCGGAAATGTGAACGATGCCGCGATGATTGACACCTTGCCGATCACACCTTCGCGCACCATCTGAACCACGCGGCGGGTCATCGGGTGATGCCGGTACATAAATGCTTCCGCAAATGTCAATCCTGCCTGTTCGAATGTCTCAACGAGTTCGCGTGCTTCGGCAGCGTTCGCTGTGAGCGGTTTCTCACATAATGTAGGTTTTCCCGCTGCCGCGCATTTGAGCGACCATTCGTAGTGCAGTCCGTTGGGGATGGGGATGTAGATCGCGTCGATGTTCGGATCGTTCAAGAGTGCTTCATACGAGCCGTAAGCGGTTGGGATGTTCAGTTCGTCGGCATAGGCTCGCGCCTTCGCCTGATCGCGGCTGGCGACCGCCGATACGATGCTGTTCTTCGCCTGATGAATCGCGGGGATGACTTTTCGCCCGATGTTCGCCGCCCCAAGAATTCCCCACCGGATTTTATTTGCCATTTTTGTTTGTCCTCTCCGCTAAATTGTTGAGCCACAAAGAACACAAAGCAACGTTTCCTCTTTGTGTTCTCGGTGGTGAAAATGTTCGTTACGCCAGCGTGTACAGCCGCGAATAGGCACCGTTTTGCGCCAACAATTCCTGATGCGTCCCGTGTTCGATGATTTCGCCGTGATCCATGACCACGATCAAATCCGAGTTGACGATTGTGCTCAAACGGTGCGCGATCACGAAACTGGTACGTCCTTTCAGCAGTCGCCCCAATGCCGTTTGAATCACCTTCTCGGTTTGCGTGTCGATGTTGCTCGTCGCCTCATCCAAGATCAGGATACGCGGATCAGCAAGCAGGGCACGCGCGAACGCGAGAAGCTGTTTTTGACCTTGTGACAGCAGCGAACCACCTTCGCGGATTTCCGTATGATAACCTTTTTCCAGCCGCACGATAAAATCATGCGCGCCGACCGCTTGCGCCGCCGCCATCACTTCGTCGTCGGTCGCGTTCAGTGCTGTCTCAAATACCGGAACAGCACTGCACCGCCTCGGCGCTCAGGTCGGCTTGATGACCAGCGTGGGCGATGACCTGCTCGGACGGGTGATTATTGCCAAACTGAAAGACTGCGACCCTAAACTGAGCGAATTGATCAAACTTCGCCCCGGCGAATCAAGCTCCTACTCCGTCATTTTGACCCCCAACAATGCGGATCGAATCATCCTGCACTGTTCCGGCAATAACACACACTTTGATCTCGCAGACGTAGATTTTGAAGTGGTGCAGCAGGCAAAACTGTTTCATTTGGGCTACCCGCCGCTTCTACCGAGGTTATACGCCAATAACGGCGCATCCCTGACGGCGATTTTCCGTCGCGTGCATGAGTCCGGCGTGGTTACTTCGCTTGACATGACCCATCCTGATCCCGGCGGTGCCAGCGGTCAAGTCAATTGGGTTCATGTGCTTAGACAGGTACTGCCTTATGTCGATATATTTCTGCCCAGTGTGGAAGAAATCGTGTTTATGCTGCGCCGCGACGATTATAATCGCTGGCACGGGGATGTGCTGGCACATCTGAGTCGGGCGTACCTACGAACATTGGCAGATGAATTGTTGACGATGGGCGTAGTCATTGCGGGCTTCAAATTAGGCGAATACGGCTTTTATCTAAAAACGCACATGGATCGACGTGCTTTTGCACGTTTAGCACCGCTCGGATTATCGGCTGATCAGTGGCAGAATCTTGAACTCTGGCATCCCGCGTTTCAAGTCAATGTTGTCGGTACGATCGGCGCGGGTGATTGTGCCTATGCTGGGTTTTTGGCGGCACTGCTGCGCGGACTTTCACCTGAAGAAGCGCTTCGTTTTACCTGTGCAGTCGGCGCATTCAATGTCGAATCTGCCGACGCAGCAAGTGGTGTTCAATCGTGGCATGCTACTTTGGCGCGCATTCATGCGGGATGGGCAACATTAAGCTATACCCTGCCTGATGACTGATACTCACTGACCCGCGCACATCGACTGTATCACGGATGCACTCCGCAAGGCAGCTTAACGCGACCCGTCGGTTATTCTCCGTGACAATACGCTTTTGGAGTGCTGGCGCGCGTTTGCGGCACACTTGGAGAACAGCCTCTAGTCGTCAGCCATGCAAGAAAAAAGCCCTTGAGAACTATCTCAAGGGCTTTTTCTTTCTGTCTCCACTGATTGCACTCAATCCGAACACCACGCACAACTGAGCCTCGCTCAATTTCTTTCTTCAATCGCCTATCCTAAGCGTATACAACCGCTTTCCTGTCTGATCTGACGACATTCGGCTTTTGCGGTGAAAGGGAGAGCCTGAACCCTCCCCCAGTCACCTTGAAGCTCGCTGCCCGTGCCAGCAAAGCTCCCTCAGAGAGTTTACACCACCTTTGAGAAGTCTTTGCCAGCCACAGCGAAATCGACGGTTCGTTGGATTTTGAAAGGGAATGGCAATGACTCGCGTTTTCGTTTTCACCAACCACAAAGGGGGTGTCGGCAAATCGACATCCGCCACCAACATCGCGTTTGGCATCACCGGAATGCTCCGCCGTGCCAATGCGTCGAACTGCCGCGTGCTGCTCATCGACACCGACTCACAGGGACATGCGTCGCTGGTGACGACCGGTCGCAAGGACTACGGCACCGATGACAGCCTGTACACCGTGCTGATGGCAGATCGGCAAAACGCGCCGCAGACACTCATGAATTGCATTGTGCCCTCGACATGGGATGAAAACCTGCATGTTCTCCCTGCCTCCCCCATGCTCGAAGGTGCTGAGCGGGAATTGATGGGCGTGGCAGGCGCACCCTATCGTCTCGCCGATCCCCTCAGCAAGATCGCGAACCAGTATGCGGCGGTCATCATCGACACTCGTCCTTCTTTTTCGCTGATGACAGAAATGGGACTGCTCGCCGGATCAGATGCGATTGTCCCTGTCGAACCACGCTACTTGGAAACGGTTGGTCTAACGAGCGTCATTCAGAAGATCAACGACATCCGTGATGGCTGGCGACATCCGAACCTGCGCGTCAGCGGGCTGATCGTCACCAAGATGGATAACCGCATTCGGGGTCACAGTCATTTACTGGCAGAACTCAAGTCGCATCCGGTGTTGGGCAAACTTTTACTTGGTGTGATTCCCGCCAATGAAGCGGTGTCGTATGCCCATCGAAACCATCAAAGCTTATTCAGCTACGATCCGCGTGCCTCAGCGAGCAAAGCCTATGCTCAAGTCGTCGCTTCACTCGTACGTTATTTGTCGAAGGGCATCGAATAATGGCGCGGGCGAACGGCAATACCAGTCGGGTGGATGATCTACTCGCGTCCGTCACTGGCGATCTGCTCGGTGATCTGCCGCAGGCATTCACGGACAATTCAATCCGTGTCGAACGTATCTTGCTGGAGATGGTGCGCCCTGATCCGGTGCAGCCGCGCCGGGTGCTGCCAGAGAGCATTCATCTGAATTTTCACAACAACCGCGTGACACCGACGCAAGCACTGCGCGAACTGGTGCAGATCGTGCAAATCGCAGCGCGACAGCGCGGACGACCGTTCAACAATGTCCTCGAACTGCTGCCGAATGGCGACGATGAGCGCGAGGATGAACCAGCGGTCAATCTGTCGCCAGAAGAAACACTGCTGCGCGATCTGGTCAATCTGGCGATCACCATCCGCGATGACGGACAGGTCAACCCGCTTACAGTCGTGGACGTCAGTCAGGGCGTAACTCGTCTCTTTCGGATTGAGACGGGCGAGCGCCGTTACTGGGCGACATGGCTGCTGCGCGACTTCATCCCCAGCTATACGGGCGATGGCATGATCCCGTGCATCATCATCCCGGCAAACCGCTCATCCGTTTTTCGTCAGGCGAAAGAGAACACCGTGCGCTCTGGGTTGACGGCTGTTGCGCTAGCACGGCAGGCAGCATTGCTATTGCTTACCGTTCATGGTTACGAGATCCCCGCCTACGCGGTCGGAAATGATTTCTATCGTCAAGCGCTCAATCTCGACCTACGCGCCAAGCGTGAGTATACCGAAGCAATTCTGAGTGCGATGGGCGGTATCAAGAAAGGTCATTTCAGCACGATAAAAGGGCTGTTGCGCCTGTCAGATGAAGCACTTGAGCTTGCAGATCGCTACGATATCGAAGAAAAGAAACTGCGCTATATCACCACAGTTTCTTCCGAATACCATGCTGAAATTGTCCGTCAGATCGTGGACTTCAACTTGACGAGTAAGCAGGTCAAGGAATTATGCGAGGGGGACCCTGTGACGGATGCCGATGAAGACCCTATCGAAAGACTGTCGCCTGCTGCACTCAAAGTGGCGAAAGTCGCTCAAACTATCACCGCGACCTCACCACAAGAGTTAGCGCGCGCGCTTATGCTCCAAGAAGGGGATGCGAATATTGCTCGCGCCCGTTTGCAGGCAATGCGGAAATTCATCACTGACACTGAGCGCTATCTCACCGATGAATAAAAGGTTCGCCCGGGCGAACCTTTTGAGGACTAACATGAAAACACAATCACGCTCTCCGCCCTAGAAAAGAAAATGCCCACTGCTGATGAGGCGCGTGGGCGGCGGCATGGGATACATGGTGAACTGGACACTCACAATGTATCACAGCCTACCCCCATGTGCAACTGAATTCCCCACATCAAACCGTGTTTTTTGACACGAGTTCTATTCAGTCTTGCTTGGGAGCTTGTCACCATGAACCTGAACGAACACGATGCGTATGCGCTGCGGCGCGCCGTATCGATGCTGGATATTCCCGCCGGATTGACCCTCAGCCCACTGGTTGAGTCACTGCTGGCATCGCTCGATTGGCGACATGATCGCACGCACTGGTCGATCTTGCAGCAGATTTTGACCCGTGATCCTGAGTTGAGCGCACAGGTCTTGCGCATCGATCCCAACGCCCCGGTGCCGACGTCGAGTCAATCGTCAGAAGAAGCCTATGTGCCGCCGCTCCCCAAGGCGGCGCAGTTGACCGACAAACTCATGGCATCGGCGGAAACTGTCGGCGCGTTTCACCGTGACTGCCTCGCGTGGTTGAGCCAGCGCTCACCGATGACGCCGCGCATCTTCTTGGAGTCAGGACCGCTGTGGGCAGTCGGGCTGGCAGTCGCACGGCGCTGCGTGCTGCGCTTGGGGTTCGGGGATATTTACCCGAACCTGTACTACCTGTGGGTCGCGCCGACGACCTACTATCACAAATCGACTGGGCTGAACGCGATCACCGACATGGTGCGGGACACGATGCCTCATCTCCTACTGCCCGCCACCACTTCGCCCGAAATGCTGGTCGCCAAGCTCGCAGGTGAAAAACCGTCCAACTATGAAAAACTGCTGCCGTTCGAGCAGCGGAACGAAGACCTCGCCGCCCGTTTCGCCGGTCAGCGTGGCATCCTCATAGACGAGGCGAGCAAGATGCTGATCCCGAAGAAGTACATGGAGGGACACACCGAAACGATGATGGAAATGTTCGATGCACCCCGTCGTTTGGAACGTGAGCTGCGCGGCGATGGCAAACTGATCGTCTACAACCCAGCGCTGGCGATGATCGGCGCGACCACGCCCGCTCGCTTGGGGCGTTACATCACTGACGGCGAGTGGGAGGATGGCTTGATGGCGCGTTTTTTGTGCCTGACTCCGACCGAGCGCGAAATCAAGTGCGTGCTGAACGGACACAACCTCGATACACACGAGTTTCCGCCCGACCTGAAAACGCGGCTGTTGCGCGTGTACAACGCCTTCCCGATGCCACCTGACGAGTTCGCGCTCCACGATCTCGATGAACCGGTCAAGCATCCCGCTATCGGCGCGACGATGGAACCAGCGGTCTTTGACCTGTTCAACGCCTACTACGCCGCGCTGCACGACATGACCGACCCCCGCCGCAACCTCGATGACCGTTTGCGTGGGAACTACGGACGCTTCTCGACGATGGCGCTCAAGCTGGCGCTGATTCTGGCAATTATGGATTGGACAGATGAGGGGATGCACAACGCACCGCGCATTACGACAGCGCATTGGGCGCGCGGAGAGATGCTCGCTGAGGAGTATCGCGCATCGGTGCATCGCCTGCTCGACGAGCTGAGCATCGGTGTAGATGTGAAGAACGAGAAGAAGGTGCTGGACTTCATCGCGCGCCATGGGGAGCGACCCCCGTCAGCGCGGGACATCCTGCGCGGTGCCGGGGTGAAGTCGCGCAAAGAAATCGATGCGACACTGGCGGCACTGGTCGAGGATGGCGTGATTGAGGTCATCGAGCGAAAAGGTACAGGCGCGGGTCGTCCGTCAAAAGGCTATCGACCGACCCCGATCATTTCGTCATAGCGGCTTTGCCATAATTCCCCGCCTCAAAACGGGGATGATGACAGGGATTTCGAGGGCGCGTGACGAAATCTAGCCGCTATGCTGAGGGGAAAACCGCCCAGCACGACAATTTCGACACCGCGATGACGAAATGACGAAATGACAGAATACCGAATTTTGGCATTTCGTCACAGCACTGACGAAATTCTTTGGGGGAGGTCGGCAGCATGATTGATGTAGAGAAACTCAAAGCGCAGCTCGACCTGCGCCAGCTCGTTGAGCGCGATCTCGGCAAACCGCGCTTTCGGGGGCGGGACTATGCCGCTTTTAAGTGCCCGCTGCACAGCGAACACAAAGGCTTTTCACTTGTGGTCTACGCCCAGCACTGGCGCTGTTTCGGCAAGTGTCACACTGGTGGCGATGCCATCGCGTGGGTGCAGCACTACCACCAACTAACGTTTCAGGAGGCGTGCGAACGACTGGCAAACGGCGATCTGCCGCAGATCGAAACTCTGAACGTTACGCGCCGTGCGCCCGAACCTATCGCGCAACCTCCGGATGCTGAGTGGCAGGCGAAAGCGCGGCGCGTCATCGACGAGGCGCGTGAACGCTTATGGTCGCCAGAAGGGCAGCGCGCGTGGGGTTATCTGGTCTGGGAGCGCGGCTTGAGCGAGAAGATCATCGAACTCACTCAACTGGGATACCTCCCGGGCGCGCCAACAGCATGGCGGGAGATCGACGGCTTGAATGTGCCGTGCGGCATTCTCATCCCTTGGATCGTCGATGATGAGGTCTGGGGGATCAAGGTTCGCCGTGCGGCGGGCGAGCAGCGTTACCAGCAGGTGAGCGGTGGCAATATTCGCGGCTGCCTGTATCTGGCGGATCACGTTCTGCCGCGAACGCCGCTCATTATCACCGAAGGCGAGTTCGACGCGCTGATCGCCTGGCAGATTAGCGGCGACTTCGCGCGAGCAGCGGCAATCGGCAGTGCCAGCTATGCCCGTATTGACCGCCGCTGGTATGGGACGCTGCTGGGTGTTCCGCGCGTGATCGCCTGTATGGATGCCGATGAAGCTGGTGCAGGCGCGGCGGCACAGATCGCGGCGTTATCTAGGGCCGTCAAGTGCGTGCAAGTGCCGAGCGGCAAAGACCTGAGCGAGTTCTATCAGCAGGCAGGCGAAAACACAGTGAAGGAATGGCTTCAAAACGTGATCAGTGAAGGAGTGAGATCATGACAACTCAAATCGTGACCGCCGGACGCAAGGACGTAGACGAGTTTTTCAACCTGAGCGATGTGTTCACGGCGGAACGGCTCAATCATACGCCGCGGCTGGTGTTCATCGCAACCGAGGATACCGTACAGATCCGCTTGCTCGATCATGCTCACGAACTGCTCTCGTTCCCGGACGACACGCCGGTGATGGGGCAGTGGCGCGGGACAATGCGCAGTGACTTTTTTCAATTCACCGTTGGGCAGTACCGCACCTCCGCAGAGGCAGCATTAGCACCCTTGAAAAGCGCCACGCAGGTGGTGAAAGTCGTCGGACCGCAGGGCGGGGTCAAACGGCTCAGCTTCGAGTACGTCGATGAACGGGGGATACGAGTCTCGAAAAGTGTCATCGGGAAAGCGGAGATTGAACGGCTCACGCTGTTCTTTCATGCAGAAGGGATTCCCGTTGCAGTCGAGTTGAGTCGATAAGTCAGCCGTGCTGGTGACTGAACCTCGAAGTCCCCGTGTGTGGGGCTTCGATAATTCTATGTTTCGCCATCTTTCTTCATTTTCTTAGGAGGAGCAAGTCGCTTCTTCTCCGCACGCTCCAGTTTCTTAATACTCTCCGCTGTAGGCAGGTCTTCCGGCATAGTGCCGCCGAGTTCAGCAATCGCGCGGCGAACAACGACACCTGCCTCATAATGTACGGCGTTCGCCGCATCCTTGCCCTGAACTTGGTCACGACGCAGCTTCTCTTCCGCCTGTGTGCTGCGAAACAGGTTTGCTGCCAACTCGGTTGTCCCCATGTGATCGAGGATATGCTGACTTTTCTTCAGCTTTTTGCGCTTGTGAATGGCTTCTGCCGTCAAACCGTTGTAGAGACCTCGATAGCCGTGATTCTGGAACACCGCAAAGTCTTGTCCGGTGATCACGCCTGCATTTTTCGCAGCGGACGCGAGATCCGTGTTCTGCAACTTGATACGCTGGCGCAGCAGCAGTCGCCGCTGCTCCTCGGTCAGTTCAGCCAGTGCTGCTGCATCGGAAATCTCTTGACGGCGGGTTTGCACTGCAAAATAGGTTTGACCAAGCGCGACGACTTCTTTGGCAGGGTCGGCATTCTGGACGATCAGATAGCAGGCGTAGCGTGAGAGGTGCATATCTTCGACTTCACGTTTGGCATCCGAACCAAGGGCGACCATTTTACTGGCTCCGGTAAAATGGTTAGCCGGATCGTGACCGCTGTTTTCACAAGCGATTTGTGCCCTGATCAGAACCGTTTTGAAGTTTTGCCACTTGGTATATTCGAGAACTGGCATCAGGTCGCGTGCCGACCAGAATTCGATGCCGTCGTCATCGACTTGGCGGATACGCTCAAAAGGAGTTTGTGACGGTTCTCGGGTTGGGAGTATTGAATCAGACAAAACATCACCTCCAAAAGTCATTTTTTCAGTCTGTTTCCGGCATTATATCGCTTTTCTCCTCGGCACAAGTTTTGGGTTGAGTCAACAATTTATGCTCCAAAGCATCAACAAGGCGGTTCGAAACAGCATGTTCCATCCTTTCAGCTTCGCAGTGTGCTTCATCCGCCGTGTAACCCAGATCAAGTACCAAGAATTGTTCAATTCGTTCATGGCGACGCACTACTGCCTGAGCGATGTATGCCCCATTTTCTGTAAGCCTGACCCCATGATACTTTCGATAATCGATTAATCCATCCGCGCTCAGGCGTGCTGCCATATCCGATACCGAAGGTGCTGAAATAGACAGCACCGCGGCTAAACAATGTGTTGAAACGCGATCCATTTGACTTTGCAGCATATAGACGGTTTTCAGGAAGTCCTGCACTGCTCTCGTCTCGAGCGACTTGGCTTGAGACAGTATGCCTCCTTGAGCATCAACTTTGTGGATTAGTTTGGGCAATAAAGTCGATCTCCAACCGAACCTCATCAGATATCCCGGCAACGCCTGCCGCTTCGGGGATGCTCATGCCGAAATCACGATACAGGACGACGGTGCTGGCCGTTCCTTGAACTTCTGTTGCGCTGATGGGCGTGACAGTTGCATCGAACGTAATGGTTTGGCTCACCCCATGCAGGTTCAAGCTGCCCACGATCTGAAAGGTGAAGGCCTCACCGACGTTCACGGCTTCCGGCAAGCCATTCAACGTGACAGGCGTAAAGGTCGCAAACTCATATTCGGGGCGATCCGATTGCAAAATCTGTCCACGCAGCGCGTGATTACGAAACTCGTTGTCCGTTTGCAGCGTGCGAACATTGACCCGAATTACACCCAGTACGGAGTTTGCCGGGTTGTCTAGGTCGATGAGCATTTCGCCTGCAACCTCATTCGTCACGCCGACGACGGTCTTGGGTTCGCCCAACAAAATTTCATCGACGATGAAGCGCGCCTCCGAAGCGCCCGACTCAAGGCTAAACAGACTGCGTGTATCACCCGGTTGGAGTTCTAGCGAAGGCGCGGTGATCGCAGCGCTTGCCTGTCCATTACCTCCAGAGAACCAGAGATACGCTGCGCCCGCGAGGATCACCACAAGGATCACTACACCGATGATTGCCATGACTCGAAGCGCACCTGACCGATCCACGTTCGTGCTATTGGCGGTGTTGATGGGTGCCGCCACCCCCGATTCACGTCTTTCGATATGCTGCATGAGCTTGCCCTTTATACCGTTAGAACTTCACGAAAAACGCGGTGAAGTACATCAGCGCAATGCCGACGACCACCCCGCTGAGATTAACCCAATTGATGAGCGGCAGCCCCAGCTTGCTGCTGTCGCGTGCGACCAATTTGCCAACTTCCCAAACCACCTGCAAAATCGCTCCCACGCCGATAGCGAGGAAGATCGTCGCTAAAACGGGGCTGAAGGCGAAGCCACCAATCCATGTGCCGAGAATGGCAGGACCCCCGGAAATCAACGCGAGCAGCAAGAAATGGCGCAGCCCCGGATTTTTCCGAACGATAGGCGAAACAATGCCGATGCCTTCGGTAATGTTGTGCAGGGTGAAGCCCAAAATCAGGAAGGTGCCGAGCGCCGCCTCACCGAGTGCAAAGGCAGCACCAATTGCCAGTCCTTCACCAAGATTGTGCAATCCGATCCCCATCGCAATTCGATAGGCGATACCGAGCGGCGTGGTCTCTTGTCCTTTGCGCACGCTGCCTACTGCGAGCAGTACGCCGAGCGAAAGCAGCGCGATGAAGATGACCAGCGGCACGCCTTGCCAGAATGCAGGTAGTTCGAGCGCGAATTCGTTCGCGTCCAGCCATGTCCCAATTGCCAAGTAGACGAGCAGTCCAACGGTCAGCGCGAGGATGAACATCATCGCCCGCGCGCCGATGCGCTGCAAGAAAGGATACCAAAGCATCCCCAAACCAATCGGCACGATCCCCACATACAGCCCGATCAACCCAAATTGCGCGAACAGGTTAAACGATGGCGCGGGGGTTTCAACGGCCGCTCCGATCTCGCCCTCGAACGTTGTTCCGATGGAAGTCAGCAAGACCACACGATGTAGTTCTTCCTCGACCCAGGGATAGGGAATAGTAAAGGTTGCCCGCCCTAAACGTGACAGTGTGGTTGAGGGTTCAGCCGTGAAGTAATAGTAGGCATCATCAATTTGCACCTGCGGTATGGTAACATCCTGCGGCCCGTCATTGATGACCTCTACTTGGATCAGTCCGGGCTGCGGCAGTGTGATACGGGTGATGCTCACGTGTTCAACAGGTGGCCCTGCCAATTCCGTTAATCCGCCGCCTGTTGCGACGATGTATGCGAGCACGACACCGAGCAAGATGAAGGGGATGAGTGCCAGCAGCCAGACCGTCCCGGAGAGTCGCCCCGTGGTTTCTGGGGATGTTGTTTGCGGGATCATGTTAGCTTCCCTCCGTTTGACTTGCGGCGGTGCCGTTCAGTGATTTGAAGTCCCATTCTTCATCCAAGCCGACTTCCCTCAGCGCCGCCGGATAATCTGCTTCGTTGACGGCGTTGAAAAAGCCCATCCACCCGAGTTCGGCAAACTCGCTAACATGGGCATGGAACATATACCGTCCCGGATAGCGTGGTCGAAATTCGAGAATGCCACGCTGCCCTTGTGCCTGCATAATGGTATCGACCGTGCGGAGTGTCGGTTCAAGTGTTGTGCCGGTGTCATAGTAATTGAAAAAATGGGCGTGCAGGTGGAACGAGTTGATCAGGTCGAACTCGACGATATTGATCAGGTATATGCGGACGACTTCCCCGACTTTAATCGGAATAGGTCGGCGCATAAATTCATGCCCCACTGTATTGACCGCGTAAACCTCGTTACCACCGTCGAAATTAGTATCGAAAGCATTCATGATCATCATGAATTCACGGGCAGGCGGACGACCTGCCAGCGGATCGACGATGAACGCGCCGTACATCCCTTTGTGAATGTGCCGTTTGAGCGGCGCGGCGTGGCAGTGATAGAGATGGCAGCCAAACGGATCGGCATCGAATTCGTAGGTGAACTGCTCACCCGGATTGATCGCTCCGCGATATTCACCTTCCACGCCATCCATTTCTGCGCGATGAAACCCGTGAAAGTGCATCGTATGAGGATGCGTACCGAAGTTGGCGAAGTCGATGCGCAGATGATCATTCTCGTTGCAACGGATGCTTGGTCCGGGGACACGACCATTGTATGCCCATGCAGGGAAGAAGATTCCCGGCGCAATCTCGATCTCGATGTCTCCGGCTGATACGCTGTACTCGCGGATCGGGCGACCATCCTCGGTTGTGCCCGCCAACGTGCCGTGATCCCAATCGACGAGCATCTGCATGGGGTCAAAACCATTGCGTTGGTGATCAACTGCACCAACGAGCATCGCACTCATTCCGGCGTGTGTCATGCTGGGCATCGACGTTTCCATCCCTTCCATCGTATGGGTCGGGGTAGGACTAGGGGTATCGCCTTGCCCTTGTGCAGTACGGGAAAGTAGGGCAGCGCTCAGCAGGCTGAGACTGCCACCAATTCCTACGCCTAGAGCTTGGCGTCGTGATATCTTGTGGCGGTACGAGTCGTCCATCCAGGTGTCTTTCAATCTGAAATTTTGGCAGAAGATTGTGTTTAGTTTAGATGTGGCTAAAAATAATGTCAAGCATTTGCTAAATTTGCTGGTAGAGTCGGTTTGACACATCTACCCTCCCCAACTAAAATACGATCCATGTTCATGTATAAAGGGTAATGTGGTGGAATCACCCGAAATAGGTACGCTCTGTGATGCGGATGACACAGACGCAGGCATTGTCAGCGAACTCCAAGCACATCTAATACACACACCGACTGCCAACCGGCTGGCAGAGCTGTTTAAGGCACTCAGCGACCCAACACGCTTGCGGATTATTTCGCTGCTGCTTGACCACGAGGTTTGCGTGCATTCACTAGAGACAACCCTCGGCATGACGCAGTCCGCGATTTCGCATCAACTGCGGTTTTTGCGCCAATTGAATTTAGTTCGATACCGTAAAGAAGGTCGCCACGTCTTTTACGCACTGGATGACGATCACGTACGCGCGATATTCGCGCAGGGATTGCTGCACGTAGAACACGGATAGGGGTTGTCAACTCTCTCTTTCTTGCTACAATACATGAATACGTGTTCATGTATTGATACGAGGTCGCAATTAGCAGGCATTTGCCTGAGGAGCAGCCTAATGGCTCAAGAAGTGCGCCTGGATTTATCGGTCATCCTGCCTGATCTTGACGCCGCGGATGAGTGCATCACGATGCTGACCACCCGCTTATTGCAGCAGCGAGGGATGGAAAAAGCGCACATCGTTCGTGAGAACGGCACTGCACGACTATGTCTGCACTATGATCCGAACCTCGTTTCCCTAGCAACGGTTCAGCGACTTGCCAAAGAAGCCGGCGCAGAAATTCATCAGCGCTACCGACACGAGCAAATTCCTTTCGCAGGCTTGGACACAGCGGATGCCGCACTTAGTTTGAGTCGGCAGCTTGAGCGGCTACAAGGTGTGCTGCACTCCAACGTCAATTATGCGGCAGGAGTGGTGTTCATCGCCTACGACACAGAGGTCTTAAGCAGAGAAACAATCGAGCAAACCATTCGCGGGATGGGCGCAAGAGTAATCACGTCAACCGCTCAAAAGCGAGATCCCAAAGCGTCCATTGCGGGGCATGAAGCCGCACATGATGCCGATCACGACTCAGCATCAGACCACGACCATGATCATGGCAGCGCACCCGCGTTCCTGCCGCATTGGATGCAAGAACGCTGGACGCTTATCTTGGTGGGAGCCGCCGCTGTATTTTTTCTTCTCGGCTGGTTAGGCGAGCGCTTTCTAGGATTTTCGCCAACAGTCGCCAATGCTTTGTACGCGCTCGTCTATGTTGCCGCCGGGTACGATGTTGCCACTCACGCAATCCCAGCACTTTTCAAGGGCAAGCTCGACACCGACATTCTCATGCTGGCGGCAGCAGCGGGGGCAGCAGCGTTGGGCGAACTGAGCGAAGGCGCGTTTCTGCTTCTGCTGTTCTCAATTGGTCATGCCGGGGAACACTACGCGCTGGATCGCGCACGCAACGCCATTAACGCGCTTGGTGAACTTATGCCCAAGACCGCGCGCGTCAAGCGAGATGGTCAGATCGTTGAAGAACCCGTTGAAAACCTGCAAATCGGCGATATGGTGATCGCTCGCCCCGGTGATCGTATACCGGTCGATGGCGAAATTGCTGAGGGCAGCAGCACCATTGATCAGAGTCCGATCACGGGCGAAAGTGTTCCGGTGACGAAGGGCAAAGGCGAAGAAGTCTTTGCGGGAACGGTCAACAAGGATAATGCTCTTGAAATTCGGGTGACGCGCGTAGCGGCGGACAACACCTTGAGTCGGGTCATGAAGTTGGTTGCCGAAGCCCAGAGCCAGCGCAGTCCGACCCAGCAGTTTGCGGATCGCTTCACCAGCCGCCTTGTGCCGCTCGTCTTTGTGGCAACGGCGCTGCTGATCGTCATTCCACCGCTGTTCAACCTGCTCACCCTCCAAGACAGCTTTTATCGCGGGATGCTGCTGTTGGTCGCCGCGTCGCCCTGTGCGCTTGCCATTGGCACCCCGGCTTCCGTCCTCGCGGGTATCGCTCAGGCGGCACGCAACGGCGTTCTGATCAAGGGCGGCGTCCATCTGGAAAATCTCGGCAGACTGCAAGCGATTGCCTTTGACAAGACGGGCACCATCACCAGCGGAACTTTCACCGTGACCGATGTTGTTCCCCTGAACGGGACGGCCGATGACCTGCTACGAATCGCGGGCGCGGTTGAACATCAGTCGAACCACCCGCTGGCACAGGCAGTGGTTCGTGCGGCACAGGAAAAGAGACTTCAGCTTCCGCCAGCGGGGAATCTTGAGAATGTTCCCGGACGCGGCGTGCGCAGCACCGTGGAAGGCGCGGCGGTTCTGGTGGGATCAACCAAATTGCTGACAGAAACTGCCGGGATGACGGTTGACGACTCAATCATCCAGCGCGTAGACGAGCTGGAAAAAACTGGACGCACGACCATGCTGGTGAGCAAGGATGGCACCGTATTAGGCATTCTTGGGCTGGCAGATACTCCACGCGCCAATGTAAAAGCTATCATGAATAGTCTGCGCGGACTTGGCATCGGACATCTAGTGATGCTGACCGGCGATAACGACGATGTAGCGCGCAACATCGCGGCGGAAGTGGGGCTAACCGAAGTGCAGGCAGAACTCATGCCCGAAGATAAGCTCAACATTATCAGGGAACTGGAGGAGAAATATGAAGCCATCGCCATGATCGGTGATGGAGTCAATGATGCACCCGCGCTGGCAAGCGCGACAGTAGGTATTGCGATGGGAGGAGCCGGGACGGCAGTCGCGCTCGAAACGGCGGATGTGGCGCTGATGGCAGATGATTTGAGCAAACTTCCGTTCGCAGTGGGCTTGAGCCGCGCCAGTCGAAGGATTATTCAGCAGAATCTGACGATTTCGCTGGGTGTAATCGCCTTGCTGATTCTCACTTCAGTCTTGGGGATCGTCCAACTTGGCTTCGCGGTCGTCTTACACGAGGGCAGCACACTGGTTGTGGTTGGGAATGCGCTGCGATTACTTGCCTACAAACATCAGACGGAAAACTAAAGGACCATCGTGGCTTTTACGTTGAGCATCAAATCGAAATTGGCAGCAGCGCCGATGGAAGTGTGGCACAGGGTCAATACGATGGCAGGTGTCAACGCCGAACTGATACCGCTGCTGCGCATGACGGCACCAGCGGATAGCTACCAACGTCCGTTCGCCCACGCGGCATGTCGACAACCTCTTTTCGCTAGTTGGCTGCTGCTGTTCGGTATCCTGCCCTTTGATCGACATCAACTGCAATTGGATGAAGTTTGGGAGGGTGGATTTCACGAAAACTCCGTTTCCCTCATCCATCGCTATTGGCGACATGAGCGCATCATTACCCCTGATAACGGCGGGGCAGTTCTCAGCGACACCCTTGAGTTTGAACCGCGTCTATCTTCGTTGGGTTATCTGCTGCTGCCCCTTGTCCGTATCATCTTCACCCATCGCCATCACTATCTGCGTCAACAGTTTGGCACATTCTCGGAGCAACCACGATGAGCATCGTCAATAATAATTCTTGGAATCGAGTGCGCTATACGCTGTACACACCCTTCTATGACCATGTGATCCGTGCATTGGACACCTGTCGCCAATCCGCGATCAAACTTCTGGCGCTGCAACCCCAAGAGCGGGTCTTACTGCTCGGCGCGGGTACAGGTGAGGATTTACGCTACATTCCGGAAGGCGTAGAGATTGTCGCAATAGATATCACACCATCTATGGTTGAGCAGATTCGTCGTAAAGCGATTTCCCTCAATCGGACGATTACAGCCGAAGTGATGGATGGGCAAGCCCTGACATTTGCCGATGAGCAATTCGATGCTGTTGTCCTGAATTTGATCATCGCTGTGATTCCTGATCCCAACGCCTGTATGCGCGAGGCAGGGCGTGTGCTGAAACCAGAGGGGCGCATCGTGGTCTTCGACAAGTTTCTTAATGAGAATCAAAGTCCCTCACGGTTGCGGCGTCTGGCAAACGCAGTCATTCAATTCGCGGCCACGAGTGTCAATCGACAGCTTCGTCCGATTGTTGACCAAGCGGGGCTGTCTATCAGCTACGAAGAATCAGCACCGCGTTTCGCGCAACTAGGCTTCAAAATAACAGTGTTGAGGAAATGTAAATGAAATCGAACAAACCAAGGTGGATGCGCCTACTTGAGCGCCTGACGCTTGTATTCGCCGTGATTGCAGTTTTATCACCGTTCGCCGCTCTTCTTCTGCCCGAACTGCTTCAACGTCTAACCATTCCTCAGGCGAGCGATATTGTGATCGCAAATGCTTGGGTACGTCCCATTTTAATTGAAACATCCAGCGATGGGCAGATGGGCGGTATGGAGGGTATGTCCACGAACAATGGTGTTACTGGTGCCTATATGGTGATTGAAAATCGCGGCGGTACGGCAGATCGATTGATAAGTGTAACCTCTGAGGCTGCCACAACCATCGAAATGCACCAAACTCAGATTGATGAGGCAGGTATTATGCGAATGCGCCCACAACCAGATGGCATCGAAATCCCAGCACTTACAACGGTTGAGGTGAAACCGGGTGGCTACCATCTCATGCTGACCGGAATGACGCAAAGTTTGGAACTCGGGCAAAGCATTAATCTGTCCTTGACATTTGCATCTGGCGGAACGTTTGAAGTTTCTGCTGTCGTTGCCGACTATGCACCTGAAGAATGATAGCCACCGTTTCCGAGAAGACTGAATGCTTGAGCAAAAATCGCTGGTACACCATCTTCGTCCCTTGAAGACACGTCTTATATTCAACCCCGCCAACTTTCTAGATTGTCGTATTCCTACACTTACGAGGGCATTATGACTGAAGTAACGCAGACAGAGGCAACTTTAGACAAACCAACCCTGCGGTCAAATCTGCATTATCTGGCGTGGGGACAAGCACTTGTCGCCACCATCGGCAGCCTGTTCTTCAGCGAAGTACTGGGTTTTTTGCCCTGCATTCTCTGTT
>JAPKMU010000059.1 GCA_026645745.1 Anaerolineae bacterium | reverse complement strand
CGTGAAGAACGAGAAGAACTCGACGAACGCCCTGTAGACATTAAGCGCGTGGCGAAGGTGATCATGGGTGGTCGCCGCTTCGCCTTCCGCACGGTCGTTGTCGTTGGGGATAACAAGGGGCGGATCGGTATCGGCATCGGCAAAGCTCGCGCCGTGCCGGACAGCATCCGCAAAGGTACAGACCGTGCCAAGCGCGTGATGGTCAATGTCGCCATGAGCGGCACGACAATCCCGCACGAAGTTACGGCGCAGTATGGCGGCGCAGTCGTCCTTCTGCGTCCGGCAAGCCCCGGTACTGGCGTGATCGCCGGTGGTGGTGTGCGTGCCGTCTTAGAAGCAGCCGGCTACAAAGACGTGCTGACCAAGAGCATGGGCAGCAATAACATGCTCAACGTCGTCATGGCAACGTGGGAAGCGCTCAAGCAGCTTCGCACGCCCGAAATGATGGCAGCCATGCGCGGCAAGTCGGTTGACGAAATGCGCCCCTTCTGGGAACGCGCCGCCAATCGCGCTCAGGTGACGGAGGTTCAAAATGACAAGCAGTAAAATGCTGCGCATTACCCTCGTCAAGAGCACGATCGGCTTTCGTAAGGATCAGGATGCAGCCGCCCGCGCGTTGGGCTTGCGCCGCCTGAATCAAACAGTAGAAAAAGCGGACACGCCGACCAATCGCGGGCTGATCTTCAAGATTCAGCACTTGCTCAAGGTCGAGGAGGTCTAGTTCCATGAAGCTTCACGATCTGAAGCCCGACAAGGGCAGCAAGAAACGCAAGACGCGCGTCGGTCGTGGTATTTCTGCCGGTCAGGGTAAAACCGCCGGGCGTGGTACCAAGGGCGCGGGTGCGCGTGGTCGTCATGCGCGTAAAGGCGCATACTTTGAAGGCGGTCAGCTTCCGCTGGTGCGCCGTCTGCCGTTTAAGCGCGGCTTTACGAACATCTTCAAGATTGAGTATCAAATCTGCAACGTAGGTGATTTGGACGGACTCGAACTCGCGGCGGGCACAGTGGTCACCCCCGAAATGCTGGCGGAGATCGGCATCATTCGTGATGCGGATAAACCGGTTGCGATTCTCGGTGACGGTGAACTCACCACCGCGTTGAAGGTGCAGGGTCATCGCTTCACCAAGAGCGCCGAAGCGAAAATCACGGCGGCGGGCGGCTCGGTTGAGAAGCTCGAAATGCTCGTGACGGGTGCACTTGCAACCGTGAAACTGCTCCCCAAAGCGGAGCTTGAAGCGCTGAAGGCAAAACGCGCGAAGCAGTAAAACATCATCATCCCCACACGGTTTGCCCTGATAAAAACCGGTGGGGATGATGCATGATGCGCGGTACAATCACTTGCTAGTCAACGCGCTTGGGCGCGTTCAGCGAGTCCGGAAATTGGATACGTTCAGGAACACTTCTCATGATTGAAGCTCTACGTAATGCTTGGCGGCTTCCAGACCTACGGAACAAAATTCTGTTCACAGGTCTGATTCTGGTGGTTTACCAGTTCGCCGCACACGTCCCAGTCGTCGGCGTGGATCGCGGCGCGCTTCAACAGCTTCTCACTCAGGGATCGGGCATTGTCGGCGTATTGAACCTGCTGAGCGGTGGAGCGCTGCAAAACTTCAGCGTGATCGCCAACGGCGTGTATCCATACATCACCGCGTCGATCATCTTCACGGTGTTAATCCCCGTGATCCCGCGCCTTGAGCAGATCAGCAAGGAACCGGGTGGTCGCGAAAAAATCGAGACCTACACCTATTATCTGGCGATCCCGATGAGCATCATCCAAGTGATCAGTCAGATTCAGATTTTCAACTCGATTATCGGTCAGCCAATTATTCCCGGCTTCGGCAGTGATGTCTTGCTGACGATTACGGTGATGGTCACGATGACTGCCGGTACATTCTTTGCCGTCTGGCTCGGTAACTTGATCACCGAACAGGGTATCGGCAACGGTATGTCGATCATCATCTTCGGCGGTATCGTCGCCCGCGCCCCACAAAACCTGATGCAACTGCTTCAAGGTTCAACGCAGCCGTTGTGGAACGTGGTGTTGTTCGTGCTGATTACGCTCGTGAGTGTGGCGGTGATCGTTTACATTCAAGAAGGCGTGCGCCGCATTCCGGTTCAGTACGGCAAGCGCGTGCGCGGTCGCAAGCAGTACGGCGGCTCTAGTACGCACATCCCGCTGAAAGTCAACTCGGTCGGTATGATCCCGCTCATCTTTGCCCAGTCGATCATCACGTTCCCCGCGTTGTTGGTCAACTTGTTCCCTGATGGTGCGATCAAAACAACCGTGACCACGACTTTCGGGCAGCAGCAGGGGTTGGTCTACTGGCTGACGTTCTTCGTGCTTGTGGTCGGCTTCACGTTTATCTACTCGGATATTCAAGTCGGAAACCAAGACTTGAGCGGCAACTTGCAGCGCAACGGTGGATTTATCCCCGGTATCCGACCCGGTAAGCGCACGTCAGATTATATCGTCCGTGTCACACGGCGTATTACCATCGTCGGCGCGATCTTCCTCGGCGTGATCGCCGTCGTGCCGGGCTTAGTGGACTTCCTCAATCGCCTGCTGTTCCCAACGGAACAGGTCGGTGGTTTGAACGCGGCGACCGTCTTGAGCGGTTCCGGCTTGATCATCGTTGTTGGCGTCGTAATCGACACACTGCGCCAACTTGAAGCGCAGTTGGTCATGCGCAACTACGATCGGTTTATCCGCTAAACGACAGTGATGCGTGACGAGTCATGAGTAAAGAATGTGACAAACGGTAGGGAATTCGCCGTTTGTCACAGGTAAACTCAGCCCTCGTCTCTCATCACTGTTTTCTATTGAGTTCCCTTTCGGAGTCAACATCATGGGCTTGTATCTTGTCCTGCTCGGCGTACAGGGCGCGGGCAAAGGTGAACAGGCAAAGTTCATCCAAACGACCTATGGCATTCCTCAGGTATCCACCGGCGATCTGTTCCGCGCGATGAAAACCCGCACCGATGATCTTGCCCGCCGAATCCAAGAAACGATGGCAGCCGGAAAATTGATCGATGACGCGACCACCAATGAGGTCGTGCGTGAACGTTTGGCGATGGATGATGCAAAGGGCGGCGTGATTCTCGACGGCTACCCCCGCACCCCGGCGCAAGCTGAATGGCTGGAAGCACATCTACGCGAAAAAGGCGAACGTGTCAGCGCCGTTATCCTGTTTAAACTTGATTACTACACCGCATTTAAGCGCGCATTTGGGCGTGTGAGCGATGCCAGCGGCGGCACGTATAATATTTATTACAACCGCGACGGGATCGCCTCTGACAGCATGGACGCGCACCCCGAAAAGCAGTTCCCGCCGCGCCTTGTCGTCAAACTCAAGAGCGGCGAAACTGCGATCCGCCGCCCGGACGATGCTGATGCGAACGCAATCATCAAGCGAATCGATACGTTTATCAGCACGACAGCTCCGCTGATTGAGCATTACGACGCCAAAGGGCTGCTGCATGCGATTAATGCCGATCAGCCGATTGAGGATGTCAGCAGCGAACTGAAGGCGCTGATTGACAGCGTGCGCGCGTAAATAAATCGATGTCTCAAACGATTTCTCTCAAGACGGCGGACGAGATCGCCATCATGCGCGAAGCCGGGCGTATTGTCGCCCGGACGTTACAAGCGATGCGTGAGGCGGTCAGACCCGGCGTCACGACCCTTGAACTCAACCGGATCGCGGAGACTTGTCTGCGCGATCACGGCGCTGCGCCCACCTTTCTGAATTATCCCAAACCCGATTCCCCGAACTTTCCAACCGTCATCACAGCGTCGATCAATCATGAACTGGTACATGGGATTCCAAGCGGGTCACGTTTTCTCAAAGACGGCGACATCATCAGCTTAGATGTCGGCTGTAACTATCAAGGATTCGTCGGCGATGCGGCGATCACCGTACCGGTCGGTGAGGTGTCTCCGGCGGTCAAGCGCTTGATCGCCGCGACGGATGCAGCACTCGCGGCGGGAATTCAGGCAAGCCGTTTGCCGAACACAATCCGCGATGTTGCGCTCGCCGTGCAGCGCTCTGCCGAAAATGCAGGCTACAGTGTCGCGCTCGAATATACCGGGCATGGCGTTGGTCAGCAGATGCACGAGCCGCCGGAAGTCCCCAACTGGTGGCCGCGCAATGAGCGCCGCAGCCGTATTCGTTTTGAAAACGTCACGCTTCGCCCCGGCATGACTTACGCGATTGAGCCAATGTTGATCGCCGGACGGAATGAACTGCGCGAACTCGATGATCACTGGACAGTCGTCACGGCGGATCGCTCATGGTGTGCGCATATCGAACACACAATCGCCGTCACGGATGGCGACCCAGTAATCCTAACCCTTCTATAACCTTAAGCAACACGAGAATCTGTTCAAGCGTATGCTAACTAAGGAGCACTTGTGCCCGCGTGCTCCTTTCGTGATGAAATACATCTTTTGTATTACAATACCGTCAAGCGTCGTAATCATTGAGGCGAGTCAAGTGCCTGCCTTCCTCCATCTCACTGCCGCCATACTTTTCGTCTTTGCGATTGGGCTTGCGCTTTTGTTGACGGTGATTCTGATCCGCCAGCATCTCAAGCGCACGGTCACGGCAGCGCGTTTTGATGTGATTCATGGCATGGCAGACGGTGTTATCGTAGTGGACTGCGACGGGAGCGTGATCGAAGTCAACGCGGCAGCCGCTCACATTATCGAAACGCCTATCGACGCGATTAAAGACAAACCGATCCGCACCGTATTTACCGCCCTACGTGATCTTCCGCCGCACACGAAAGAATACGCATTTTCGTGGACATCGCGCTTTGGGTCGGATGTGCGTTGGTACGATGCCCGCTATTCTTTGGTTGACGCGGACAGCCCGTTAACAAGCGATGCCGTGATTGTCATCCGTGATGTCACCGAGCGCGTCCAAACCAGCCGCCGCGAATTAGAACTCAGCCGCGACCGCAGCCGCGCCGCGCTCTTGCACGAGTTCGTCACCAACATCTCACACGACTTGTTTACGCCGCTTTCGTCCATCAAACTGTCCGGTTATTTGCTTCAGCGCATGTTGGATAGTCTCCCGCCGGCCAACGGTAATGGGAGCGTTTCCAGCAATACCGTCCGGCTGATGCGTGATCGTCTCGGCTTGGTCGAAACACAGACGATACAGATCGAACGCATCTTGCGCGATATGATCGATATGGTCAAGCTCGATTCAAGGGATGATTTCGCGCTCCACGTCCACAGCTTAAACAACCTTGTCGATCACAGCGTCACGCCTTATCGTTCAATTGCCGCCGAAAAGAAACAGCAGATCATCGTTACACAGCGTCCTGATTTACCTCCCGTCGTAGCAGATCGGGATCGAGTCGAGCGCGTGATTCAGATTGTGCTGCAAAATGCAATTGATTACTCGCTAAACGGGATGCAAATCAATGTAAACACGCTCGTGTATCGTGACTGCGCCACAATTCAGGTTTCGGACAGCGGTTTGGGGATCAATCAGCAAGACCTCCCGCACATTTTTGAGCCATTCTTTCGCGGCGACTCCGCACGCGCCAGCGAGGGACACGGCTCTGGCTTGAGTTTGGCGATTGCGCGCAAGATTATCACCCATCACGGCGGCTCGATTGAGGTTGAAAGCAAGGAAGGCATGGGAACAACGGTGCGCATTCTCCTGCCAACCGCCCAACCTGAACTGCTCATCAAAGGGCATTCCTCGCATCACGCGCT
Source organism: Anaerolineae bacterium (assembly GCA_026645745.1). Classification (GTDB taxonomy): domain Bacteria; phylum Chloroflexota; class Anaerolineae; order Aggregatilineales; family Phototrophicaceae; genus Flexifilum. The sequence continues at coordinate 13,898 of JAPKMU010000059.1, read as the reverse complement.
GACGCTTCCGCGCGTCCCGGACGCATGGGTGCGCTCTCGGATGGAACTCGTCACTCGCCCATCCCACCGCGATCTCGCCTCATCGTCTTAAGCCGATCCACGCTATAATCGGCGGTATGGTCAAACTCACCTTACGTCAACTCAATCGCGCCCTGCTGGATCGTCAACTGCTGCTCACGCGCGTCGATCTCCCGCTGATAGAGACGGTCGAGCGTGTGGCAGGATTGCAAGCACAGGTCGCCAATCCACCATATATCGGCTTATGGTCGCGCTTGCCGGATTTTAAACGCGAAACACTCATGAGCGCGCTCGAAACGGGTAGGGTCGTGCGCTCAACCATGATGCGCGCCACGCTGCATTTGCACACCGCATCCGATTACCGTTGGATGCGTCCGATTCTGCATCCGGGTATCGTTCGCCAGTACAACAGCTATTCTGGTAAACGAATCGAAGGGCTTGACGCGCGTCCGATTATCGCGGCAGGGCTGGCGGCGCTCAAAGAAGGGGCGCGGACATTTGTTGAACTGCGTTCTGTGATCGCGCCAATTGCGCCGGAGCGCGATGTCGATGCGCTTGCCAACTTGGTTCGCTCGCGCGTGCCGATTGTACAGGTGTACCCCGGCGGATCGTGGGGGTTCGGCGGTGAGATTCGTTATGCGCTTCCTGAATCTGCGATCGGGCATCCGGTCGCGGTCGAGGGTGACTTCGATCCAGCGCCGCTGATTATGCGCTACCTCAGCGCATTGGGTCCCGCGTCCGTCGCGGATTTTCAATCATGGTCGGGTTTAACGCGCATGAAAGAGCCGTTTGAACAACTGCGCTCACAGTTGATCACATACCGCGACGAAAATGGGCGCGAACTGTTCGATCTGCCACAAATGACGATCCCGGCGGAAGATACGCCCGCACCTGTGCGCTTGATGCCGGAATACGACAATTTGATTTTGTCGCACGATCAGCGCCAGCGTGTGATCGCGGACGAACACCGGAGCAAGGTCTATCTTTCTGCGGGGCGCGTGCGCGCAACCTTCTTAATTGACGGCTTTGTGGCAGGCGCATGGAAGATCGAAAAAGAAAAGAAGCGAAATGCGCTCATCCTTGAGCCGTTCGCTTCGCTCACACCGGATCACGCCGCCGCGCTGACCGAAGAAGCCGAACGCTTGATCCGCTGGATCGATCCGCAAGTCCCCGATGTTGACGTGCGTTTCTTATCCCCTACAGGAGCAAATGAACCATGAAGCGCTTGAACATTTCGACCGGAACCCCTTGGGAGCAGGTTGTTGGTTATTCGCGTGCGGTGCGCGTTGGCGATCACGTCTATGTGAGCGGTACAACCGCGAGTGATGAACAAGGAAACGTGATCGGGGTCGGTGATGTCGCAGCGCAAGCCCGCTATATCTTCGAGAAGATCGACCGGGCGCTCCAGAGCGCGGGGGCATCACTATCCGATGTGGTGCGCGTGCGTATGTTCGTGATCGACATCAGTCAGTGGGAAGTGATCGGGCGCGTGCATGGAGAATTTTTCGGCACGATCCGCCCGGTTTCGACAATGGTTGAGATCAGCAAGCTGGTTGATCCGCAGCATTTGATCGAAATCGAAGTCGATGCTCACTGTGGAGCGGAGCAAGTCAGCTAACCGCAAACATCACGTCTCTGCGCGATCATTTTGATACCGTGATAGACTACATCGATAGAACACCGATAAATACACAAACGAGAACAGTGTTATGAGCGAAGCTTATCGATTTGAACTACTCCAAGACCCTCGCGTGATTCTGTTCACGACGACCGATGATTACAATGTGCGCGAACACCTTCCCATCACCAATCGGATTGTGGTTGAATACCTCGAGGCAGAAGGCGAGCCAATACCCGTCATCATTAACGCTCTCAAGCTGAGTGTCGGTCTAGACGACGTTATCGCGGGGGCAACAATGGTTGCGCGCGGTGCGACCGCGCCATATCATCATCCGAAGCTCAAAAAATTGATTTTCGGCAGTATTGATGTGAAGACCTGTACAACGCTTGACGAGGCGCTCGACTTCGTCCGGTCGCTGGGCTGAGTCATCGAAGTTGATGCCTATATCGCCACCAACCAGAGTGAGCCTAGCCACGAGGAGACGACGTATGCTGCGCCTATTGATCATGCTTTTCGTCCCGTTTTTACTCGTTTTTGCTGTGAGCGCACAAGACGACGCGCCCGAACCGACGATCACTTACGGGTTCGCGCCGGGTGTGTATATCGCTGTTCCGACGGATTGGTCATCTGACTTCCGCGATGGCGCGATGTCCGCGACGAACGGCAATACGGTCGTGTTTGCCTATGCACCGAGCCGTTTCCCGGATGGTACACCCGCTGATACCCCCGCCGAAGAACTCACGCGCGTTTTTGAGCATTTCAATCCAGATGGGTATCGCATAAGCGACCCAGAAACGCTGGATGTGAGTGGGCGCACGATCGCCTATACCGACTATGTGATCCTCCAACGTGGGGGAAATCAACTGCGGGTGCGCTTCATGATTGTGCCATTCGCAGATGGGCGGTATGGAGCGATAGCAGCACTCGTTGATGCGGGGTCGCCCGACCTGATGTGGCATGTTTTTGAGCCAATTGTGGCATCATTCGTGTTTAGCAGCACCGCGACAATTCCCGTACCGGAAGGATTCGAGTATCGGGAGATTTACCATGATTGGGGAATGTCCATCCCCGGCGATATGCGTTTTCTGCCCAATGATCGATGGCGCTATCGCGGCGAAAACGATGACCTCACGCTGATCCTATATCCGCCGCATTATGCCCGCAATGCCCGCCGTTTGTGGAGCACGGCTGAATCATCACCGAGCTGCACGACCGTGTTCACGGTCTTGGCAAGTATGTATGCTGCTGCATCACCGCGAAATATCTTTGATGCAGTTGAGTATGAGTCTCTAGGCGATCACCCAACACCGCTCACGCTGAATGATGGGCGCGAAGCACTCTCGATCACATTTAGCCTAGTTGATGGCGATTACACGGGAGATGCGCTGTTTCTGGTCATACCGTCGGCAGATGGTGAATGCGCCATGTTTGTCGCGTACCCGATGGGTGATCAAACGTTGGATGCACTCCAGCAGCAGATCATCACCATCGTTTCGACCTTCAATGTCGGGGATCGGTAGCGGGATGACCGCGCCGTCTGCAAACTTGAAAAGGCTTTTTCGATGAAATTCAGCTTACGCTTCAACAATGATCTCCCCATGCGGGAGTATATCCGCTTGGCGCAAGCCGCTGAAGCCGCCGGAATCGATCAATTTTGGGTCAGCGATGACCTGTTCTTACGCTCCGCTCCGGTGATTCTGACCGCCATCGCCGCCGCGACAAACCGCATCGAGATCGGGACGTGCATCGTCAACCCGTACACAATTCATCCGGCTGAAATTGCCATGATGGCGGCGACGCTGGACGAAGCCAGCGGCGGACGCTTTAACCTCGGCATCTCGTCCGGCGCGGGCGAGTTCCTCAAATGGGTGGGGATCGATGCTTCCGCTCCTTACACCGCCGTCGTCGAGTCGGTGACCGCGATCCGGCGTTTGCTGGCAGGCGAAAAAGTGGCGATGGACGGCAAATTCCTCAAATGGACGGACGAAGCCTATCTCCGCTTTGAGCCGCTCCGCCGCCGCATCCCGATTTATCTCGGCGCGATGTCCCCCAAAATGCTGACGGCGATTGGCGCGCTTGCAGACGGCGGTCTGCCGCTGCTTTTACCGCCGGAGCATCTCGAAACTGTGCTGCCGTATGTCAACGAAGGATTGGCGCAGTCAGGGCGCACGCTCGAACAAATTGATCTAGCGGCATGCATCTGGGTGTCGTTGGGCGAGGATCGTGCCGCCGCTGAATATATGCTGCGCGAGAAGATCGCTTATTATGGGCATGCGATGAGTCCGCTCATCTGGGATCGATTGGGACTGACTCAGGACGATTTTCGTCCCATCGAAGCGGCGGCGATGCGTGACGGCGATCTCAAGCGTGCGGCGGCGATGGTCACACCGCAGATGCTCAAAATCGGCGTTGTGGGCACGCCTGCCGACTTGATCCCGCGCCTAGAGCATCTGGTTTCGCTCGGTGCGCGGCATTTGAGCTTCGGTCCACCGATGGGTGACGATCCCCTCAAAGCAATTGAGTTGATCGGGCGCGAGGTCATCCCCGTGTTTAGAAAAGGCGGCGCACATGGCTGATCTGCTCACGCCGTTCACCGCGCGAAGCATCACACTTCGCAATCGCATCGGCATGTCGCCCATGTGCCAGTACAGCGCCTATCAAGGCATGGTCAACGATTGGCATATTGCGCACTACGGCGCACGCGCGGCGGGCGGCTGCGGTTTGATCATCGTCGAAGCGGCAGCAGTCGAAGCGCGCGGACGAATCACGCCGCACGATCTCGGCTTGTGGGCAGAAGATCATCTTGAAGGCTTGGGGCGTTTAGTCAGCATCATCGAACGCAGCGGCGCAGTCCCCGGAATCCAGATCGCGCATGCGGGGCGCAAAGCCTCGACGCAGCGCCCTTGGGATGGGGGCAAACCGCTCAACGCAGCCGATGGCGGTTGGCTCCCCATCGCCCCCAGCGCGATTCCGTTTGGTGAGGGGTATCCCACGCCAACGATGATGGACGACGATAGGATCGCGGAAGTCTTGTTCGCGTTCAGCGAAGCCGCGCGGCGGGCGCGTGCCGCCGGGTTTAAGTGGATAGAAATTCATGCCGCGCATGGGTATCTTCAGCACAGTTTTCTATCGCCGATCTCGAATCAGCGCGATGACGAATACAACGGAGCATTCGAGAATCGCATCCGTTTTCTGCTTAAAACCGTCGCGGTGGTACGCGATGCGTGGGGCGAAACCAATCCGCTTACGGTGCGACTCTCCTGCACCGATTGGATCGACGGTGGCTGGACGCTCGATGACTCGATTGCGCTGGCGCATCATCTCAAAGCGGCGGGCGTTGATCTCGTCGATTGCAGTTCCGGCGGCACAGCGCGCGTGAAGATTCAGACTGCACCGGGGTATCAAGTGCCATTTGCGGAAGCAATCCGCCGCGAAACAGGCATGGCGACTGCCGCCGTTGGGCTGATCCGTGAAGCGCACCACGCGGATCAAATCGTCCGCGACGAACAAGCCGATCTTGTACTGCTGGGGCGTGAACTGCTGCGCGATTCACAGTGGGCGCAAAATGCCGCGCGCGAACTTCGTGGCAAGGCGGGGGATCTGCTGCCGCCCCAGTATCGCTATACGCTTGAGCCGTAACACTCAAGCATTGGGAATGATCAGCGTAAACGTTGAGCCGACATTGATCTGACTCTTGACCGTGATCGTCCCGCCGTGCGCATCCATCGCCTGCTTGACGACCAGCAAGCCTAACCCTGTCCCCTTGATCGTACCAACGTTTTGCCCTCTGAAGAACGGCTCGAATAAACGGGTGATGTCTTCGGGGGTCATCCCAATTCCTTGATCTTCGATCTCAATTTTGAGCGCATCATCAAAACACATGCGTATCTGAATCATGCCGCCGTTCGGGGAATACTTGATCGCGTTTGAGATCAGGTTGCTCAACGCTTGTTTGAGCAGTTTGGCATGAACGGGGAACAAACATGGTTCGCCAACGACGGACAGCGTGATCGTATGCAGTTCACTTGTGGTCTGGAATTCATAAATCACGTCTTCCGCCAATCGCCGGATGTCGGTGGGGACGCGAGGCGTCTGGAAGGGGATCGTCTCGGTTCGGCTGAGTGTCAGCACTTCATCGAGCAGCCCATCTAAATCTTTGACATTGATTTCGATACGCTGAAGATGTTCCTGTTTCTTCTCTGGCGTCATCCGGTCTTGGTAGGTTTGCAGCATCGACGCCGATGAGAGGATGCCCGCCAGCGGCGTCCGAAACTCGTGATTGATGAGCGATGTGAACCGCGCCTTGAATGCATTCAGGCTGCGCTCCCGTTCCAGCGCGTCCCGCGTGGTACTCAGCAGCAGTTCAACTTCGTCGTTGCGCTGGCGCAGTTCCAACGTGCGTTCGCTCACACGCGCTTCCAATTCGGCGCTGTACTGTTTGATTTCGGCTTGATAAGCCTTCTGTGCTTCAAACATCGTATACAGACTGCGCGACAGCGAAGCGATCTCGTCCTTGCCAGCGATGATGGGGAGATTGGCTTCGGGGTCATCCGGGCGAATCCGATCCGCTGCCGCTGCCAACATGATCACAGGGCGAAGCAGAATCCGCGCGATGAGATATGCCACGAATGCGATCACGACGGCGAATGAAGCAAAGACGACGAACACACGCAGCCCTAACGCGTTCGCGGGTTCAAACGCGATTTCGATAGGCTGTGCGACCGCGACCGTCCACCCTAGCCCGGGATACATTGAATATCCGCTGGTACGCGCGTAACCAACGAGATAGGGCATACCGCCGCTGCTTCCAAAGACGTAACCCGAATCGCTTTCCGGCGGGATTTCCGCCAGTGCCCACTGCACGCCAAATGCGTCCGGGTAGCGGCTCAAAAGCGTGGTTCCGCTTTTCCCGATGACTGTCATATCGATCAGGGCATGATCGCGCAGAGGCTCAAGGATTGATTGACGTATATCTTTCACCCAATCCCAACTGAGATGCGCGCCCAACACGGCAATCATATTGCCCTCAGGGTCATAGATTGGTGTGCTCAGATCGATGAGGCGAACTGGCGCACCGCCGCCAGTTGACAAATAGGGAGAAAGCAGCACCGCGTCATGCACATCGCCAACATAAACGCCAAGCCGCCCCTGAACAAACCATGCGCGCTCCGCTACGCTTTCGCCTTCGAGCAAGCCGTTCGTTGCGGCGATGACCACGCCATCGATACTCGTGTACCCGATCCATGCGTAATAGGGGTACGTCGCTTGGATGTTTTCGAGATATGGGCGTAGTTCATCGGGGTTGTCGAGTCCCCGGCGTAGGGTGTTGCGCTGACTTAGCTGAACGATCTCGCGGTAGCGTTCAAACATGCCGCGATCCAGCTTATCTGCCATATGGTAGGCAAGTTCAGAGAAATCCTGCCCGCGTTCGTCTCTCCAGAATTCGCGCAAGGTAAACGCAAGCCCAAGACTGATGATCACGACGCTGCTGATAATGATCGCGCCAACAGCTAATCCCAGTCGCAGGCTGAAATCGCGTCTGTAATTCAAAGCATGAGCGAGATTGAGACGCATCTTGCCGCCACCATTAGCAGCCCTTCATGAGTTAGGAAAAAAAGCAGAATCACGATGATAACTCTGCTGATTCCATTATATGCAAAGGGCAGCGCTTCGATCACATAATATTGTTCAATGAATGGGGTGCCTTTTAGTACACATCGGAAACGACGGGCAGATGCAGCGTATTCGGGCAGTCTGTCATGTAATGAATTGTATGGCGCACAGGCGTGAGTACCGCATCGGTGAGCGGATTTTCGCCGCCGCTGTGCCGCAGCCAGCGGGGATGTGCGCCGCCGCCAATCACGATCACGAGCGCGTGACCTGCCTTAAATTGATACGCCGTCGCCCACAGATCGACCGCGACCCGATGCGGCGCACCGTCACAACCCTCCGGTTTCAGGTGAACCAACCCATCACACACACTGATCAGCCGCCCATCGGGGGTGAGATCACACAAGCGCGCCCAAAAATCTGCGCCGCCGTCCGCCGATACCGTGAGATCGAGCGCGACCGATCCGATGACCGTCAGCGGCTCACGCAGCACCGTTGAGGTGTACAGCAGCACATCCGACCGCCGCGCCAAGCGATTCCCGCCGCGCCGTCCTGCTTCCGGCGCAAACTGCGTTCCCCCGATGATCGGCGTTGGATCGTGGGGGTCATAAACAAAACTGTCGGGATCGCCCGTGTGCGCGTGCGCGCTCAACTGCCCGCAAGGATTGAGATAATAGGCTTGCGTTTCGCTCGGCGGCGGATATTCATCGAAAAAATGCCATTTCTCCTCGCCCATCACATACAGCTTAACTGGCGCATCAGCCGTGACGGGAAGATGTTTTAAGTGTGCATCAAACCATTTCAGCGCCATTTTCGGCGTATTCAACATGAGGAATAAGTAGCTAAAATGCCCCCACCCGCCAATGGTGAGATGCGGGGTTTTGCCTGCTTCTACCAGTTCAGCGTAATCTTTCAGCATCCCACGCAGAAAAAAGTCATACCACCCGCCGACCAGATGCACAGCCGCATGGGTATCGCGCATCGGGATCGCGTTATTGACCTGCTGCCAAATAGGCGCATCCGCATGCGCGATCCATTCCCGAAACAGGTTGGCGTAGTGCGCCGAATAGCGGTCTGTACCGTTCAGCAGCGGCGCTTGTCGCATCGCACGCCGAGTCCGCCACTGCACTTCAAGCAGCAGCATGCCCCCCGTGAGCAGCGACCGCGCCCGCCGCGTCTCCCCTACGTCGAGGATTGCCATCCAGCGGAGAAGCAGCCCTAAATCGAGCACACCATCAGGAAAAACGATCTCACGCAGCCGCGAACTGGTGATCAACGGCATCAGCGCTTTGATCTCTGGCGCATCAGCAATTGCCCATTGGACGATGCCCAGATAGCTTGACCCCCACATGCCGACCGCGCCGTTGAACCATGCTTGTTCACGCAGCCATTCGATCAGCGCGAGTCCGTCTTCGCGTTCGTGCATATACGGTTCAAAAACGCCGTTGGAATCAAACCGTCCGCGTACATCCTGCACGATCACATGATAATCGTGCGCCGCGAACCAGCGCGCCAAAAACCCAACGACCATGCCGAAATAACCGTGCCGCCAATTACGTCCATACGGGGTGCGAATCACGAGGGTGGGGCAGCGCTCATCAGTGAGCGGGGCATAATGGTCGGCGGCGAGTGTGACACCGCCAACCATTGGAATTTGAATTGTTTGAACGCGCGTCCGAAATCGCGTCAACTCATCACCTGATCAGGAACAGGATGCAGCTTTCCTGATTCTACCATTCGTTTCAAGAATGCGCGGATTAAATGCGCGTCCACTGGCGGGCAAACGATACCCGACCCATTGAGCGCATCTTGTGTCGCCCGCGTGCTAAGGGCACGGTAGGCGGTTTCGCTCACGCCTAACATACGTCCGGCGATCTCGATATGGAAGAATGGCAGTAACGGGTGCAGCGGATTGCTCTGTGGGTCTTCGTGTTCTTCGACCGCCTCGATCCAGCCCTCAAACGGGAGTTTTGTCACCGGATACCCCACTTGTATGACCGTATCCATGATCCCGCTCCACGTGATCGGCTGCGGGTTAAGCAGATGGAATACTTTGCCGCGCGATTCGTTTTGTGCGCTCAAATAGACGATAGAACGGGCGATAAAATCAACAGGCGTCATATCCATATGATGCGGAATATCCGGTCCGTAACCTGATTGAATGCAGCCGATCAGGATTCGCGCGACGAGATCATCCGGGTTTGAGTAACCGCGCGCGGCATCCCCGACGATCAAGCCGATACGATGAATTGTCACCGGAATGCCGCGATCACGTGCTGCGCGCACCACTGCTTCCGCTACGTATTTCGTCTGGAAGTAACCGACCTGTGGGCATTTTTCCGCATCAAGCGGATCAGCTTCGTCGCCGCCCGTCAGGTTGGGGACACCCGCTTTAAAGCCCAGCAAAATTCCGAGCGAAGACACAAAATGATACGCCTTCGCTTTGCCCGTCACCGCGAGCCGGAGTGTTTCGATTGTGCCATCGACGTTGGCGGGTTTCAGGTGTGCATACGGCGCGATGTAACTCAACTTGCTGCCCACATGATAAATGACATCGATCATTTGGCTGAGGGTGTCAAATGCCGTCTGCGATAAGCCGAACAGCGGCATTTTGAGATCGCCCACGACAGGAATCACGCGGGTGTCCATCTCTGGTGTCCACAGCGCGTATTGGCTCATGTTGGCGCGCACGCGCTCGAGTGCGCGTTCGTAACTTTCGGCACGCACCAGCGCAAAAATCTTCGCGTTCGTCTTTTCAATCAGTTCAGCCAGCAAATATGCGGCGACAAACCCCGTTGCGCCGGTCAAAAAGACGGCGGACGGCGGCGCTGCAAAATCGACTGCATCCGCATGCGGTTGGATTTCGGTTGGAAGTGCGGCTTCGCCGTCCAGTTGGTATGTGTGAATCATAATCTAAGTCCCCCCTATGGATTAGTCACCCAAAACTGAAGCAGTTTTTTTCATTCGTTTCTCATTATTGAACGGGCGTCAAACATGTTGGATGTGTCGAATGTCTGGGATTCGGGTGATAAACAGACTTCCAAATAGGATGGCACGCGGGGCTATAGTGAAAGAGGCGACAGTGTAAAAGTCCTTTGTTTGAAAGATATTCCGCTTTCGCCACTTTATTGATGACATGAATAGGTGCTGATATGCGGCGGGGAATTCCACAGTTACAGAAAAAATCAGGAACAGCACTCGTCCTCAGCGGTGGCGGGACGAAAGCGTTTTATTTCCATTTGGGCGTCTTGCGGGCACTTGGGCTGGATGGCGTGACTTCGATTGTTGGCACGAGCGCGGGCGCGGTTGCGGGTGCGCTGTTGGCGTCGGGTAACACGGTTGACCAAGTGATCGCATCGGTGCATCAGCGTGAGATTTATTCACCGCATCTCGATCAAGTGATCAAGTCGTTCGATTCAAGCATTCTGTTCCATCCACAAGCGGCGAATATCCTGAGGCAAGGCGCATATACCGGAATCGAAGCGCTGCGCTTCTTGTGGAGTCTGCCGCGTTTGGGGACGCGCGATTATTTTTCCGAAATCCTCGACCGCTGGATGCTGAGTCAGAATCATGTGCCGGGGTTCTTCAGTGCGGCATCGCTTGAGGAGTTGTTTAAGTCGCTGCTGCCATCGAATGATTTCCGCGATGCGATGATCGACTTGTACGTGACGGCGACCCGGTTGGATGGGCGGTCGCGCGGGGTATTCAACGCGCATTACGACTTCGATGATGGGGAAAACGCCTTCATGGATGACGTACCGATTCATAAAGCGGTGCGCGCCTCCGTGAGCATTCCGGGCTTGTTTGAGCCGCTGCGCATTCACGACTGCTATTACATTGATGGCGAAGTCAAACAAACATTGTCGGTCGATATTGGCGCGGCGCTGGCAGACCGGATCATCGTATCGCACACCTATCAGCCGCTCTACAGCACCGATGGATCATCGGTGCGCGATATGGGTTGGCTGACGATCTTCAAGCAAGCGCTTCATATCGTGTTCCATGAGCGTATCCGCGTGTGGCGCGAACTGTACGAAACGATGTATCCCGACAAGGAATTCATCTGGATTCACCCGGATAGTGACGACGCCGAAATGTTCTTCGCGCCGGAATTCTCGTTCCGCCGCGAAGTCCAACATCATATTCTGCAAAGCGGCGAAACCGCCGCCCGAAAGGTACTTCATCTCGCTGCTACTTAATGATGCGTGTGTTAAGGGGTGAGCCGTGAGCTTGCTCAGGGGGAGAAAAGAAAATGGAGCGTTATGGAAGTATTTTAGGCTCGGTGGATTCGGCGTTTTATTTTGTCGAAAAGCCGGAAACACCGATGAATATTGGCGCGCTGACGATCTACGAAGGAATCATCCCGTTTGATGACCTCGTGAACCTGATCGACTCGCGTTTGTTTCGAACCCCGCGCTATCTTCAGCGCATTGTGCAGCCGCCGCTGAATCTCGGTCAGCCGACGTGGATTCCTGATCCGGCGTTTTACATTCGCAATCACATTAAAGAGATCGATCTACCCGCGCCGGGAACAGAGGCGCAGCTCAAAGCGCTGGCGGGTGAACTCTTGTCGCGCACGCTGCCGCGTGATCGTCCGCTGTGGGAAATTCACGTAATCAACGGGCTGCCGGGGCATACGGCGATCTTCTTCAAGGTGCATCACTGCATGGTCGATGGCTTGGCGGCAATCGATCTGTTCACGATGTTGATGGACTTGACCGCCGATCAACCGCCCGCGCCTGAACCGAAACCGCTGTACGATCCGCCCGAGCTTCCCGATCCGATTACACTGACTCTTGATGCATTTTCGCGTGATTGGGCGCACCGCTTCGCCTTGATGGACAAAATCGGCAAAGAGGTTACGCGGCTCGGCGCAGCAATTTTCGATCCGGCAAAGCGGCTGCCGATACTGGTATCCGCCGCGCACTTGGTCAACGATAACCTGAAACCGATCCGCCGCCTGCCGATCAACGGCGCGAATCGCGGCGATCAGGGAATCATCTGGCACGAGTGTCTGCTGTCGGATGTCCATGCAATTCGCAAGCCGTTCGGCGCGACCGTGAATGATGTCATGCTGGCAGTGTATGCGGACGCAATCGAGCGTTACAGTATGCGCTACGGCAACACTGATCAGCGCTTCTTGCGCGTGCTCGTTCCAGTCAATTTGCGCAACGACGACAATGTGCATGAGGACGCAGGCAACCGCATCTCCGTGCTGCCGATTGATATTCCGTTCCATACGGGAAGCCCGCTCGAACGACTGCGCACCGTAACCAAGTTCAGCACCGTGATGAAAGAGAGCGGCTTGTCGCTCGTGATGGATATGGTGCTCACCGTGCCGTCGCTCATGCCTTCGACGCTTCAGCCGCTCGTGTGGGAAATCGCCCCTGCTGCATTCTCACTGTTGGCGCATACATGGTGTACCAATGTCGCCGCCGCGCCGATCCCTGTGTACATGATGGGGCATGTGCTGGAACACATTTACGGATATTTCCCGCTCAACCCGTCGATGGGGCTTGCCGCCGTCGTCGTGAGCTACAACGGGCGTGTCACGATGACGCTGGTTTACGATCATGGCATCGTCCAAGACCCTGCCGCGCTTGAGCAGGATATTCACGACGCCTATGCCGATTTGTGCGCGGTGGTCGGTATCAAACCCGCGCCAATTCCGGTCGATTACACGTCAAACCCACCGGGCAAAGCGGGTGTCACCGCCGCTCCAGTCGAGTCCGCTAAACCTGCACCTGTCGAATCGGTAAAAGCTGCGCCTGTCGAGTCGGTCGAAGCCAAAGCCGAAAATGAAGCGCCAGAAGAAGCACTAGAAGAGGTGCTCGCCGTCGTGACCGCGCCATCGGTTGCCCCGTCGATGAATGGTCATTCTTCAAATGGTCACGCGGTAGATGTCAAAGCGGTGGTCACGCCTACCCCGGTCGCTTACGCCGCGACTGCAACTGCTCCCGTCAAGGTCGAGGAAGTGCGCTACCGTTTGTTCTCAGAAGAATGGGCGCAGCAGTTCCGCCAAGCGATCAACACCAGCACCGAGTATCGCAGAGCGGGCGCAAACTGGACATCCGGCTCACTCGTGTTTGTGATGGATGCCGCACCGCGCTACGGCTTTGATCAGCCGTCCGCCGTATTTCTTGACTTGTATCGCGGGGTTTGCCGGGATGCGCACACCATTCCGCACGCCGAAGCACCGCGCGCCGCGAACTTCGTGATCGCCGGGGATTATCAGACATGGATGGAACTGCTGCGTGACGGCGCATCACCGCTGCGGATGCTCACAACGGGACGACTGCGTCTGCAAAAGGGCATCCTGCTCCAGTTGATTCCGCACACACGCTCCGCGAATGAATTGGTCGTATGCGCGCGGCATGTGCCTTGGAAGTAGTGTTTTTCTTCCTCACCCCCAAGCCCCTTCGGTTATGGGGGTGAGAAGATGTTTTATTCCCTCACGTATTGTTCCACGTCAACCGGAATAATGAACTGCGAACGCGATTCGTGTTCCTCATCCTCCGGCAGATCGGTTGCGGACGCTGCCGCGATCTCAAACAAACCAAAGCTGACCAATGCCGTGCGATACAGGGGATTGCGCACGCGCAGCAGTTTGGGAGCCATAATCAAGAAAATACCGCTCACTGCATCCAAC
>JAPKMU010000599.1 GCA_026645745.1 Anaerolineae bacterium | reverse complement strand
TCGCGTCAGTCGCGGTTGTCCACTCCTCAAGCGCGATCTGTGCCCCATCCGGGCTGAGGGCGATCCGCCGCCCAAAGTTGCCGCGCCGGACGCGCGTTTCCGTCCCCGTTGACAAATTGAGCGTGAACAGGCTGTTATCGCCGCCTTCGGTTGCACCGGAGACATAGGCGATCCGCGCGCTGTCCGGCAGGAATGCCAGCGACGAAATAATATCGCCGCGCGCTCCAGCGCTGATCGTGATCGGCGGGTTGGCGCGATCCGCGAGATCAAGCGCGTACAGGGTGTTTTCGTTGTTCGGCGTCGTCAGTGTGAAACCCAACCAACGTCCATCCAGCGACAAACGCGGTTCGGCGTTGGTTGCGCCCCGGAACGTGGCGAACACAGCTTGACGCGGGACGATCACCTGCACATCCAGCCCGACCCGATCCACAACCGCAATCGCAACGGTGTTCGCGGTCAAGCCATCCGGCACGGTGAAGTACAGCGATTCACCATCCGGCGATGTGAGGAGGGTGTTATTGCGCGCAAACGCGACGAAATCACCCGGTTGTGTATCCGACGAAACAAGCGTGGTGCTGGCGTCATCACCGACGATGTAGAACTGCCAACGTGTTTGGGCTTCCCCATCGCAGCGCTGCCCCATCACGACGGCAATTTGACTGGCGGACGACACACGCGCAATCGACGCGCTGGTGAAGCGGCAGTCTTCCGAGTGCGGGATCAAGGTGGCGACTTCCCGTTCGCTGGAACTGTCGTACCAGTTGATCGCGGCTTCGTCGGCTTCGTTTTGGCTGTTGGTGTAAAACGAGACGTAGGCGATTCCGTCTGCCGCCATATCGAACGCGACGACATTATCCGCCGACCAAACCGCCGCGAGCGAGGCGGTATCGATCAAGCGGAGCGTGCCGCGTGCGAATTCCTCGCGCGAGGCGGCGGGCGGATACTCGACGTATGCCAAACGGGCGCTGTCGGACGTGTAAGCGATATTGCCGAGCGCACAAGCAAGATATTCGATCTGCGCGACAGTTTGGGGCATGGATGTACCGCGCATCAAGTGGAGCGTGCCGCGCTCCGCGCCGCCTGTGTAAACTGCTGCCAGTTCTCCATTAGGGGATATTGCATTTTCGCTGCACATGGCGGCGATATCGTTCGCGCCGAGGGATTGTACAGGAACAATCGTGCGATCCAGCCCGATCAGGACAAGATCGCGGGCGGTATCCGTCTCGATCAAGGCGAGGACGCCTTCGCTGATCAAGGGTGTAGCAGCCGATCCGGCATCCTGACTGACGCCAGTCGCGGCGGTGGTGCTAATCTCCAACGGCACGGCGGTGTCAGCGATGAGTTCCGTTGTAACGGCTGCGGGAAGCAGTGTATCTGCCGGAGCGAGGGTTGGCGTCTCGGTTGGTGCGGCAGTCGCTCCGCCGCACCCCATCAAGGCGATCACGATCAAGAACAGGGTCATCGAACGCAGCATGACGAGTTTCTCCCTGAAAATAATTGAATCTCGTTCCCACTTTAGCCGATTTTTGTTTCGCGCGCACATGACTGAGGTCAGGGGGTGGAAGCGCACGCCTCACCCGCCAGCGGCGCACCGTTGATCAAGAGGGCGCTCAAGAAGCCCGCACTGACGACAATCTGATCATTGGGGTACACCTGCATCAACCGCGATCGCGGCTGTGCGGTATCGCTCCCGCCCGCGTAAAGCTGAACTTGCCCGCGCAGCGTGCCGTCTCGTGTATCGAAGGCGTTGAGCATCCCATCCGAGTCGAGCGTGTAGAGCGCGCAGCCGCTCCCCACACCCATGATCGGCGGATATGCGCCGGACGCGACCGGATAACGCACACGCCAGCGCACCGAACCATCGGCGGCAGCGGCTAAAAGCGTCCGGTCATTATCGCCCGCGTAAACATACAAATCACCTGACGGG
Source organism: Anaerolineae bacterium (assembly GCA_026645745.1). Lineage (GTDB taxonomy): Bacteria > Chloroflexota > Anaerolineae > Aggregatilineales > Phototrophicaceae > Flexifilum. The sequence continues at coordinate 201 of JAPKMU010000599.1, read as the reverse complement.
CTGCCTGTAATCGCCGCGCTGATACCCGGATTGATCGGTAGGCGCACGCCGTTCACGAGCGATCCGCCACTCAAGCGGAGTGTATTCGCGCCGTCGAGGACTGCCCACCCGCTGTTGGGGGTGATGCTGGTGACCGGGGAATTATCATCAAGACGGTGTTCGAGAGTGATCGCGCCGTCGGGAGCAATCACGCGCCAGATC
>JAPKMU010000598.1 GCA_026645745.1 Anaerolineae bacterium | reverse complement strand
GAGTGGGGGAGGGGTGGCTTTTCAATATCGGACAAGCCCCGGACGCGCGGTTCGCCATCGTTCCCCACTTGACATATTGATAAATATCGATACGATCAGCGTTATGGACACACAATCACTCGTATTTGCCAAAGCAATCGCGGACGAAACCCGCCAGCAGATCATGTCACATCTGTGCTGCATGTGGCTCAGTGTGAATGATGTCGTGGATAAGCTGGAAGGCAAGGTGAATCAGCCAACCGTCAGCCATCATTTGAAGGTGCTGCACGATGCCGGACTGGTGCTCATGCGCCAAGAAGGGCGTATCCGCTGGTACACGCTGAATCAGGAGCGTGTGACGCTGTGCTGCGGGCAGTTGGTGACGCAGTTCGCGCCGGATTACGCATCGTCAATCGTCCCGATCAACACGATTGAGGAGCGCTAAACCGCTATGCCGTCGGGTGATTTTTGCTGCCTAAATCTATCGATACACATCAATATAAAGGAGTTTCAAGCATGACGGAGTCGATTATCCCCATTCATGAAATTGTACAGGAGCGCTACGGCGCGCTTGCCGAAAGCGGGAACTGCTGCGCGACCGGCGATTCGTGCGCGGCGGACGGATCATGCTGTCAGCCGGTTCAACTCTACGGTGACGATATTCTGCAAGCGCTACCCGCCTCGGTGACGAACCTCAGCTTAGGGTGCGGCGATCCGGTCACCATCGCGGCGCTCCAACCGGGCGAATGGGTGCTTGATCTCGGCAGCGGCGGCGGGATCGACTGCTTTTTAGCGGCGCAGCGCGTGGGCGAAACGGGTTACGTGATCGGGATCGACATGACGCCTGCCATGCTCAACAAGGCGACGGAGAACCGCGTCAAGATGGGCGTGACGAATGTCGAATTCCGGCGCGGGCAGATCGAACAGATGCCCGTCGTCTCGGACAGCATCGACGTGATCATGTCCAACTGCGTGATCAATTTGTCGCCGGATAAAAGCGCGGTGTTCGCGGAGGCGTTCCGCGTGCTGAAACCGGGCGGGCGCATCAGCCTCAGCGACATCGTGACCGAAGGCGAATTCAGCGCCGAACTGCGCGCCGATGCGGCGAAGTGGGCGTCATGCGTCACGGGCGCGATTCCGGTCGATCAATACACCGGCTTGATGCGCGCCGCCGGGTTCACCGATATTCAGGTGATCGACAAGGCAGACGCGAAAAACATCGTCGAACATCAAGCGGGAATGCCGCGCATTTACAGCGCACGGATCACGGCGCGCAAGCCGTAAGACTAGACTTCGATCTGATCCGAAGGCGAAGCGGGTTCGATGGCAGGTGCGGACTCTGGGCGCGGTGAGCGTGGACGAATATGCGCACCGCGCCGTTTGGCAAAAACGCGCGTGAACTCCGCACCGAGCAGCAAAATTTGTGCGGAGTAATACACCCACACCAGCAGCACCACCAGCGCGCTCGCCGCCCCAAACACCGAGGCGACCGCGCCGCTGCCCAAGTACAAACTCAACGCCGTTTCACCGATCACGAACAGGAGCGCTGTCACCAGCGAACCAAAGAACACATCTTCCCATGCGACATGCGCATCCGGCAGAATCTTGAAGATGATCGCAAACAGGAGCGTGAGCACGGCGGTTGAGAGAAATAGATCAAGGATTCGCAGCAGGGTTGGCAAAAATCCCGTCAGCAGGTTCATACTGCCGCCAAGCGTGATCACGGCGGAGATAAGCGAACTAAACGCGATAAACGACAGCACCAACAAGCCGATGATCCCCACCATCAAAAACGAGACGAGACGGCTCTTGATGAAAAAGAGGATTCCTGCTTTCGCGTCGCGCAGGTGCGGCGAGACACCCCAGATCGTGTTGAGCGCATCCTGAAGCGCGGCGAAAAAGTTCAACGCGCCGAACGCGATCACAAGAATGCTGACGAGGGTCGCAAAACGCCCCGAAGGAGCGGTTTGAATGCTGACGACGATCTCTTGTACAAAATCCGCCGCTTCTGCTCCAACGACGTTTTGTAATGCCAAGCTGAGTTCACCGCGCACAGCATTTTCGCCGTAGACCGCGCCCGCGATGGCGACGACGATCACCAGCAGCGGTGCAATCGAAAAAATCGCGTAATAGGCGAGTGCCGCCGCCAACCGGGGG
>JAPKMU010000597.1 GCA_026645745.1 Anaerolineae bacterium | reverse complement strand
ATATTTACGGAAGAACAGCGCGAACACCACCCACAAGAAAACAACGGCGACCACCGTGCGAAATGCCGCCACGCTGAACGGATCAGCGCCCGCAAGAATGGCGAATTTTCCGAAGATGGGCGCAACACCAAGCAGAATCGGCGTGAGAAATGCAGCGGCGATGCCCTGTGCGCGCGGTGACGGTGTTACAATTTTGATAGGCACGAGACGCAGCCTTGCGACCTGACATTACAAAATGTAAATCTACCTCAAGTCTACAACCGTTATCTTTTTTCCGCGACTAAAGGTACGGTGAAGACGAAGGTGCTGCCGGGGCAGGTATCCGGGTCATAGCCTTGGCTTTCAACGGTAATTTGTCCGCCGTGCGCATCCGCGATCCCTTTGGCAATCGCCAACCCCAAGCCGATTCCCCCACCGCGAAACGCCGTCTTGCTGGTCGAATGCAGTTGGAGATTGCTGGTGGTATGAAAACGGTCAAAAATCGTGCGCTGCTCTTCCGCCGAAATGCCGATTCCATGATCGCGCACGTGCACTTTCACCGATGTTTCCGTTTGTTCGGCGCGAACTTCAACCGCGCCGCCGTCCGGTGTGTACTTGATCGCGTTGCTGATCAGGTTGCGAATCGCCAATTCGAGCAGTTCCCAGTCGCCGCGCATATTGGTCGGAAAACCGCTGCGATCCAGCGTCAGTTTGATCGCACGCTCCGCGACTGCCGTCTCGTAAGCCTTGATCGCCTTCATCGTGATATTGCCCAGATCAAGCGGACCGATCACCAGATCGATCTGGTTGGTCATGATGCGGCTCATCGTCACGACTTCTTGAATGATGCTCTGCATACGCCCAATCGACTGGTTCATGCCGTCCATCAGCATCCGTAAGTTGGGGTCTGCCATCAAGATCGGCTTGATATACGGGTTATCCTCTAAAAGGCGGCTGTAGCCGAAAACCAGCGTCAGCGGCGTGCGGAGTTCGTGCGCGGTGATCTGAATAAACGTGTCTTTCATCCGGTCAAGGCGGCGAAGCTGCTGGTTTACCAATTCCAATTCCCGGATGCGGTGTTCGAGCCGCTCCACGACTTCGCGGGCGTAGCGCGTTTGCGCTTCACCGAGCCGTTTTTCGTCCAGCTTTTCGCTGCCGCCGTTCAGGTAGAATTCCACCTGAGTTGGGAGCGCTTCAACGTCGAGCGGTTTAGTGATGTACCCGGTCACTCCGGCGGCAAGCGCGAGTTCGCGCTGTTCACCGAGCGACTGCGCGGTGAGGGCGACAATCGGCGTATGTTCAAATACCGGGTCACTGCGTAAGCGCGTGGTGATTTCCCGTCCGGTCAAGTCGGGCAGGTTGATGTCGGTCAGGATCAGGTCGGGTCGCTCTTGGCGGGCAAGATCGATCCCGACCAACCCGCAGTCAGCGACCAAAACCCGGTATCCATGAAACTTGAGCGTTCGTTCGACGAGCGAACGACTCGCGGCATCGTCTTCGATGTACAAAATCGTGGAAGGTACGGTCACTGTGTTTTCTCGTCTCGTCCCGTCAGGTGGGCGTGCGCAACAACTTTCTTATAGGGTAACACATTCCTGACCGCTATTCTAAACGTGTGACGAGATTATCAATCACGCTGTCATCAATGGATGAGCCTTTAGCAAGCAGCATCTCAACCTGTGTTGTCAAACGGGCGCGCTCTTTGGCGGTGAGTTCTTTGGCGGTCAGGACGACAATCGGAATCGCGGCGAGTTCCGGGTCTGCCTTAAGCGTTTCGATCACCTGAAAACCATCAACATCCGGCATCATCAAGTCGGTGATTACCATATCGGGGCGGGTGGTGCGCACCAGTTCCAACCCTGCCGCGCCGTCGTGCGCTAGCTGAACATCGAACGCGCCTTTTGCTTGGAGCATCCGGCGGATCAGGCGGGCAGCATCCTCGTTATCTTCGATGACGACGACGCGCTTGACCTGTGATTCGATCTGATCAAGGGCGGCGTACAAGCCTTCTTGCGGCACAGCAGGCGCAATTTCACGCTGCGAGAGTTCGACCTGCTTCTGCCAGTGATCACCGAGAATCATCGTCTCAACGGGCATGGTATGACCGGAACAGTTGATCACGACGACATCATCCGGCTTAATCACACGCTGCTGCACG
>JAPKMU010000596.1 GCA_026645745.1 Anaerolineae bacterium | reverse complement strand
GGCAAGCGTTCGGCGCGACACTGCCCGATCAGGAAGGCGCAACCGTGTTTGTGCAGATGCTTAATCGTGATGGCGTGGTGATCGCGCAGAGCGATATGCAGCCTGTTCAAGGGGCGCGCCCGACCACCGGATGGCGTGAGGGAGAGATCATCGTCGATACGCATAGACTTGATTGGAATGCACTGGCTTCTGCCGGAGAAGTGACGGTGATCGCCGGATGGTATTCGGCGCAAACGGGGGAGCGCTATAGGTGGTCAGATGGAAGGGATCACGCCGTGATCGGTCAATTCGAGGTGCGCTGAGGGCGCAAGCATGCCCTCAGCACAAGGATTGAATAGGGTTATTTACCCGCTGATCCGCCGCTTACTTCACCGATACCCATGTGGAACGCGAGCACATACTGCCCCGTCGTTGCCTGCTGGTAACTGGTGAAAATGAACTGCAAGAAGTTGAAATCAGGATCGCTGTCCAGTTCGAAACCAGTCAAGTCGAAGCTGAGCATCGAGTCAATTGATTCGCCTTGCACGGTGCGCGAACCGTCCGAGATGCTGCTGCTGGCGAGTGAGAAGCTCTCACCCCAGCACAGACCGGAGTTGCCCGCGTCGTCACAGCCGATGATGTCGCCGCTGCTGTCTTCAATCGGATTGGCGTCGCCATCGACAAGATACATAAACGGATCGACCGCGCCTTCACGCCCAAGCATGTAGACGCTCACAGGCACGCCGGACTCGACCATACTGGGGGTAAGCTGTAGGCTGAAGGGGTCGCCCAAGCCGTCGGCTGATGTAACCGCCATGCCTTCGACGACCAGCACAAATTCCCCGACCATGCTGTTGTAGCCGCCGACCACGATTGTGATATCCGCAAAGGCTTCCGAGCTGTTCTGATCAAACGTGACCTGAGCGCTGCGGTTTCCCGCGCGCACGCTGCCCGTCGTGGGAAGATCAATGTCGAATGATGCGGCGCTCGATGCATCGTCATTGCATAAACCGTTACCATCCTCATCCAACACGGCGATCACCGGATCGAAGTCGTCAATACCGATGGCAGTTGCAGTGTAGGTAAAGCCAGAGCGCATTTGAATGATCGTGACCCCAATGCCATTCTCGAACTCACCACCAGTATCGCAGGAGACGCTGATACCGGGGGGAAGGTCTTGGGCTTGTACGAGTGAGGGAATCAGACAGATGCTCAAGAGAAAAAGAATGACACTAAAACGTGATGCGCGCATGTTGCTCTCCTCAATGTGATTGTCAATTGAAGTGCTCAGGCAGACTATTCCCATTATAGTCATTATCGTTCCGCGCGTATCTTGTGTATGCGATAACCAGAACCTTAATCCTGAGGACGAGGCGTTTGACTCTACAATTGAGTTATGAAAATTCTCCACATTTCCCGTTGTGGGGAACTTGATGCTTGACGCAAATACATCAAGCACGAACAATAAAGACGCGATGACGATGATATATCAGTCGTCTATACAAGGGTACTTGAGGTAAAATATGACCACTGCCCCCCTTGAGGAACAATCAGGTCTCCAAGATGAAAGCGGAAAATCGCCGCTTCACTCAGATCAGCTTTACCGTCTCGTCCTAAGCAGTTTGACGACCAGCGCGGTCATCGTGTTTGACCATGATCTCCGGTATGTACTGGTTGACGGGCATGCACTCACAGAAGCGGGTCTGGACAAGCAGTTGATGGAGGGTAAAACGCTCTCCGAGATATATTCCCCGGAGTTTGCCGCGCGTGCAGAATCCCCGTACCGCGCAGCGTTGAATGGCGAGACGGTCGAGTCTGAAGCCGTGAACGGGGAGAATGCCTTCGCTGTACGGTTTGCCCCGTTATGTGATGATGAGGGTCGGGTGTACGCGGGTTTATGTACGATGACCGACATCACCCCCATCAAGGCTGCTGAACGTGCCGCTCAACAGCGTTTGCGTGAACTCGAAGTGATCTCTGAAGTGAGCAGCGCGGCAAGCAGCGTGTTGAATATTTCCGACCTGCTCCGGTTGGTTTCAAACCTGACAAAAGAACGCTTCAGCTTTTATCACGCACATATCTACCTGCTGGATGATGAAGATAAAACGCTTGTGCTCGCGGCTGGGGCAGGCGATGTAGGCACGTTCATGGTGCGGCGTGCGCACCGCATCGCGCTGAATACGCCGCGTTCGCTCGTGGCGCG
>JAPKMU010000595.1 GCA_026645745.1 Anaerolineae bacterium | reverse complement strand
GCAGACCGAAAACATACTGCGCACGGTAGTTAGCCCACGCTGACCGAGCATCGGATGGGCTAACCCATCGACGGCAGCCAACGCCGCATCAAGCGATTCGACGGCGGCTTCTTCGCGGCACTGCACCGACCAATTCATGGCAATGCTAAAGGTCGGGCTGCCAGTCGGCACATCGAATAATTCGCTGGCGGCGGCATATTCCGGCGAATTGAAGAAAGCATTGACGACATCCCGCGCCCCGTGTTCACCAAGCAGTTCTGTTTCGTGGATCAAGCGCGGGATATACGCGGCAAACTGGGGATAAAGATCAAGGTTATACAAGATGGTCGCGGTCAGCGACTCAACAACACTGGATGATGCGCCCATCCGCCGCTGGAGAGGATTATCCTCTGCTTCAAGCAGCGCGAGGTAACGCGCTTCAAGATCAGGGTATTCGCGATTGCAGATCGCATCGGCGGCGCAGCGGGCGAACACATTCCACAGCACCTCTTGGAAAATGGCGGGAATCTGCTCGTAAAAGCGCACCTGAGTCGGAAACACCGAATCGAGCGTGACCGAGCGGATCAAGCCGCTGCTGCCAACCTCGCGCATGGTGACGAGTGCCAAGCGCGTCCCGTAAGATGCGCCAAACAGGTGATACCCGGTGTAACCTCGCGCTTCGGTGAGTGCCTGCATCAATGCGCCGGTATCGAGCGCGTTATTGACCGTGTTGTATTCGGGAAGGTCGAAGCCGCGCCGGAGCAGCCGCTTAAAGCATTCGCTGACCATATCGGCATATTCGGAATCGTCCGAATAGCCGTACATGCTTTCAGCATCATTCGCGCAGTTGAGTTCGTTGGACAGCCCTGTTCCGCGCTGATCGTAAAGGATCAAGTCGTGATCGGCGCGCAGATCAGAAAACAGCGTGTCGAAGATCTGTGGTGCTTCGGTGAGCGCCTCACCGGGTCCGCCGGACATATAGATCACCGGCTCAGCGGACGGCGACTCGCCTTCGAGTACCGAGAACGCGATCTCAATCGTCGCGCCGTCCGGTTGATCCCAATCCTCAGGTACGGTGATTGTGCCGCAAATCACGCCCAAGTCATCATTGTAGGCAAAGCCGTTAGGACGATCCAAACAGTCGATCCATGTGAGGATCGATTGATCTTGCGCGGCAGCAGGCAGCAGCGCGATCATGAGTGGGAGAAGAAACGCGAGTAGACGGATACGCATAGATTCGCTCACATGCGCACGAAGGTGTTGCATCGTGCGCCTCATTGGGCTTTTTCTACATCATCGTAACCCACATTTGCCGATTTCAAACCAATGATCACCGGACGGGACGGGCGATCACCATGACGCGCACTTGACCGCTGCCGCTGTACGCCCTCACCTGAACGCGATAGGTTCCGTCATCCGAAAGAGCGGCGCTCATCGAAGCGGCGCTTGTCCCGCCGCTGTCGTCATTCTCAGCGATGACGACACCCGACGGATCGAGCAGGGCGGCAATCGGATCGACGCCGCTCATGGGGTAAGCAGTGACTTCGACCTCCCAGCCCGCTTGCCCGAAGAATGGCAGATCGATGACGGCGCTTGCCGCAAGATCAAGTTCAAAGTCGAGGATCACGGCGCTTTCCGGGGGAGGGGATGGCGTCGGCGCGGGGGCGTCGAGGCGGTAGATGAGTGTATATGTGCCGAGCGCGCGCGCATCACGCACGCTCAACCGCACCTGATATGTCCCAGATTGCGGAAGCGAAATTCCCTCGATGGTATACGGGAACTGCCCGATAGTTGACCCGTCCGGCGCGTTGAGTTCCACCACGAGATCAGCGGCGCTCGTCTCAATCGTGACCCGATCTCCCGCACGCGCATCCAATGTCCATAGGTCGCTCAACCCCGGCTGATCCAATGACGCGGCTGCGGGCACATCTGCCATCAGCGCGCCCATCACGCGCGTTTGGCTGAACGTACCGACCCCATAGGCGGCGGTATACGCGCCTGTCGTGTTGTTCTCACCGGTGATGTACACCCCATAGAGACCGGATTCGGTGATGAACACAGGCGAAGCATACACGGTATCGGAACTGCCGAGAGTGGTCATGGCGATCACCAGCCCGTCGAGGTCGTAGACTTCGAGGCGGGGGCGCAAGCGCGATCCTTCAGCCACACGCACGGTAATCGTAAGCGCGTCCCCTGCTTCGGCGGCGATG
>JAPKMU010000594.1 GCA_026645745.1 Anaerolineae bacterium | reverse complement strand
ACTGGCGCTGCTTGCCATGATCGGCACGCGGAACAATTTCGTCACGTTGATCGGGTTCTTCGCGTGGGTTGCCAGCATGATCCTGATCGGGTGGGCATTCGCGCCGCGCGGCTGGAATCCTTTGCGCATGGTCAGCAGCATAAGCGCATGGGTGCGCTCGATTCGATTCGAGATCAACTGGGTGACGGTGCTGCTGTTGGCGATTATGCTGCTGGCGGCAGTGTTCCGCTTCAGTGGTATGGAAACGCCCCCTGAGATGACGAGCGATCACGTTGAGAAGATTATCAACGCGCATGAAATTCTCGAAGGTGTGCCGCGCGTATTCTTCGCCAACAACGGCGGACGCGAACCGATGCAGATGTACTTGATGGCGCTCATGGCGAAAGTTTCGCTGCCGGGTTTTGGGCTGAACTTCTTTACGCTCAAGTTTTTGAGCGCGCTTGAAGGCTTCTTGTCGATTCCGATCTTCTTCTGGTTAGGGAAGGTGGTCGTCGGAAAAGTCGGTCAGCGCTTCGGGACGATGGTTGGTCTAGCGACCGCCGCGCTTGTGGCGGCGAGCTACTGGCATCAAACGCTCAGTCATCTGGGGCTGCGCATCATCTTAACGCCCGCTGTTGCTGCCCTGCTCATGATCTTCTTGATCAAAGGGCTGCGGACGGGAAATCGCGCGCAGTTCATCCTTGCGGGGCTGACGCTCGGTATCGGCATGTATACCTACCAAGCAGTGCGTATGCTCCCGTTTGTGGTGATCGCCGCTTTGGTGATCGGCGCACTGTATCATCTGCGCGATTGGTCGAAGCTGAAAGTGCTCTTATGGAACGGCGTCACGCTGGTGTTGGTGTCGCTGATCTGTTTCGCGCCGATGGCGGGATACATCCTCGAAGCGCCGGGGGATTTCTTCCAGCGCACGGGAACGCGCATCCTCGGCGATCCCGAAATCGAAGATGTGGACGAAAACGGCAACTTGATTATCCGTCCCGCGACCTTCCTTGAACGCTTGACAGCGAACGTGCCGCAGTTGATGACCAACCTCGGCAATGCGCTCAAGGCGTACAACTTCCGGGGAGATGGCTTGTGGTTCCAAGCCGCGTCTTACCGTCCGTTTATGGATGCGATCACGGGGGCGGGCTTGATCATCGGTTTGATCGGCTGGGTTGGCTTGATGATCCGCAAGCGAGACATTGCGCTTGATTTATGGCTTCCCGCTATCCTGATCATGATCCTGCCTTCCGCCTTGGCGATTGCGTTCCCGAACGAAAATCCAAGCAGCACACGTTTGAGCGGCTCAATGCCGGGGGTGTATCTGCTTGCGGGATTCGGGATTGTGACGTTCGTCCGCAGTGGGGCGCGCGTGCTTGGCGGCAAAGCGGGGATCGTCGTTGCGGGGTTGGTTGCAGCGTTGTTTGTCTTGACCGCTTACAACGCGAACGCACGCACGTTCAACGTCGATTACCGCGAGGAATACATCAACAGCCACATGGTTTACAGTGAACCCGGTCATGACCTGCGCGAATTTGTCGATAGCGGCGGCAGTTGGGGCAATGCTTTCGTGATCTTCTATCCGTACTGGTGGGATCACCGCGCCGTCGCTATCGAAGCGGGGAATATCGAATGGCCCCACAGCATCGTTGGCTACGGTGAAGAAATCCGCGACGGTGTGCCGGAATGGCTGCGCGCGGCATACGAACGTTCGGACGAGTTCCACTATGATCCGAATCTGCCGATCCTGTTCTTCTATAACGATAAAGACGAAGAAACTGAACAGCGGCTGTTGACTTGGTTCCCGGAAGGCACTATCGAACGTCATCCGACGTACCAGCCGAATGATTCTGATCCCTACCGGACGTATCTGATCCCGCCGCTCGGAGAAGAACGCTTCTTCGCGTGGTTAGCGGACAATGGCTCGCCCTTAAATGCTGCCTCCGAATAAGGCGCGGCGTGGGTTGAGGAAGTCAGCCGATACTGGTGTATCACACTGCTTGAGAAACGGGCTTCTCCCGATAGGTGTTTCATGCAAACTGCGCGCCGCTTTCCAACGACGTTAGAGATCGCTCACAGTCACGCCAGAGTATCGGTGTCCAGCCGCGTGATTGTGGGCGTTCTGCTGCTTGCGATCATGCTGCTTGGCGGGTACTTCCGGTTTGTTGGGTTGAACTGGGATGATTTTACGCATTTACACCCTGATGAGCGCTTCCT
>JAPKMU010000593.1 GCA_026645745.1 Anaerolineae bacterium | reverse complement strand
ACGGCAGAAACGACTCCCCGCGCTGGAGCACCGTCCGCCGCATGAGCGCCTTCTTCGGCGTATCGGTGGATTACTTCGGCTGTGAGACCGAAACAGCGTGCCTTAGGATGCTGCTTGATAAGCGCGCCGCGCAGCCGAAATCCGTGCTGCGTGTGATTGATCAGGATGCGGAACGCCTGAGCGCCAAGGGTCAGCGCAACATCCTCACCATGATCACGCTCCGAAGCTGGTTTCAAGAGAAGGTTGAGAAGGGGAAATAATGAGCGTAGGGAAATCGAAGGGAAACAGCGTTCGTATCATAAACTGATGCAGCTTATCTTTTGCACGTTGCAAAGGATCGAGGAAAACGATGCGATTGCTGCTGTGGCTGCTCTTAACGGTACTTTTCGTGATTCCCTCCGCGCTTTCAGCTGGTTCGCAAACCCCTTATCTTTTCTATTTCTCTGATATTCTCCATGCCTTTGTCATCGAACGTGCCGACGGGACGGACAGCCGTCAGATCGGGCGCGATATTATTCCGGCGGGCTATAACTCGGCAGATGGTGCAGGGTGGTCACCTTCGGGGCGATGGCTTGCGTTCTCCGCTTATCGTTCTAATTATCATGGGTTTACGTCGGATCCACGCATCTCTGGGATTATCAGCGCGGATGGGCTGAGTTTCATTCCCTTACAACCGCCGGGGGCGCAGTCATGGTCTCCCACTGAAGACTTACTCGCTTATGCGCCGCGCAGCGAATCGGCACACCTTCAGATCATGGATCCCAACCTGAATCAAGTGGTTTATGAGCATGTTTTTGCCGGGACATGGGGCTGTTACAGCGATGAGTTGGGCTGTCCTGTGGTTTGGAATGATGATGGCACACAGCTAGCGTTGTCCATTTGGCAAGGTGAAAACCTCCACTTCTATACACTGCAATTGCCTGAATTCAGGTTGGAAGAGATGCCTGCTTTCGATGAGATCGCGAGACGAGTCGACAACCTCGTTGTTTACATGGGCGACGATAATGAGATCAGGGTTCATGACTTGTTTGCCCATCAGGAATGGCGATACAGCCAGAATAGCGATCCCGCGCTGTTGGACATTCATGTAACGACTACCTGGAATCCGCAGCATACACAGGCAATCCTCAGAATCAGCTACTATCGAGAAAGCGCTTCTCCACCCCTCCTTTACGCGTATTTCTTGCTTGCATTGGATCAACCCACCTTACTGCTCATTTATGAAGTCTTCGACTACCCAGACGATATTAGTTCAATCATTTGGTCACCTGAAGGGGATCGGGTTGCGCTCCTCAACCCTGAGAACATCACAGTCATGAATACCTCAACACTTGAGGAAGTTGAGCTTCCCGCTGGTGATCGTGTTTTCTGGTTAGAGGACAGCCCTATTCTCGTCCAAAGATTGTTTACGCCCGAGCTAGGCGATGCCATCTACCTCACCAATATTGAAACACTCGAATCACAAAGGTTAGATTTGGCGTTGGGGATCGGGAGCACCTTGTACGCTGTTTCGCCAGATGGACGCTACGTGCAAATCAGCGATTCCATCTACGACCTTACGACACTTCAGCAAGTCGCCCGTTCACGACTGAGCGGCGAAGCGATCGCACTCACGACGCATTGGAACATGTCTTCGGATTGGGTGATCGAACATCAGTGGGATATGTACCCTTGCTGTGGAGTGCATGCACTGTTCTATGAAGCGGTTCACCTCAGTACCACCACGACACGCGAACTCAATGCGTGTTATGGAACGTTATGCGCGGGCTGGTTGCCAGCTTCTGTAACGGCACATCTTGCCCCAAACGGCGTGACACGTTCGGCTGTTCCAAGCCCCATTCAGGTATTCACTGCAGAAAGTGCTATCCAGCGCGTGACATGGAGCGAAGACAGTGCACGACTCCAGATCATTACATCCACACAAGAGACAAACCCATCAATTGTGACGGAGTGGGAATTGGCGACTGGAACCACGACACGGACAGTGGTTCCGTATTGTAGAACTCGCGGTTGTGTTCTCTCGCGAGATATAGAACACCGTTACGTCATTGAGCAAGCGCCGCTCCCACTTTTGAATGGCGATGGTTCATATCGACTGCTTTTAGACCCGATACTCCACATGTATGAAGTGCAAGACACCGAAACACAAGTGGTTGTACAAAACTGGGCACAAGATCGTTTTTTTGTGCCTGTATTTTTC
>JAPKMU010000592.1 GCA_026645745.1 Anaerolineae bacterium | reverse complement strand
TGGGGCGCGTGCTCGTTTCATCACATCACCTCGAAATGTAACCACGTGGTTACAATTTCACTCCTCCGGAATGCAGCGCTGCGCGGCAACCAGAAACTCCAACATCGTGCGAATGCGTGCGCGCGCCAGTGATGCACTCTTTTCTTCGTTTAGGAATGCCTGTGCGAGCTGTTCGGGCGTATCCAGATTCAGACTGCGCACCAACCGCACAAAGCGTCGTTCTTTCGTTGAAGTGTTAGGCTGTTCTTCATCTTCTGAGAGAACCCCACCCTGCTCGCAGATTTCTTTTACTTGGCGAGTGGTCAGCCCAAGATTGATGATCTGCATCAGCATTTCGGCGTGTTCTTCAACTGGAAGCTGCACGACGTAGCGCAAGCGTCCCTCGTCAAGCTGATGCCGATCGGCAATTTCCATTGCTTCATCGGAGAGATTGAGCAGCGCTTTGTAGCGGCTAAAGTGCATCCTGCCGATCCCGCCCATCGCTGACATGATCGCGTCGGTATGCTCTCGCTTACCGCGCAGATCCAAATTGAGCGCTTCCCGGTAGTAGTCATTCCCAATCGGGTAAGCGGGAATCTCGTAACCATGTACTGTGAGCAGAAGCAGCGCCGCCTGCCGTGCCATCGCCACTGCCGATAATCCAGTACGAGCGGTGTTCTCCCGCGCCTGCCGAAACACCGAGCTTTTCTGCTCAGGTATAACGATGCACGGCACCCTGCCATCACTGCTCGAAGCGTGGATGAAGTCGCGCAGCAGCCACGTTGCCCAATAGCGGCGTTCACCGGTTTCGATGCGATACATCCGGGTCACGCCCTGCGAGATATCGACCACGGTGAGCGGATTCACCTGCCCGTCATCCCGGATCGTGACCGCAAGGTTGACGAGATCACGCAGCAGCACCTCCTCTGGCGAGAATGCCCCAAGCGTGTCGTCCTCAGTTTCGCTTTCGCCATTTGGCAGAAGTTCCAGCACGTTGTGGAACGGACGCGCACGCTGGCGCGCCGCCACTTGAGCAATCTGCACGAGTTCGCGCAGGGCTTGACTGGGCGTAAGCCGCTGATTGTGAAACTCGAAGTGGATGCGTTCAGGCAATACACGTCGGGGCTGCACCGGATCGGGGCGGAGCAGGTCGAGCAGGATACGCTCAACCCGCACCCGGTCATCCTTTGGAACCGTGATCCCTTCGATCGCCACCATATCCGGCGTGACGGAGGCGAGCAGGTCATCAATGCGGGTCGATTGATTCTTTGGCATCATGCGTGCTCCTGCGCCATCGAGCGAACGAGCGTGCCGACCAACTGCGCGTATGCTTTGCTCGCGGCGGACTGCGGCGCATACGCGAAGATGCTCTGATGGTTCACATGGGCATACGAGACGGCTTCGTTCGCGGGGATGACTCCAAGTACCAGTTTGCCGAGGGTGGGATGCTGTTGGAGCTGATCAAGCAGGTGATTGTGTCCGCGAATACGCGCGCCCATTTTCGTCACGACGATGCCGCTGACATGCAGATTGGGGTGCCGCCAACCGTCCCGGATCGCGTTGATCTTGCTGATCACGCTCATCAACCCGACCGTCTCCAAGTAGCGCGGTTCGACTGGAATAATCGCATCCGTTGAAGAAATCAACGCGGCTTCCGTGAGGAGCGAAAACGAGGGACGGGTGTCGATGACGACCGCACCGTATTCGCCCGCCACTTGATTAAGTGGATCAGCGAGACGGTACGGCGCGCCTGCCGCCCCGAACAACTCCCGTTCTGCCGCTTCCAGCAGGGGAGAGGCGGGGAGCACATGCAGATCAGCATCCCATGTCGAGGGCTGTACGATGTCGAGCAGAAGCTGCGACGCTTTTTCGCGTTCGGCAGTCAGCACCGCGTAGAGGCTGTCGTTCGCACCGTAGTTGTTGCGCCCGGTGGTCACGAGTGTGGCGTGTGCTTGGCTGTCGGTGTCAATCAGCAGTACACGGCTGTTGGGCGCACCGTGCTTGCGAAACATGCCGACCATCCCCAAAGCGCAGTTCGTCGCGGACGTCGATTTTCCGACGCCGCCCTTATGGTTTGTGAATACGAAAACGCGAGTCACTTGCCTTTCCTTTCGACTCCCAAAAACCGTTCAATTCGCTGTGCTGGCAAGGACTTCGCGGAAGAGTGCTACACTTTCCTTGGAAGTCTTGCTGGGCTAGTCAGCGAGCCTTCAAGGGGGTGGGGG
>JAPKMU010000591.1 GCA_026645745.1 Anaerolineae bacterium | reverse complement strand
CGCGGATCATTTATCCGTGAGCCAACGGCAGTTAGAGCGCTTATATCATGTGCAGGTAGGGATGACGCCCAAGCATTACGCGCGCTTGGTACGCGTCGAGGCGGCTCGACTGAAGCTCAAAGCAGGAAACATACCTTCAAGCGCATATCTTGCGGCTGAGTTGGGCTTTTATGATCAAGCGCATTTAATCCGTGAATTCCGTGCGGTTGTCGGGCTGACTCCGCACCGGTATATGGTGCGGAGTCAAATCCCGTAAGATGTGCCGATGCGTGTTAATTCACAAAGACATCGGCATAACCTTCACCCACCGCGACCATCGCATACACATACGGCGCACCGTTCACATTCACCACGCCTGCATACACGACCTTCGCCGCCGAAATCGGCTGACCATTCACATCCGTGCCGAGGCTGGCAGTTGTCGCCGTGAATGCCAACCCATCCACATCCGTAATCTGCGCGAAGCTCAAACCGGTCAGCTTCGGGTATACCGTCGTGATCAAGCGCAGTGCTTCTTCTGCAGTCGTCGGCACTGCGGCGCTGGCGCGGATCGCATATGCGCCCATCGACGCGCTCGAAAGCTGCATACTTAGGGTGTCGGTTGTCACCACACAGCCCGCACAGTCGCCAACCATGACGCTCGCCGCCCCACCGGTGAGCATTCCCCAATACTCCGTACCGCTGATCTCAAGCGAGTTCAGCATGAACGCCTGCATTTCTTCGGGCAGCAGTTGGATCATCTGGTCGATTTCCGCCGTGACCGTTCCCGCGTACAGCGGTTCAACCACCGCGCCAAGCTGATCATTGGCGAATAGGACAATCGCTTCATAGGCTTCGGCGGACGGAGTCGGCGGCTCAACCATGATCGTGACGTTCGTCGGCACTTGCCCGACGGTCGTCGTTCCGGTCGGTGCGCTGCTGACATCACCAACATAATAATAGGTGTACGTCACCGCATCATAGGCGTAGCTGTAGCAGTCCCAAGGATAAAGTGAGCAGTAGTACATGTACTGGTCATAGTACGCGAGGTAGTAATCGACTGTCTGTGTGGTGGTGTCGACGGCTGCGTAATAACTTTGCAGCATATAATCGGCGGTCGCGGTGACGGTATCGTAATACACCTGAGCCGTGTAATCGACGGCTGTGTAATAATCCGTCCACAGTTGATCATAAGCATCCTGCGCCGCTTGCGTCACCTGATCAGCATATTCGCCGTTCGCACCCATGAGCGCCTCTTCGACCGCCGTCCATGTATCGGACTGAAGTTCGCCCAAACCGCTCAAGTCTTCGTATGCGCCGGGGGCTTCAGGAATATCGGTCGGCAGGCTGTCCGGGCGCGTATTCGCGTCAAAAACGCCGCCGTTCGGGGGTTCTTCACCCTCAGCGCCGCCGCGCCCGCGTGATCCGAATCCGCCCGCGCTGAATTGATCCATCCAACCGCCTTCTGCACTGAAGGGAAGCTCAATCGGCAGTGTGCCTGATCCGCGTTCGCCAAAGCGTCCTGCAAGCCCTTCACCATCGCTGCTGAAGCCGCTGAACCCGCTGAAAGCGCTGCCTTCGGGGCGTTCGCCTGTCCCGCTGCCGGAGGGCAGCCCGCTGCCAGCGCCTGAGCCGATCTGAGGACGTTCACCCGTTCCACCGCCCGACGGAAGTCCGCTGCCGCCGCCTGAGGGAAGTCCACCACCAGATGGCATACTTCCACTGCGGGACGCACCGCCGCCCGTCATTCCCGCGCCGGACATGCCGGGACCCCCTGCGCTCCCGCCGGACATACTCGGTGATGGGCGACTGCCGCCGCCGGGCTGCTGTGCCAATACCGATCCGGGCAGGATCAGCGCGGCAGTCAAAAGGATAGAAACGAATCGTATGCGCTTGCTGTTCATGACTGCTGTCTCCATTGTGATTGTGCTGCGAAGTCTCAACCGCGCATCATGCGCTTAATGCTCATTGTCATTACGAATGTAATAAAATTCTGGAGGCAGGTGAAATTCTTTGTAAACTCTGTGGTTTACAAGTGTTATTTAACAGTATGACGGGGATTACCGGCATGAATCACAAAGAAAAAAGGCTGTCTCACTGCTGAGACAGCCTGTATCCAAATCACAAAACTGCGACGGCTATTCTTCCGGTTCGCGCATCAACCGTTCCATAACCCAGTCGGGAATATCACCCGCACTTTCGGGAATCCACTCAGGAAACCCGGCGAACCATGAGGC
>JAPKMU010000590.1 GCA_026645745.1 Anaerolineae bacterium | reverse complement strand
CCGCGCCGGCGAAAAACAAACGTTGTGGGTTCGCGTCAGCTGTTGGAACCGCCTAGCAGAGATCGCGCAGCAGTACGTCAAGAAGGGCAGCCTGATCCAAGCCTCCAGTGACTGGCTGCGTCTGAACGCATGGACGGATCAGGGCGGCACGCCGCAGCCGAGCCTCGACATCGATGCCAACCGCCTCGTCCTGCTCGACCGCGCCGAGAACGGCGACAACGGTTCCAGCGAAGGCGATGGTGCGATCCCGTTCTAGTCGTCGCTCGGGAGGCGGTGCGCGAGTGCCGCCTCCTACTCTGCGTCCGCTTCCGGTGGAGGAAGTGCCCCGATCACCACCGCGTGATGACGCGCCCGCGAAAGTGCCACATACAGGAGTTGATCGCGGATTTCCGGGCGCAGCGCGTGGAGTTCGGTGAGGATCACGACAGCGCTCTCTAACCCTTTATAGCTGTAAATCGTGCAGACCCGCGCCGCGAGGGACATTTCCGTATCCAAATCCCATGTGAGGATGAAGTTTCCAAGCTGGTCATCTTTCTTCCATTGGCTGCGCTTCTCCCCGGCAGGCGTAAGGATGATGATCTCCTCAATGGGGATACCCTCCTCATTCACCAGCCGATGGAGTACGCGCTGAAGTTCGCGCCGTTCGGCGGCGGGATCAGTAGCAGGGACGATTTCAACCGGGCGACCTTGTGGACCGACACACGCGGCTTCGGCATCGCGGGAATACAGCCGCAGCACTTCGTGAATATGCTTGGTGTTGCGGAGATTCTCGTCTAGGATCAGCGGTTCCCCCTCAATCGGGATATCGCCCAACTGCTGAAAGATGCGCTGGTTGTTATCGCCGAAGACGTAGAAAATCCCCGTGTTCTTATCCTTGAGGCATTCCAGCAGACCAATCCACCATGTGTCTTGAAAGTCCTGCGCCTCGTCCACGATAATCGCGTCGTAGAGCAGACTCAGATCACCGCCGGGAGCATGAAGTATCCCCGCCGCGTCGATCAGCAGATCGGGGGCTTGGGCGGTGAAATCATCGTCATCGCGGAAGTGGGCACGCGGCAGACGTGCTTTCTGCACCAGATGCCCGACAAAGCCGTGAAACGTGTACACGCTCACACCCGTGCCGGTGAAGCGCGAGGCGATCCACTCGGAGAGGTTGCGGTTGTAACACAGGAACAGCACGCGCAAGCCGCTTTCGGCAAGCTGTGAGGCTTTCTCAATCGCGAGCAGGGTTTTCCCCGTACCCGCGCCGCCCATGATGATCGCGCGGCGTTGGTAGCGCAGCACCTTGAGAATCTTGAACTGCTCCCGCGTGAGTTCTTCGATCTGCTTCTGCTCTTGGGCGAACAACTCGACGATGCGCGGCTGCAAACGGCGTGTCGGCACGATCAGCTTAACCAGTGCTTCGACAGCACGCTTGCCATCCATACGCTGATTTTTCTGGTCAGCATGCTTTTTCCAATAGGCGAAGATGTGGAGCAGCCACGCTTCAAGCTGATCCAAGTGGGTGATGTCGATGAAGATGTCCTGCGGGCAATCCGGGCGGAGATGCGCGGACACCTGCGAATCGGGAAGGGCAACGGCGGGAAAGAGCGCGTATGCGATGCCTTTGGTGCGCGGATCGTCCGCCAGCCAGTCCGCGAGGGCGCGGCGGCTGCGATCCGCCTGTGAGCACGGGTCTTTGATTTCGTTGGTGCGACCACCCGCGCTGGTGCTGTACCACTTGCCCGCGTTGAGCGTGATCACCCCGCCCTTGACCTCCAGCACGATGACGCCGTGATCCGGGTGGGCGATGAGGAAGTCGATCTCGCCAATTGTGCCGTCTTTGCGGGCGATCCACTTGACCGAGTGGAAGACCATAAACGGATCGGGTAGGGATTCAAAACGCTCCGAGAG
The DNA here is from genome assembly GCA_026645745.1 of Anaerolineae bacterium. GTDB lineage: Bacteria > Chloroflexota > Anaerolineae > Aggregatilineales > Phototrophicaceae > Flexifilum. The sequence continues at coordinate 324 of JAPKMU010000590.1, read as the reverse complement.
GAGGAGTTCAGCATCGCTGGTGGAGTCGTCCGAGCCTGCGCCGCGCTGAACCTTGCCCCGGTAGAAGCTTTGCAGATAGCCGACGGTGATCTTGTCAGGGCGGCGGTTGAGTTCGCGCACACCGAGGGGCGTAATGCGGAAGGTATCGCTCATGGAGTCGGTGGGGTGCTGGGTTTTAGCAACGAAGCCCGCCTTGCAGAAGTAGACATCACACCATGCCACGCGAGAGACGAGCGTGAACTGCGAGCCGCTCATGTGCTGCGCCTCTGCTTCGCTGAGGCTGAAATGCTTGGCGAGGCGGTAGAGGAGCTGGGAGCGGGTGAG
>JAPKMU010000058.1 GCA_026645745.1 Anaerolineae bacterium | reverse complement strand
ATAGAACGGGAAGTCCACGTTCCAAACAATCATCAAGCGGACGCGACCGGACTGTGCCGCAATCGACGCGGCTTCAGCCAACCATGCCGCATGTTCAGCGACACTGGTGTTTGCTGCCCACGCGAACGAGGCAGGAAGTGGTGATGAGAAACCTTCCGGCGACAGATAACCAAGTTCGGTGTAGCACACCGGACGGCTGAACGGATTGTAGCCGCGCGCGGTCATCGAGCTGAAGAAGTACGTCGGGTAACCCCCGCGCGGATCACCGCTGTTCTGGCTCGGCGCGATGATGCCTTCGTTGTAGTGCAAACCGACGCAGTCCATATAACTCGCCGCGCCTGCCTGTGCCATCTGCTGCATGAAGGTATCATCATTGCAGCCGCCCGATCCGCAGCCCGCCGTACCGAAGAAACCGGTCGGAGCAGGCGCGCCGCTGATCACCATCGTCGTAGCGCCAGATGACTTAATCGCGTTGAAAGCCGCTGCGAGCAAGCGTGTGTAGTTTGCGCCGTTGATTTGTCCGGCGGGCCATTCACGGTCGATGTTCGGCTCGTTCCACACTTCGATTGCATCTGCGCCTAACCGAGCGACACCGGCAACGAATGTCGCATAGCTCTGAATGTAGCTGTCAAAGCTCGCGCCGAGTTCTGACGGGCTGCCGACGATGCCCAACAGAATCTTGAAACCAGCAGCATGCGCTCCGTTGATCAGGCTGGCGGCGCTGCTGGGGTCTTGACCCAGCGTATAGCGCAGTTGGTACTTCACCCAACGCATTCCAGCACGGTTCGCCAAGCTGATGGTGTTGGCATTCAGCTCCATCACATGTCCGCCCAACTCAAAAGCGCCCGTCGCACCGCTCCCCGCGACGGGCGCGGGCAGGTTCGGATCAACGTTCGGCGCAGCGGTCGGCTGCGAAATCGGCGCTTCAACGCGGTCACACGCGATGATAATCGAGCGGTCAAAACTGGCACGCCCTTCGTAAGTCTGGTTGCTCAACGAGACGATGACGAAGCGCCATCCCCAATACAGGTTGATCGGTTGTTCGTCTTCACCTAAGTCAACGCAGCTCGTGATCGTGTTAGGAAATTCGCTTTCCGCAAACTCCCAGCGTGTGACCAGCGAAAGGTCTGTGCTGTGCTTTTCTTCGATGGCAGCGCGAACCATGTTGAACGCCTGAGTCAATGGATCAGCGGGCGTAAAAGTCGGCGAAGCCTGCTGGGCTTCTACGCCGGAGGGGATGCTTAGGGTCACAGCAAACAGTGCGAACAGCGCTGTCATGCCAACGATCAGACCCAAGGAGCGACGGGCATTGAGCCGCGTGCGATGTGCCATATCATGCATACGTGATAAACCTCTTTTGTTAAACGTCTCGCGTTCGGACAACCAACAAGGCAAAACATCGGCGGAAGCCGAACAGAATCAGGTCGGTAGATTACACGATCATGAGACACATTTCCAGACCATACGGGTTCCATAGGGAATCCGTAGGCAATAAGACTGTGAAGCGGAATGCAAAAAAGGCGGGGGTGCCCCCACCTTTTTTCACCCATGCCCCACATTGATGCCGCTTAACGCAGCGCGTTGACCGCCGCCTCGCGCAGCATCGTCAGGCGACTCAACAGCCGCGATTCGCCGCGTTCGCTGAGAATATGATGCACAGCATCGATCATTTCAATCATCTGCGGACCGAAGTTCCGCGCGCCCCGCACCATTTCTGCTTTTGCCTGTTCATCATCCGGCAGCGACAGTAAATCGTTCAGGAAACGCAGTTCGGGCTGCATCGTCTGGCGGAGCGCATTCACAACGCGCTGATACACGTCTTGCAAGCGCTGTTGAATCGCGGCATCGCCTGTCTTTTCGGCTTCCTGAAGGTTCGCCTGCAAGACCGCCATAAACGTGTCGTCGAGCATATCCATGTTCGCGGCAAGCAGTTGATCCGGATTCGGGCTGGAAAGCAGCGCCCGCAGGAAACTCGCCGCTTGCTGAAGTGCCTGCTGCGCTTGTTGATCAATGACCGCCGTCAATTTCATCAGCTTGTCGCGTAGTTCTTCGTACAGATACCGTTGGCTCTTAGGCGCAAGGCTGGTGCGGGTTGCCAAATCCGAGAAGAACTGCTGATCGAATGCCGGACGCGCCAAACCGACAAGCGCTTGAAGCCGTTGATCGTCGCCGCCGTAACGAATCGCCATGTCAAGGAATGCTTCGCGTGTGACACCGCCGCTTTCGCCCAATGCCTGTACATCTTGTGCCACTTCTGCGACAACCTGTTCTTGCAGCCGTCGTTCCTCGATCAAAGTCTTGCCGAAGGTGGACAGCGCCAATGCTTCTTGTTGGGTTTGCAGAATATGTCCAGCGAGATCCGTCCGCCCTTCCTGAGCAAACCGCTGCGCCATCATAGTCATCGTTTGGAAGAACTGCGCGTCCAACTGCGCGTCATGCTGCTGCACCAACGCCGCGAGTTCTTCATCAGATGCTTGAATCATCTGTTCCGCGAGTCGTGCGCGCTCGCGCTGTTCTTCGAGCATTTCTTTGGTGACGCCGTCCGCAGCCAAAACCATCTCGATCAAGCCCTGCATCGTGAGCGCCTGTTTGGGCTGAAAGAAATAGCCCTTGATCTGATCTTTCGGCACACGTGCCGTGAGTTCCTTAAGGAGCGCGCCAACCGTGCGATCCGCTTGATCACGCGGCATATTCAGTTCCATTGGCACGTAAGAAACTAAGAGTTCTTTCGTGTGATCATGATAGAGGATCGGGGACGAGAGCGTGATCGGTGCGCCGCAGTTCGGGCAGCGAGTGACGTTCAACGTGTTTGAAAGCAGTTGGAGCTTCCCTTCCGGGTCTTCTTGCGGATCGACAATCGAGCGGACGATTGCCCCGACCGTATTGCGACAATTTGGGCACTGCACCTGCACGTTTCTCGCGGACATGGGCATTCCTTAATCTGTAGGTATGGCACTATTCTAGGGGCAAGATCACGCCTTGCCCATCTCAAACTTGAGGGGAAGACTCGTCCTTTACAGGACGGGAAGACTGAAAGCAAATGTCGAACCGTGACCGGGTTCACTCGAAACCCAAATTCGACCCCCATGTGCCTCAATAACCGCTTTGGCGAGATACAAGCCAAGTCCTGTGCCCTGCGTGCGGCGGCTGAGTTTGTCTTCGACACGGTAGAAACGATCAAAGACACGCTCTTGATCGCTCTCCTTGATCCCGATACCTTCATCTTTCACAAACAGCGTCACCTCGGTAGTGTCTGCCAACCCACCCACCGTGATTTTGCCGCCATCCGGGGAATATTTGATTGCATTCCCAAGCAAATTATCGACAACCTGCCGCAGGCGGACGGCATCGCCGGGTACAACTGGAAAATCCGGCGGAAATTCAAGCACAAAATTGTGCGCGCTTGTCTGTGTATTGAAGCGCTCAACGGCACGGGCAGCCAGCTCATCAAGACGCACATCCCCCATATTTAACGGAAGGCGATGATCGGCTTGCAAACGACTGGCGGTCAGCAGATTCTCAATCAGTTCAGTTAACCGATCGGACTCCTCCTCGATGACGGTCGAGTATTCGCGCACAATCTCATCCGTCCATGTAACGTCATCGCGCCGCAAAGTCGCCGCATGTCCTTTGATCAACGCAACAGGCGTCTTGAGTTCGTGTGACACCGTTGAGATGAATGTATTTTGCATCTCTTGTGCCTGCCGGAAATTGGTAATATCGCGCACATTGGCAATGATATTTGTCAGCTGTCCGCTGGCAGAGTACAGCGGCGCGTACAAAATAGCGACACTTTGTGTCAATCCATCGCGGCGGATGAGATCACCTTCGACGTAAAGCGTTTGCGCGGTTTCCTGCTCTCCGGTTGATGCCCACCCGTTATCCAGCGCCTCACGCAGATCAGGATTCTTGACGTGCGCCCATGTGATCACCTCGTCCTGCGTCTTTCCGATCGCATCTTGGGCGCGCCAAGCCGTCAACCGCTCCAATGCACGGTTGAAACTCGTCACGGTGAGATGGGCGTCGAGGATCATCACGCCGTCGGCGCTGTGCTGCAAGATCGCCGCTAACCGCCGGCGTTCATGTTCCATGCGTTCGTACATTTGAGCGTTATGTACGGCAATCGCGGCTTGATCAGCGAAACTTTGCAGCACTTGAACATCGTCAGGCGTTGCGCCGCCCCGAAAAGCGCGAAAGATGATCAACATTCCCAACGGTTCTTCCGCGAAAATCAAGGGCAGCGCGAACGATTGGCGCAGTCGTCCATCCAGCATCGCCGCCATTTCACCGAGTTTCGAATTCAGAACATCGTAATCAAAATTATCGTTCAGTGTGGCGATCAAGTCGCGGAACTGCTCATTGAGTTGGGGAACTTGCGCCGAATCAATGCCCATCGTAGCGCGCACACGATACGTACCATTGGGATCACGCAGCGCAACAACGCCAACAGTGCCGCTTAACATCACGACAGACGCATGGAGGACTCGTTTGAGAACCTCAGTGAGGTCGAGTTGTTCGGTGATAGCGCGGGCGATTTCGAGCAAGAAATCCCGCTGGCGGACGCGAAAATCTATTAACGTTAGCATGGCTCATGCCTCGTCGGGCAACCCTTGTCCCATTGAATCATGCACGTCATAGATTTGCATCAGATTTATGCCAGAAATGAATCTCAGCCGAGTTCCTCAACAACATGGCGCACATCCTCAACGCCGCCCTGTGTAACCACGAGTGCGCCCGCCCCTACCAAGCTGACATTATCGCCCAGCGCTGCGGGTTCGATGCGAAGGTTTTGCCAATACGATGAATCCAACGAGTAGGTTTGGATCGCTTCACGCATCGGCTTGAAGAGCAGATCACCGAGGTTGCTCACACCGCCGCCAAATACCAAAATCTCCGGATTAAAGATGTGCAAGAAGCTGACCATCCCCAATCCAAGGATATGCCCCGCCCGTGCGACCACTTCCAGCGCCAATCGATCCCCTGCTTGCGCCGCTTTTCCAACCGTACCGCCGCTGATCTGCGTCACATCACCATTGCAATAATCAAGCGCAATCGAACTTTCACCGGCTTCAATACGGGCGCGAAGATGGCGTGCGAGCGCCGGACCTGCTGCCTCTTTTTCCAACGAGGACACCTTGCCATCGACGATCATAATAATGTGCCCAAGTTCCGCGCCGAGTCCTTCGGTTCCAAGCAGCATTTTACCGTCGATGATCACACCGCCGCCGATCCCCGTGCTGACGGTGATGAAGATCGCATCACGCGCGCCCTTTGCCGCACCGCGCACGACTTCCGCCAGCGCCGCGACGTTCGCATCGTTGCCTAAGTAGGTCGGTACGTTAAAATGACTTTGCAAGAATTTCACCAACGGGACGTTATGCCAGCCTTTCAGGTTCGGCGGCGCGACAACCATACCCGTTTTGGGGTTCGATGGACCCGGCGCACTTACGCCGATACCAAGGACTGGCGTTCCATCGGTCGGCAGCATACGTGCGATCAGTTCTCGCATCCGCTCCAGCGTGGCATCTTTTATGGCTTCAGGCGTGAGTCCAGAATTCTCGTCTCCATGTGTTAGCACTTCGTCACGTTCTAACACGTTCAGCCGTTCGTCCAACTTCGCCGCCCGAAGCCGTGTGCCGCCTAGATCTACACCGATGATCACGGATTTCGCCATGCTCAAGACCTCACTTCTCATTGATGCGCCTGACGGGGCGCGCTAGAATATGTGTTCGTACCCTAATTACTGTCCGGGTTATCGGCAAGAGTATACTCGAAATGTCTCAGCTTACACCGCTGCGTCAGCAGTATTTGGACATAAAGCGCGAATATCCTGAATGTATTTTGCTGTTCCGGCTTGGTGACTTTTACGAGACGTTTGATGAAGATGCGCAGACTGCCGCGCGCGAGCTTGATCTCGTTCTGACCAGCCGACCGGTCAGCAAAGATACCCGCATCCCAATGGCGGGCGTTCCTCATCACGCGGTTGAGAATTACATCGCCCGGTTGATCGAAAAAGGCTATCACGTTGCCGTATGCGAACAAGTCACCGAACCCAATGGGCGTGGCTTGGTCGAACGTGAGGTCACGCGGGTGATCACCCCCGGCACAATCCTTGAGCCAGAGCTTTTGTCCGACGACAAGCCGAATTATCTGCTGGCGCTGTTTCCGTTTGCCGACGCTTCCGGCGTTTGGACGGCGGTAGGTTTATCATACAGCGACATCACAACCGGGGAGTTTTCGGTGACGCAGCTTGACGGCGAAAACCCCGCCGTTCAGGTCTTGGAAGAACTCGCACGCCTTCAGCCAAGCGAAGTCTTGCTGCCCCAAACATGGACGGAGCGCGGCGTCACGTTTCCGGCGGGCATTCACATCACGCCGGTGCAGGATTGGCGTTTTGAACACGCGACCGCCAAAACGGTCATGCGCGATCATTTCAACGTCAAGACTCTGGACGGATTCGGCATTTCGGAGATGCCGTTTGCGATCTGTGCGGCGGGTGCGATGCTCCAGTATTTGCGCGATACCAAAAAGTCGAGTCTGGTGCAGTTGACGACGGTACGCCCGTATTCGACCGCCGCGTTCATGGTGCTGGATCAGTTCACGCGGCGGAATCTGGAACTGACGGAGACGATTCGCAGCCGCAAGGCACAGGGGAGCTTACTCGGTATTCTGGATCGCACTGTGACAGCGATGGGCGCGCGTCTGCTCCGTTCGTGGGTGAATCAACCGCTGCTTGATGTCAAACGCCTGAATGCTCGCCTTGACGCGGTAGAAGCGTTGGTCGGTGATGAAGTGCTTCGCGCAGAAATCCGCACCCATTTAAAGGGCGTGAGCGATCTTGAGCGCCTCAGCAACCGCTTGATGATCGGCAAAGCAGGTCCGCGTGATCTGCTAGCGCTGCGTCAAAGCCTTGAGATCGTACCGGGGCTGACCGCGCTGATTCATCAGATTCCCGCACTCCGCGCCATCGCGGATCGGCTCGACCCGTGCGACGGCGTGATCGATCATGTGGGGCGCGCCATCGCTGAAGACCCACCCGCAACTCTCAACGACACGGGGATCATCCGTCCGGGATACTCGGAAGAATTGGATGAGATTCTGCACGCCACCCGTGACGCGCGCGAATGGATCGCCAATCTTGAACCGTATGAACGCAAACGCACAGGAATTGCCTCGCTCAAGATTGGATTCAACAAGGTATTCGGCTACTACATCGAAGTCAGCAATGCGAATGTGGATCGCGTGCCATCGGATTACGTCCGTAAGCAAACGTTGGTCAATGCGGAACGCTTCATCACGCCGGAGCTAAAAGAGTACGAAACGCTTGTCCTCAACGCCGAGGAACAGATTCTTGCGGTTGAGCGGCGGTTGTTTGGTGAATTGTGCAGCGCATTGAGCCGCGATGGTGAACGCCTGCTCAGTACCGCGCGCATGATCGCGCATTTGGATGCGTTTACGTCAATGGCAGATGTGGCGGCGCGTGAGAGCTACACCCGCCCCATCCTAACTGACGACGATCTCCTCGTGATCAAGGATGGTCGTCATCCAGTGGTCGAACGCATGCTTGAAAGCGGCACACGCTATGTACCAAACGACACGCATTTCGACAGCATGTCGCGTGTTCATGTGATCACTGGACCGAATATGGCGGGCAAATCGACGTATATCCGCCAAGTGGCGCTGATCACGCTGATGGCACAAATCGGATCGTTTGTTCCCGCAGACGAAGCGACCATCGGCGTGGTGGATCGCATTTTCGCCCGCATTGGCGCGCAAGACGAAGTTCACGCGGGTTACAGCACGTTTATGGTCGAAATGATCGAAACAGCGCGCATTTTATCCGCAAGCACACGGCGCAGCCTGCTGATTTTGGACGAAATTGGACGCGGCACATCGACGTATGACGGGCTGGCAATCGCGCGTGCCGTCGTCGAGTATTTGCACAACAATCCGCGCCTGAACTGCCGCACCCTGTTTGCGACGCATTATCACGAACTCACGAACCTGCCCGACGTGCTGCCGCGCACGCGCAATTACAACGTCGCGGTCACCGAACGCGGTGAAGAAATCGTCTTCTTACACAAAGTCGTCCCCGGCGGCGCAGATCGCAGCTACGGTGTCCATGTCGCTCAACTTGCCGGGATGCCCCGCCCCGTGATCGACCGTGCACGGCAAATCTTGAAGGAACTTGAGGACGCGGGCAGCACGTTTGAACTGCCCACCGCGAAGAAGAAGAAACACAATCCATCTCAACTGGCAATGTTCGACGACGCACCGCATCCAGCGCTGTCTCTGCTGCGCGGGCTAGATGTGAATGAACTCAGCCCGATTGAAGCCCTCACGCGGCTGTATGAACTCAAACGCATGGCGGACGAGCAAAAATAACACGTATTGCAAGGCAATAATAGAGGCGGTATAGTCGCGCAAATCGAGAGACCTAAGCGAGTCCGTGATGTACCGCCGCATCCTGATATTCATCACACTGCTCTTCACGATTCCGGCTTGCGTGCCTGAACCGATGCGGATCGTGCTGATTCCGACGCTTATCGAGCTGCCAACAGCAACCCCACTCCCAACCGAAACCGAAACGGCGATCCCGACGTCAACCGAAACAGCAGCGCCAACACAAACAGCCCCCGCGCTGTTGAGCACGATCACTACCGAGACAGTAGTGCCTTTAGACCAACCGCTTGATCCTGCTTTGTCAACCGCACGAGCGCAGATCACCGTGTTGTACGTGACCATTGCCGCGATGGCATCACCGACGCCGACAGGAACCGCATCGCCAACACCGAGGATTCCTCTTGTTCAAACCGATCCGCAGTGGTTTATCGTGCGCCAGCCGACATCGCTCCGCGAATGCCCTGATCGTGCTTGCGCCGAAATCGTGTTCTTGACGGCAGATTCGCGCATCATGGTCGATGCATTTGTTTATGGTGAAGATGTTGATATGGGCAACGATCTGTGGTATCGCGTGACGGGCTACCCGCAGATCGGTTATGTTCACAGTGCCGCCGCGATCCCGCTGTTCCCTGAAGCACCCGCCGCAGCGACAAGCACGCCAGAGACGGTTTTTCCAACCGTTCCCGCCGCTGTGAATCCGGGTTTGTGTCCGGGTGAAGGGGTGCGCTGCACACAGCTTTCGACCTGTGAGCAGGCGTTAGCGTGCCTCGCGGCGGGAAATCGCAGTCTCGACCGCGACGGCGATGGAATCCCGTGTGAAGCGTTGTGCGCACCGGGGAACTAACAAAAAGAGCGCAGAGGAGTTCCCTTTGCGCTCTTTTTTGCTTACTTAGTCCCCAACAGCGGGTTCAGGGAACGGTGCAGGTTCGCTCGCTGCTGGCATACCGTCAGCGCGTTGTTCTGCCGCCAATACACGCTTGAATGCCGTAATCGCCACTTCGATCATGGTCAAATCCGGTGGGCGCGTCGTGAGATGCTGAAGCGCTAAGTTCGGGATCACGATGATGCGAACAAGCGGGTTATTGAGATTCTTCGCGGTGAAGCGAATCACTTCGTAGGCAATTCCGGCGATCACCGGGATCAGGATTAAGCGCGACAGGATCAACAGGATGAACGGTGGGCGACCGAGCACCGAAAATACCAGCACGCCGACAAACGCGACGGTAAGCAAAAAGGCGGTTCCGCAGCGCGGGTGTTCAATCGGATATTTGGCGACCACTTCCGGCGTGAGTTCTGCGCCTGCTTCATAAGCGTTGATCGTCTTGTGTTCCGCGCCGTGATACCCGAAAAGGCGCTTCACATCGGGCAGATGACCGATCAGCCACATGTAGCCAACAATCAGCAGAAGCTGAATCATCCCTTCGATCAAGTTGACGAGGAACGGCGAACTTTGAAGGCTGAACAGCGACTCAATGCCGCTCGCCGCCGTTGTCGGTACTAAGAAGAAAATCCCGATCCCAAACGCCAGCGAAACCGCCAGCGTTCCCCAACCGAGCGGACCGTTAAAGACCGACTTACGCTTGTCATTCGGGTTCATCTCAACGATGGTGCTGCCTTGCGGGGTAACGTCGATGGGGTGCATCTTCTCCGCACCGTTAACGCCGTTTTCGACGACAGGTGCTGATGCGGCTTCTTTCTTCTTCGCCTCGTCCTCTTCTTCAATCGCAATATCCGCCGACCAAAGCAGGGCGCGCGTCCCTAGTCCGAGTGCATCCCATAAGCCGACCAATCCGCGCAAGAACGGCGTTTTGGCGATTTTACCGCGATACAACGTCGCGTTAAGCGGCTGTTCGTGAACCACGATTTCGCCTTGCGGATTGCGGACGGCGATTGCCGCGATGTGCGCCCCGCGCATCATCACCCCTTCGATCACGGCTTGTCCACCGTAGCTGAACGGCTTCGGTGTTTGATTTTCCGACATGCTGACTCCTCTAATTCTGGCTAAAGCGAATAGGAAGGGGCGTTCCGGTGATGTCCGTCACCTCAAAATCGCCCGTTGGCTGCACCAATAATGTGACGTTTCCCCCGACCGGAATCTCACGCGGGCAGTTGTCGCGCTCATGACAAACTGCGCCGGAAAGCTGAATTGTATACCCGCTTTGCGCCGGGATCACGGGGATGATAGCACCAAGTTGATCGATCAGGTGGGCGGTTTCGGCAGACGCGCTGATCTGGAGCATCACCGGAGCAGCAGTGCGCGCCCATGCGGCGATCACCGTGTTTCCGTCATCACGCTCCATGCGGACGACGGTAAGCGTGGGTGATTGCACCGCTTCCGCGTGCGTAACGCCGTTCATCTGAGCGATCACCATTTGCCACGACTCGAACGCCGGTCGGCGCGTCTCGTCAGCGCGGATCAATCCGAACGACTCCGCGCCCGGCGGCAGTGACCAATCGAAGAATTTATACACACCAATGTGATCCGCGCCGCTTGCCAATCCAAGCGCCGCCGCTTGAATGATGAACGCGGACTGCTGTTCCAGCGTAATCTGCCACTGCGGACGCTCAACTAACCACTGTGGATCAAGGTTTGGGGAAGCGTTCGTCTCAGCAATCCAAATTGATTTATCGCCTAAACCGTAGCGCTCTAAAATCTCGCGGAATGCACCAACGATCAGCGGGATCGTCTCGGTGCGAAAGTAGATATGCAGGTTGACCGCATCAAAATAATAGCCGTTCGCCGCCGCTTCCGGGTCTTGCGCGATGACTTCTAAAAGGCGATCCACGTACAAACGGCGGTTCTCGTTGACGTCGTGCCAGTAGGTCGTCCCCGCGATGTGAATCTGTGCGTTAGGATTCCCCTGCCGAGCCGCCAGCGCCGCGACTTTGAGCAGCCGCGCATAATCTTCGAGCGAACCTTCAAATTCGTAGCCGTATGTTCCGGCTTCGATATCTGGTTCATTCCAAATGATGAAACGGTGAACACCCCGGCTGGCGTAAAACTCCGCCGCGCGCCGCATGAAGTTCGCCCACAGATTATCGGGATCATCAATCGGAAGATACAACCCGCGCGGAACGCCCGCACCGGGAAGTCCATCGGTCGCCCATGCGGGCGTATTCTTGACGACTGCGACAACTTCGCGCTGGCAGTCCGCCGCCGCTGTGAGCCACCGTTCGTCCACATTAAGCGTATTCCAGCTATCCGCGCCGTCCGGCTGATGCTGACCCCAATCGAAGATGATCCGCTCCCAACCCGCGCCGAGTTCGCACGCGGCTTCTGGCAGCCAAAACGCTTCGATCACGCCAAAAACGTTTTGATCCCCAAACGGTGTATCGCTTTCTTGCGCCGTAACGATCATGCTGCCGAACAACAGCCACACAAACATACTCAAGGCAAATCGGATGATCCTGTTGGGCGTAAATCCTGTATGACGAGTTGTGCTGATCGGTTGCCGTTCCACTCATTGATCTCCAATTGATACGCCACGTCCACGACGCTTGGCATCTGTCCTGCCCATTCGCCCAAAGAAAACCCGATTCCATCGAGCGGGCTGGCATCAGGGCGCGCAAATTTGACCTTCAAATGGCGGTCATCTTTACCGACCGTTCGCGCCTCGATCACTTTCAGGTTTTTGGTCATGAATACCGGAACAGGATTCCCGTGCCCGGTTGGCTCAAGCAGGGTCAGTTCTTCCGCAAGGCTCAGGTTCAAATCACGCGGTTCGAGTTCGGCGTCAATTTCCAACATCGGGCGCAAGTCTTGACCCAGAAGCGCTTCTTCAGCAATCGCGGTCAAACGTTCGCGCAGCGCGGCGATATTGCCGTTCAGTACGGTGAAGCCCGCCGCTTGCGCATGTCCGCCGTGCCGCACCAACAGCGCCGCGCATTGGTCGAGCGCTTGGGTAATATCAAACTGCGGAATACTGCGGCATGACGCGCGGCTTTCGTTCGCGCCTTCTTCCATCACAACCGCCGGACGCGAGAATTCTTCGGTCAATCGTCCGGCGACTAACCCGACAATCCCCGGCTGAAAACTTGCATCAGAGGCGAAGATCAGCGGTGTATCGAGGCTGCCCTGTTCGATCAAGCGCTGGCGGATCATCTCTTGCGCACTGCGTGTGAGTTCCTGCCGCTGCGTATTTAAGCTCTGGAGTTCTTGCGCCAGTTCAATCGCCTGTTTGTCCTCAGTCGATGCAAGTAAGTAGTACGCTTGCATCGCAGAAGCGAGTCGTCCGGCGGCATTGATGCGCGGTCCCAATGTGTAACCGATGTGTTCAGCGCGAATCATGCCGGATTTCATCTGCGCCACTTCGATCAAGGCATTGATCCCTAAGCGCTTGTTGGCGTTGATGATCGCCAGCCCGCGCTTGATCATCGCCCGATTTTCGACCGAATTCAGCGGCGCAAGGTCGGCAACCGTGCCGATTGCCACCAGATCGAGCAGATCATCAGGATCAACCGGCTTGATCCCGTTCTTCGGACTATGGGCGTGAACGGTAATCAGCGCCTCCGCCAAACGATACGCCACCCCTACCCCGGCGAGCATCGGTTCGCTGTATTCGGTATCGGTCAGCTTAGGGTTGATCACCGCGTAAGCATTCGGCACATCGGGTCCGATAGAGTGGTGATCGGTGATGATGATGTCGAGACCGTATGCTTTACCGTCCTCAACCTCCTGAACCGAGCGTATGCCGCAGTCCACCGTGATCACGAGCTTCGCACCTGCCCGCGCCAGTTTGAGCAGCGCTTCGGCATTCAGCCCATAGCCCTCATCAACACGGTGCGGAATGTACGGTTTGACGACTGCGCCAAGCGAACGCAGCGCTTGAACCAAGAGCGCCGTTGAAGTCACGCCGTCGGCGTCGAAGTCGCCATATACGATGATGAGTTCTTTGCGGCTGATGGCGGATCGAATGCGGGCAACCGCGCGGTCGATGTGCGCGCTCTTGCCGCGTTTGAGCTTCAACAGTGCCCCGGCGTGTAAGTCATCTGCGCGTAAAAACTGCGCTGCCGCCTGCGGTTCGGTGAAACCTCGGTTATACAACACCTGTGCCAATATCGGACTGATTCCGGCGTAGCGGCGCAGATAATCTGGATTCCCTTTGGGGGCAATGATCCAGCGTTTGGAAGGTGACATCGACAGAGCGGCTCTATTTCCATTAAAATGAACCTTATTATCGTGAATTTTCCCGTCTGGGACAAGTCGCATCTATGGCAAAAATCGTGTTTATGGGAACACCGGACTTCGCCGTTCCCACGCTCAAGGCGTTGATCGCCCACCACACCGTGATCGGCGTGGTTACGCAGCCGGATCGTCCGGCGGGGCGCAGTCGTCAAATTCAAATGTCTCCGGTCAAGCAGGTCGCGCTTGAAACGGGTATTCCCGTATTTCAGCCGGAGAAAATCCGCCGCCCAGAAGCAGTCGCAGAACTCAAGCAGTGGCAGCCTGACGTTTATATCGTCGCGGCATTCGGGCAACTCCTCCCCCAAAGCGTGCTGGATATTCCGCCGCACGGGTCGATCAATGTCCATGCCTCGCTGCTCCCGCGCTGGCGCGGCGCAGCGCCAATTCAAGCCGCTGTCCGTGCTGGAGACGCCGAAACAGGCGTCACAATCATGAAGATGGATGCGGGATTGGATACCGGCGCGATGCTGTCTAAACGCGCCATCCTGATCGAGTCGGATGATACTGGCGGCTCAGTGCACGATAAGCTGAGTCAAATCGGCGCAGAACTGCTCATCGAAACCCTTCCCGGCTATCTTGACGGTACAATCCAGCCGATGCCGCAAGACGAATCGCTGGTGACGATTGCGCCGCGCATCGAAAAAGCCGAAAGCAGACTCGACTGGACGCAGCCCGCCGCCGCCATCGAACGATGGGTGCGCGCCTTCGCGCCGCGCCCCGGCACATTCACCTTTTGGGAAGGCAAACTCTTGAAGGTCATCAGCGGCGCAGCGGAAATCGGGTCAGCACCAGAGGGCAATGTCATCGATCATGAAGGGCGGCTCGCCGTTGGAACAGGCGACGGGTTGTACCTACCGACTCGCCTGCAAATCGAGGGCAAAAGCGCGGTCACAGCGGCGGAATTTCTGCGCGGGTATCCTGCCATTCTTGGGGCGCAGTTAGGCTAAATATGCGCTACAACACGCGCACCCGCGTTTTCCCCGTTGATCCTGAGCATCCCGCGCCGGGAATCATCGCCGTTGCTGCTAACGCGATCCGCGATGGGCGCTTGGTCGCGTTCCCGACCGAAACCGTTTACGGTTTGGGTGCTGATGCGACCCGTATTGAGGCTGTTGGGCGGATTTTCGCCGCCAAGCAGCGTCCGACGACTGACCCCATCATCGTGCATATCGCCGCGATTGAACAGTTGGATCAGGTCGCGGTGGAAATCCCCATGCTTGCCCGTCAACTTGCGGATCGCTTCTGGGCAGGCGCGCTGACGATGATCCTGAAACGAAGCGACCGCATTCCTTCGATTGTGTCCGCCGGACGCGAAACAGTCGCCGTGCGGATGCCAAGTCATCCGGTCGCCAAAGCCTTAATCGAGGCGGCGGGCGTGCCGATTGCCGCACCAAGCGCGAATACGTTCAGCCGACCGAGCGCAACAACCGCCGCGCATGTTTTGGACGACCTCGATGGTCATGTGGATGTGATTCTTGACGGCGGCGCGGCGCGGATCGGCTTAGAATCGACCGTGATCGATCTCACGCTCGATGCGCCAACGGTGCTGCGTCCCGGCGGAGTCACGCTCGAAGCGCTGAGAGAGATTATCCCCGACGTGCAAACGCGCGAACGCTACATCGATGCGGAATCGGGAGAAGCGGCGGCGTCACCCGGCGAGATGCTCAAGCATTACGCGCCGAACGCCCGTCTCATGTTAATCGATGGTGACGCGAACGCTGCGAATGTACATATTCGCCAGCTTGCGGCAGAGTTCACCGCGAACGGGGAGCGCGTCGGCATCCTCGCACCGGATGAGGAAACCGCGCTGTTTGCCGATTCGCGCGCAACGGTGATCGGCATTGGTTCCCGTGATGATCTTGCGCAAATTGGGGTGGGATTGTTCGGCAGTATCCGCCGCATTGATGCTAAAAATGTCGCGGTGATCCTGATCCGCTCACTGCCCCGTGAGGGACTCGGTGCAGCAATTTGGGATCGGCTGGTACGCGCCGCCGAGGGGCGTGTGATCTATGTGTGATTGTTGAATCAAAAAGGGAGGGTTTCCCCTCCCCATTGATTAGTAGCCGAGAACGCCAACGACCGAACGCACCGCATTCGCGCTGACTTCGAGCATCGCCTTTTCAGCGTCGTTCAACTGCATTTCAAGGACTTTTTCGACGCCGCCCTTGCCGAGCACTGCCGGAACGCCGATATACAGCCCATTGTAGCCATACTGTCCTTCAAGAAGGACTGCCGACGGGATCACGCGCTTCTGATCGCGGACAATCGCCTCGACCATTTCCGCCGCTGCTGCACCCGGCGCGTACCACGCGCTCACGCCGATCAAACCGACGATTTCACCGCCGCCTTTGCGCGTGCGGTTGATGATCGCATCCAGTTTTTCTTGCGGGATGAGTTCAGTCACGGGGATACCTGCAACCGATGTGTGACGCGGGAGCGGAACCATCTCGTCACCATGACCGCCCAATACGATGCCATGCACATCGCGGACGCTCACGCCGAGTTCCATCGCAATAAACGCCTTGTAACGCGCCGTATCGAGCGCGCCCGCCATACCGACGACGCGGTTGGACGGGAAGCCGCTTTCGTGCAGCGCAACATGGCACATCGCATCGAGCGGGTTACTGACGATCACAAGGATCGCGTTCGGGGAGTGCTGGGCAACTTGACGGGCGACATCACCCACAATCGCCTGATTCGTCTGTACGAGTTCATCGCGGCTGGGGAACGTGCCATCCGGCTTCTTGCGGCGCGGCACACCCGCTGTAATCACCACAACTTCAGAACCCGCCGTAAGTGCATAGTCCGCGCCGCCGCTGATGCCTACATCGTAACGCAGAACGGGGAAGCTCTCCGCGAGGTCAAGCGCCTTGCCTTTTGCCATATTGCCGGGCGGATCGCCCGCGATATCAATCAAGACCACATCGCCAACTTCACGGCTGGCGAGCCAATGCGCGCATGTAGCGCCGACGTTCCCAGCGCCAACGACCGTAATTTTGCTGCGTCCCATGCTGTTTGGTACTCCTACTATTTGTGAAAAATGCCTCAACGAGCGGGTATAGCATAGCACCGCTTGATTGAACCGCAAGTGACGGATATGTGCATCATAACGTGTCAGATTTCGCGTTTGCGTCCGGCGCAATCTCGCCCAGATGATCCGTCGAAGCCGTCCCCGCGAGCGTGTGTGTCACGCCGTCCGTCTCGATAATCGTCACCGACGTGTTAGAAAGTGGGCTGTGTCCGGCTTCGTGATGCCCCTCAAACAGCTTGAGCAGCAGCGAGCGGATCGTCCCTCCATGCGAGATCACCGCGACTTCATCCCGGTGCTTTTTGGACACAATATCCAAATACGCTGCATAGGCGCGATTTTGCAGCATCACGCGCGATTCGCCGTTGGGGGCGACGAACTGCATATAATTCTTCTTCATGATGTGCGCCTGTTCCGGGTAGCGTTCGATGATCTCCTCCAGCGTCAGCCCTTGCAGATCGCCCAAGTTCAGTTCGCGCAGACGCGCATCCGTCACTACAGACAGGTTGTGACGCGCAGCGATCAACTGTGCGGTGTGAAGGGCACGCTGAAGATCGCTTGAATAGACAGCGCTGATCGGGCGCTCCTTTAGATATTCCGCCAATGACACCGCTTGCATTTGTCCGGTGCTGTTCAAGGGAACATCAGCCATTCCCTGCCAACGTCCGGTTGCGTTCCATTCCGTTTCGCCGTGTCGTATCAATAAGATTCGGGTCGTCATTCCATCCTCATGAGGCACGTAGGGTTGACGTGCCGCTCCGTAAGCGGCACAATTGATGTTTAGTGTAGCGCAATTTCTAAACGCAGAGGCGCGATTCTGTGTATAACGATAAGAATTTCAAAACCGCACATCCCCTGACCTTTGGCTTATCCATGGTGGCGGGCTTAGGTGTGATCCTGATGATCACGGCGCTCGCAGTCGGTGTGATCCAGCCCGACGCGAACACGTATGTGATCGGTATGCTGCTCGTTGGCGGGTTGGCATCCTTCGTGGTCGGCGTCGGCGGTTGGCTGGCTGTCACCCGTCCGTTTACGCACTTCGACGACATCACCAAGCCAATCGATGATGGGCATGGACACGCACACGAAGCGCTTCCTGCCGGAACGGACGATCACGGGCATCCAGTGACCGTCGCTGATGAATCGGGGCATCACTAGTCGCGTGAGCAAATCCGCTGTTCCTCAGCAGCAGCCCGCTGAAGACCGTGTTACAGGGGCGATCATCGGGTTCGGTGATCCGCCGCGTGAGGCGCTGCTGATTGGCATCGATCCCTCGGCTGAATGCCGTTTGATTGCAGCGGGCGATTTGATTGCGCGCTGTGGGATTCGCTTTCTCGGCAAGCCGCACCTCTCGATTGTGCCGGGGTTGGTCGCGGTTGACTACGGAACATTCCTCACGGGTGAAGCAGCATGGGAGTTCCTGACCAAAGGGAGCAACTTGTATCCACGCGCAGAGGTTTTTGGATTCCGTAATGACGGGGTCGAGGATATGCGCTATGTCAAAACATTGGATTTCGCCCTGCAATACGAAGTGCTGATTTACGATTCGCCCTCAGCGACTGTGCCGATTGCCAAACCAACCGCATTGATTGCACCCGCCGATCATGAGATCGCGCCGCGTTTGACACAATCGCTCTCACGCTTCACCACCTTGGCGGCATGGGAGTCCGCTTTATGACCAACGATTTGGATACCGTATTTGATGATTCATGGGGGGAAGATCACCGATCCGGCATGGTTGCTGTCGTCGGTCGCCCCAACGTGGGCAAATCCACCCTGATTAATCGCATCATTGGCGAAAAGATCGCTATTGTCAGCCCTAAGCCGCAGACGACACGCAAGCGTCAACTCGGCATCTATACCACCGACGCCGCGCAGATCATCTTCATTGATACGCCGGGACTGCATGCGCCCCAACACAAGCTCGGTGAGGTGATGGTCAAAGATGCGGAAGCGTCACTGCGCGATGCTGATGTGATCCTCGTGGTGATGGATGTGAGCAAGCTGCCGAGCGACGGCGAGCGCATCGTCTCAGAGCGGATCGCGGCGCTGCGCGGCGACACGCCAGTCATCGTCGTCCTCAATAAGTCTGACCTGCTTGAAGAAAGCACGCGAAGCGCGTACATCGTCGCCAGCGCGGACTTGTTCCCGTATGCGCGGACGCATCTGGTCAGCGCAACCGAAGGCACAAACGTTGAAGGATTGATCACGCATTTGATCGAAAGTCTGCCGTTGGGTCCACGCTACTACCCACGCGATCAAATCAGCGAGGCGAACAACCGCTTTTTGGCGGGCGAAACCGTGCGCGAAAAGATCATGATCCTGACCGAGCAAGAGATTCCGCACGCGGTCGCGGTTGACGTTGAAAGTTATCAGGAACGCGAAGACGGGACGCATTACGTCAGCGCCGTGATCTATGTCGAGCGCGATTCTCAAAAAGGCATCGTGATCGGCAAAGGCGGCGAGATGATCAAGCGAATCGGCAGTGAAGCACGGGCTGATCTTCAACGCGCGACCGGCGCGCGGGTTTATCTCGATCTGCGCGTGAAAGTCCTCAAAGATTGGCGCAAAGACGACAAGCTGATGACGCGGCTCGGCTATCGCCCCCCGAAAGACGAAGAATAGCACTCAGGCGGGGTTGGAGGTTAGAAACTCCCGCGCCGCCTGCGAGTCCATTGCAATCTGCGCGATCAGCGCGTCGATTCCGCTGAATTTCTGCTCGTTACGCAGCCGCTTTTCAAACGTGAAGGTCAGTGTTTCGCCGTAAATCGAGCGGTCAAAGTCGAGCAGATGGACTTCAACGGTCATCCCCTGCCCTGCAAACGTCGGGCGATAACCAACATTCGTCACCGCCATGTGACGCTCACCGTTGAGGATTGCCCACCCCGCATAGACTCCCGCTGCGGGAATTACAAGGTCTTCCCATACGGCGACATTTGCCGTTGGAAACCCAATCTTGCGCCCGCGCTGTTCGCCCTGCACGACTTCACCTGTGACGCGGTATGCGCGT
>JAPKMU010000589.1 GCA_026645745.1 Anaerolineae bacterium | reverse complement strand
TGTGGCGCTGCCGGAATAAGTTTTGAGCAACAAAAAAACCCGTGCCAGTCACCTGACACGGGTTTTTGCATAATTGCGTGGGCGTCGTTACTTCTTCAGAACGATAACTGCGCTTGCCTGCTTGCCCTTCTTGCCGTCGGTGATCTCGAATTCAACGAGATCGCCTTCGTTGAGGGTGCGGTAGCCGCTCGCCTGAATTTCCGAGTAGTGAACGAACAAATCGGGACCACCTTCACGGGTGATGAAGCCATAGCCCTTTTCGCCGTTAAACCACTTCACTTTGCCCTGAACGCGCTGCGCCATTTTGTATTCCCTCCTGAGGAATGCCGGTCTGTTACAGCCTAGCGACCACATTTCCCGCCCAACGGTTCAAAGGCATGTCATGTAGTACGTTTCACACACTGGAGATAACCCGATCAACGCGAGGAGGTCACGAGGGGTAAGGGTTACCCAACTGCGCTGGCTTGTGGATGCCCAACCGCAGCATCCATACGGTGGGGCACATCGCCCCAAAGAAGCCGCATAACAACTACCACTATACACAAGTTCGGAAGAAAAACAAGTCATCAGGTTTTAACAAGTTTCCCAGCGGGGTCTGCGCCTTTTGAAAACCGCATTTTTTCGCTCGTCGGAAGACAGGCTGAAGGCTGCATTGTTTTCGCTATAATAGAGGTGTAGTCCTTGTGTCCTAGTCGGCGAGTGCCTGTGGTCGAACCTATCCGCGCCAGCCATCGCATCAGCCTGCCTGCTTTCATCATGGCGCATTTTGCCTTAGCAGCGCTGATCAACTTGATCTTTTTTGCCGGGAATGCCTTCACGCCGCTTGCCAGCGCGACGGGCGGGTTATTTACGGGATCATTGATCGTCAATGTGCTGCTCGTCGGCGCGCTGATCTGGCTCTTGATCGGGCGGTACGGTGGACTGCGCCCCTATGACATCGGCTTGATCGTCCGGCATGTTCCGGCGGCATTCGGCTATACGCTGCAAATTTGGATGATTGCCCAATCTATTCATATGGGGATCGGCTTCTTGCATCACGGCGAAATCGCCTTTCATCCCCTGCTGATCACCAACGGCACCGAGGCGATCGGTTGGCTGTTGGCGCAAATCCTCGGCAGTGCTTTGTTTGAGGAGATCGCCTACCGGGGATTTTTGTTCCCCCAGTTATATTTGCGCTTCACCGTGTTCGCGGAACGTCCAGCGCTGCGGTTGGCAGCATCGGTCGTGATCTCGCAGCTTTTATTTGCGCTGTCGCACATCCCCAACCGGATTTATTTGGGCATGAGCACGCTCGAAATCGGAATCGACATGCTCATGCTGTTTGGATGGGGCATTTTGTATACGCTGATCTATCTGCGGACGGGGAACTTGTTTCTCGTCGTCGGTGTTCATGCGCTTGGCAACGCGCCGAGCACCTTATTCGCAACCGCGCCTTTCCTTGAACGGAGCGGCGAGTCATTTTTGATCTACATGATCGCCTTCACGACGCTGTTCGCGCTGCCGCTGTGGCGCGCAAGCCGCCGCACGCTCCCGCGTCTTTCGCGCGATTCACTGCCTGAAGCCGCATAAAGCTATTCTTCATCCAAGACGCGGATTCCGCGCGCGATGCCGGGTTCACGGTAGATTTTCCCCCATGCCTCCAGCGCTTCTAACACACTGACCACGGCGCTTAAGGAAAGATAACACGCGCTGCTAATCTCACGAATGGAGGGTGAAATCCCTCCGTGCTCTTTGCGATAGCTCTTGATAAAAGCATACGCCGCCTTGACGGACGGATCAGTTTTAGAACGATAACGGCGCGACATGGGATGTCGTTCCTTTCTGCCATACAGGGCATTACAGAAATCCAACAAAGTGCTTCTCATGGTAGCACAATAGTTCGTAGAACAGTTGTACGAGTATCGTGCTAGTCAGGTTTGAATTGAGTTGGGGGTGATTACGGCGTATGTCGGTGTAGAATAAAAGCCTTGATTCGTTAAGTACTGGAGGCAGCACCAACCTATGAATATCTTCAAGCGGCTTTTCGGCAGCACAGGCAGCACAGCATCGAGCGGCACCAAGGGCGCTCCCGGCGACCGGGGCATCTATTTTTATGTGCAGCCGGATGGCTGTGAAGAAGTGATCCGCGTGCGCATTGACCCGATGAACGACCTCAGCGAAAGCGACGACGGCAAAACGTATCACGTCCGCAAACTGGCGCGCGGCGTGAAGTGTTTTAAAGGCGTGGAGTTAGAATTCGCGTTTAACGCGA
>JAPKMU010000588.1 GCA_026645745.1 Anaerolineae bacterium | reverse complement strand
GAAGCCGTCACGCAAGCGGCAAGTCGGCTGCAATCCAGCGCAGACTCCCTCGAACGGATTGGATCGCTCAAGGTATCGGGGAGTGCGGACATCGCGGGGGTGATCGGCGACGCGCTGCGCTTGCTCGGCAGTAATGGCGGCGCGGGTGTGGACTATCTCACCACCGCATCCTTATTGGCGCGGGCGGTGGGCGTGACTCCGCTGGACGACAACAAGCCACCCGTCACCATCGATCTGGCGCGCTTCGGCTTGTTCATGGATCAAGCGGCGAAGGCGGGGTTATCACCCGATGCCGGGGAACAGATCGCCCGTGAGGTGAAAACATCGGGTGGAATCGCGCCGTCCACCCGTGAAGGGCTGATCCTCGAGTTGGGGCAGTCCCCCGGATTCACGCGCACCGAAGCCGAACGCCGGATCGACCGCCTCGAAGCGGCGGCGCGCGTGCTGCCGGAAACCCTGATTGCCTACGGCAAAGTGAGCGTCCCGGATGAGGACGAATGAGCGACGAACAAATGCCCTATGATAAAGACATCCGTCATAAACGATATGCCTTGCGAACTCAGGGTACTTTTCGTTGGAGCCAAGCCGGAGAGCGATACGATGCTTAAGCCCAATTTACCTTACGCGCAAATCGGAACTATCGGTCAAGTCAAGCACGGCAAGACCACCCTCACTTCCGTGATCACCAAAGTCCTTGCGCTAAAGGACAAGGCGAGGTGGTGGGAGAAGGTGGAAGCTATTGAGCATCAGTGGAGTGAAGGTGAAGGTGGCGGCATTTTTAGCCGACTGTTCCCCATCTCCTTCATCTGGTATGAAACGGAAAAACGCCGCTATACCCATGTGGAAATGTCTCTGCATCGAGACATCCTGTTCAACATGATCAGTAGCGCGGCGCAGTTGGATGGCGCGATCCTCGTCGTCAGCGTCATCGACGGGGTGATGCCGGAAACACGCGAACAGGTCGCGGTGGCGCGGCAGATCGGTGTTCGGGCGATGGTCGTTTTCCTGAACAAAGTCGATCTGGTCAATGACCCGGAACTCGCGGCTCAGGAAGTGACTGAACTGTTGGAGGCACACGGGTACCAAAACGCTCCGATGGTGAGCGGTTCAGCACTGCTGGCGTACCAGTCTGCGAGTACCGATCTGGATGCACCGGAGTATCAGCCGATTCTGAGGCTGCTAGAAGCAGTCGATGAGTGGATTCCCACGCCTGTACCTGCTTGGGAGAAACCTCTGCGATTGCCCATTGATGAGGTGTCTCCTGCCAAAGAGAGTACGGTGGTAACGGGACGGATTTGGCAAGGGCAGCTGAGACTGGGGGAAGCAGTCGAGCTGCTTGGATTGGGTCACGCGCTTCGGAGGGTGACCGCAGCCAGCATCGAAAGCTTTGGGAGGGCACTCGATTCGGCGCGGGATGGTGATCTGGTAAAAGTGCTTCTGAGCGGCACACCTCATGACAAAGTCGAGCGCGGGATGGTGCTCGCTGAACCGGGCACGCTTACAACCCACGCCAAATTGGTCGCTCTCGTATACAACATCGCACAGAGCGAGGGCGGTCAGCACAAGACGTTCCACACGGGCGATTCCCCATTACTGGGGTTCGGGGTCGTCGAACTTCACGGCACGATCCGGTTGCCCGACGGGTTGGAGCGTTTGCTTCCCGGTGAACATGTCGAACTCCAAATAGACCTCGTCAAACCACTCGCGCTGGAGATAGGCTCAGGATTATACATCCGCGAAAATGGTCATGCGACTTGCGTCGGCGTCATTACCAAGTTTCTAGACTAACCCGGAGGACGACGAATGACCGACGAACTGACCTATCACACGCCGGCTGAACTACGCGCGATGACGCTGGAGCAGGTGCGCGCCTTGTGGGAACTCGTGCCGACCGACCGGCGCAAGGCGTACCGCGCCGCGTATGACCGCGAGATCAAGGCAGCGGGCGCGGAAGGCAGCGACATCAAGGAGTGGAAGATCGCGCGGGCGCTGCTCAAGCGCTACGACGAGGCGGCGCTTGTGCCGATTGGGACGCGCTGGGCGCGTGCTCCCGTGCGTGTGCAGCAGGCGGCGAAAGCGCCTCCCGTTGAAGTCACCCAACCTGTAAACAAGCCGTCTGCCAAAGGAATTCTTCTGCTCGGCGGGTTGATCGGCGTGATGCTGCTCGTCCTGTTCACGCGGGAAATGGGCGGCACGAGTACCAGCGCGCCGACTCCTGACCTAACCGCGACGGCGCGCATCGCCACGCAAAC
>JAPKMU010000587.1 GCA_026645745.1 Anaerolineae bacterium | reverse complement strand
AAATACTACAGTTTCCCTTTATACCGCATGCCGAGCGCCATGAACTCCAACATCTCCAGCACGCGCTCCCGTTGTTTCGCTGAAAGCAAATCGAGGATCGCCTGCGCGCGTTCTTCGGGAGGGAGGGGTTCATCGAGAAAAAAGAACATAATTGGTTTGTTCAGCGCCGCTGCCCACGTCGGCAAATCAGGAGCGTCAATCGTCGAAACACCGTTTTCAACATTCGAGATCACGCCCTGAGACATCCCTAACGTTTCTGCCAGCGCCTTCTGCGTAATCCCGGAGTCCATCCGGGCGCGTCGGATGCGTTCGCCCAGTTTTTTCTTGCCGTCGTCGGTCATCGATTTTCCCTCTTTATCAACTTCCTAAATATCGCATGTCCCAGTTTACTAAAACATAGTGAAAGTGTCGAAACACACTTTCAGTATTCTTGATATTCCCCTCTTGACGAGTCGCAAACCTGCATTATAGTGACACCAAAGTCTACCATTTCAGGGTATCGACACGATGCGGGACACCGTCAAAACAGTGACCATGCGTCTCATCGAACAGCAGCACGGACGCGCCACCATTGAGCAAATCATGATTGAAGCGTACCGTCAACAAGGCAGCGAAGAAGGCGCGGCGGAGGTGCTGGGAATCTCCCAGCAGACGTTCAATAAATGGAAATATCGGTTACGGATTGCCGATACGATTGAAGCAATCGCGCTGACGATCCGTTACGGCGGAGAACCGTGATGAAGCGCGGCATGAGCGCTGAAGAACGCATCATCGCGCGGCTGCTGCGGGTCGCGCACCTGCTGTCCGAACCGGAGGATGTGCCGCTATTCACTCACGACACCGACGACGAAAAACACGACGGCGATGATCCGGCGTATCGTAAAGACAATCCAAAAGGAGAAGAGGACGATGCCCCGTAACCGCCGTTCCAAACCCGCCCCACCCGTGCCCGGCTGGGCAAGCTACCTGCGCACGAGTGACAAAGACGCGCAGAATCCCAAGCTCTCCCAAGAGCGCCAGCGCAGTGCCATCGAGCGCAATTTGTTCGGTCGCTCCGACCTGCCGATCTACGAGACGTATGTCGATAACCTGAGCGGACGCTCTGCCGGCAAGCGCAACGATTATCAGCGCATGCTCGATGATGCCCGCGCCGGCAAGTTCTCCTGCGTCGCGGCTGAAAACGCCGAGCGCTTTGGGCGCAACGATGCGGAAGCGCTGTCCATCATCGATGAACTGCACGCCTTCGGAGTCTCGGTGCGGTTTGCCGATTATCCCGACCTCGATCCAATCGATCCGGATGACCGCATCCTCGTCAGCTTGTCCTTCACTCTCGCGCGGCGGGAGTCGATCAAGATCGGGCAGCGCTGTCAGGGTGGCATGTATGCCAAACTGCGCGGCGGCGGCTTCATCGGCAAAGCGCCGGATGGTTATGTCAACCGCGAGGAAAAGACATCGCAGTTCGAGGTCCTGAATTGCGGCAAGTACCGCCGCTGGATTGAGCGCGACCCCCATCAGGCGCTCGTG
Source organism: Anaerolineae bacterium (assembly GCA_026645745.1). Taxonomy (GTDB): domain Bacteria; phylum Chloroflexota; class Anaerolineae; order Aggregatilineales; family Phototrophicaceae; genus Flexifilum. The sequence continues at coordinate 733 of JAPKMU010000587.1, read as the reverse complement.
TGGCGCGAGGCGTGGGATATGCTCCTCGAAGATATTCATCCTCTGAAAGAGATTTGTGAGACGCTTCATGCCAAGGGGTTTCGCTTCCGCACCGGACGACCGCTCGTCAAGATTTCGCCGAAGGGCAAACGTACCGCAGCCATCAACGGGCTGTCGCGCATCTTCCACAACTGGGCGTATGCCGGCTGGGTCGTCAGCGAGAAAGCCGGGATTCCCCCCAAGACGATCCGGGGACAGTGGGAAGCGATCGTCACCACCGAAGAATTCGAGCGCGGCTTGGCGATTTTGGAGAAGCGCAACCAGAAACGTTCTCGGCACAGGAAACATCACTACCTGCTCCGTGCGATGCTCTATCTGCGCCGCGACGACGGGAGCGAGGTCGCGCTCACCTGCTCCAAGCCGAATGCCTCGCGCAAGAGCGGCGGCACGCCTTACTACTGCATTCCGAGCAGCAAGACCAACCTGCCGTGCGGAGTCGTCGAGGAGCGTTTCGCCGCCAAGATGGCGACCATTCATGTCGATCCGGCAGCCGTCCCGCTCATCCGTGAGCACTACACCCGCGATCTGGAGGAACGCTTAGGCTACTCTCGACCGGAGGAACGGCGTAAGCTGGAAGCAGCCCTCGAAGACGTCAAGCAGGAGGAATCACGGGCGGCGCGCTTGTACGCTGCCGGGCGCATCTCGGATGACATCTGGGAGGAACTCTGGCAGGACTGGTGCGATCGCCGGACAA
>JAPKMU010000586.1 GCA_026645745.1 Anaerolineae bacterium | reverse complement strand
TTCCCCCCACAGGAATGACGAACTGAGTATTAGACGCGGTGACTGGGGATAGGATTACCCTATCCCCGTTATGGGCTACGTGGTGACGGGCTGTGGCGCTGCTTCTGGCGCAGGGAACAGCTTCCACAGTAGGAACAGCATCATCACGGCGGACGACAAACACCAGAGACACGTCGCGCCGATCACGAACGGCTCAAGGAAGGTGAGATAAATCGAGAACAACGCGCCAAGCAGCACACCCACGCGGAGCAGGTTGGTAATCGCGTCGATGTGGGTGAACTGCTGAATCCCCCACAGCACGAGAATCGCCGCGTAGCCCATAATGCCGAGTACGCCGATGGGAATCCCAAAGACCTGTGCGTAGGGACTCGACTGCACGACATTACAGTTACCCACTAAGCCGCACACGGCTTCGGACTGCGAAAGCTCGACTGCCGCGAGATACCCCGCGACACCCAAGCCCGCCAGCACAATCAGCGGAATGCTCAACCGGGCGAGACGATTCTGCGCGTTCGGCTGGATCGCCGCGACGAACAGCAAGAAGAAGACGATGAATTCCACGCCAGCCAGCACTAAGACGAGCGGCTGATTATCCCAACCGGGGAGCAGGAACAACGATAACCCTACCCCAAGCAGCGGAATCACGATCAAGGCAGTGCGCGCAAGTTTACGCAGCGTTTTCGCATTCGACTGCAAGCTGAACGGCGCGGCAACCACACTGATCACCAGAAGGGCGAGGATCAGGATTGCAAAGCCGTTAGCGATTGGGTCAGCGGCGAGGCGCTCAGCGACCGTGAGCGGAGCGGGGGCTGCGGTTTCGACCGCTTCGGCGCTGTCAGCGGCGGCTTCTGGTTCGGCTGATGCATCGGCTTCTTCGGCTGCACGCGCCAGCGCCTGCTCGAAGATCGCGTCAATGCCGGGGATCGGTGGGTAGCCAATGCCGCCCTGCGCCAAGCCTTCGCGGACGATCAGCGGGGTCATCGCTGGAATCTGGTTGCCGCCGATCATGACGTTGTTCCCGATGATCAGCATAGGAACGCCCGTTGCTTCGATGCCCATTGCGGTGCGCGCCAAGTTCATGAGTTGATTGCCCGATTGCGTGGTTGCATCCACAAACAGCACGCGCAGTTGTTCACCAAATTCTTCTTGAATGCCGGGCCAGTCGTTCTGGATCACCTGATGGCAGTGGGGGCAGGTCGGGGAGTAAAAGAAGACGCCGTAAACAACAGGCATTTCTTGAGCGCTCGCCATCAACGCCGGAATGAGCAGCGCCAAGAGCAGCAGCACGGAAATGCGTTTTTGGTATTTCATCGCATTTACTCCATAGGAGACATTGCTTTTTTAGATCGTAAACCCCCCTTCACCTGATGGACAGATCAAACCACACATCACAAAGGTTATCTTTGTCAGTGAGCGGGGCTTTGCGTTATGGTTTGCAGCAGTCAGGGTTCGCATTTTTTGAACAAGAGGCTTTTACGATGACACTTCCTTTTACCAGCATCAAGATCACACCGGAAGAACATGAATACCGCTGCGAAGCGCTCCGCCAGCACATTGACGGGCAGGGCTTAAACGGCGCGGTCTTGTTCGACCGTCACTACATCCTGTATTACACCGGATTTGCCTTTATTCCGACGGAGCGCCCGATTGCTTTTGCGATCAACCGCAAAGGCGAACGCCTGATGTTCGTCCCGCGCTTAGAAGTTGAACATGCGAAATCGCTTGGATTGGCGGATCACATCGCCCATTACCCGGAATATCCGCACAACCCGCACCCGATGACCTACTTGGCGAAGGCGCTGCACGATTTGGGGATCACGGGCTGGATCGGTGCGGATCATGACGGCTACCCTTGGATTTTCGGGTATCGCGGGCAGAAGCTCAGTGAATTGGTGAGCGCCGATGTGATGAAGATCGCCGGATTTGTCGAAGATCAAATGATGGTGAAAAGCGAACGCGAGATCGCGCTGGTACGCGAGGCTTGTAAGTGGGCGAATATCGCGCACACGCTGTTACAACGGTATACCCGTGTCGGCTTGACCGAAACGGAGGTCAGCCAGCGCGCCAGCGACGAAGCCACCCGCGCCTTGTATGACACGCTCGGCGGGACATACCGCGCGCAAAGCGAGTATTACAGCGGCGCAGTTGCCGGGTATCGCGGGCAGATCGGGCGCGCGGCGTCGATCCCGCACGCGCTGGCGAACAACGTGACGTTTCAAAGCGGGGATGTGCTGGTCACAGGCGCGGCGAGCGCGATGT
>JAPKMU010000585.1 GCA_026645745.1 Anaerolineae bacterium | reverse complement strand
GATTCGGCGTGGGCGGCGGTGGAAGCTGGCACGACGCGGAGATTACCAAGCGCTCGCCGCCGCAGAACGTGAGGATGAACAACTGGAATGCGCGGTCGAACGAGGGCGGGGGATGCGCTGGCGGCTCCGCCGCTTTACGAAATTGATCTACAGCCACACACTCAAGGGTTTTATTTCTCAAAATTCGCTACAATAAGGTGCATACGCGACCGTACTGGTTGACGTAGAATCGCGCGAACGTTATAATCGGTGACTATTCAGCGGGGGATTAAAGGGCGATTCCATGCCGCTTCAGGGCAATATCCGAGATTTCAGCACAACGCAACTGCTCAACCTTGTTAATCTCGCCGGTAAAACCGGGACGCTGTTCATCTTTGATGGCGTTCGCACAGGCGAGAAAGACGCGCTGGGCGCGGAGAAAATGGCTCCCGGCAAAGAGCGTGCTCGCGTCGCGTTCAAATCGGGCAAGCTGATCGCCGCCGCGCTGCAAAATCAGGATGGGAATCTTGTCTCCGTCCTCAACAAAGCGGGAAAACTGACCGATGAGCAAGCGCGTATTATTCGTGAGCGCGCCAAGAATACCAGCGATAAAGCACTCGCACTCCTGTTGATCACTGCCAACTATGTGACTCAAAAGGATGTGGTGAGCGCGATACAGCAGCACACGCTGGACGTGGTCTACAACCTGCTTACATGGGGTGAAGGACCTTTCCGCTTTGAGGATAATGTCCTACCGCCTACAGATCGTATTCTTGTTCCGATTGATCTGGAAAACGTGATTATCGAAGGGGCGCGGCGCATCCGTGAGATTGAGCAGTTGAACGCACATCTGCCCAATCTGGATATGGCACTGCGATTCCCGGCGAACCCGCGTGAGAAGTTCAAGGGCATTCACTTGAGCGTCGAAGAATGGCGCGTTGTATCCTTCGTGAATCCCAAGAACACGATCCGCCAGATCATGAAGGCACACAATATGTCGGAAATCGAAATCCGGCGGATTGTGTATGGGTTGGAACAAGCGGGGTTGGTGGAAGTGGTTCGACCGGCGGCTGCGGATGCGGGTGCTGGCGCAAAACCCGGCGCTGCCTCTGCTTCTGGGCGTCCAGCACAGACTCGAGCTCCACAAGTTCAGAGAACCGTCGTGAACAAGTTGATCGAGCGTATTCGGAACATTTAATAAGATATCATCTCACAAGAGCGAACCGTCATGCAAACGCAAACTGTCAAGATGGTCATCACCGGACCGTTTAGCTCCGGGAAAACCGAATTTATCCGGTCGATCAGCGAAATCGACGTCGTATCGACCGACCGTGAGATTACGTCCGAAGCCGAACGCCAGATCAAAGAAGCGACAACCGTTGCGATGGACTTTGGTCGTATTACGGTCGATGACGATCTCGTTCTCTACCTATTTGGGACACCCGGTCAGCGCCGTTTCGATTTCATGTGGGAAATTCTGGCAGAAGGCATGCTTGGCTTCGTCGTGATGGTCGACAGCACGAAACCGGAAACCTTCCGCGAAGCAAAAAGCATTCTCGAAACCTTCCGCGCTTATGCGCCGACGCCTTATGTGGTCGCCGCCAACAAGCAGGATCAGCCGGATGCGTGGAATATTGACGATCTGCGGATCGCGCTGCGCATTGACCCGGATGTGAAACTGCTGCCGTGCGTCGCACGCAAGAAGGAAAGCGTCAAGGAAGTTCTGCTGCAACTTCTCTACTCCATTGTCGAGGAGATGGAAAGTTAAGCGCGGCTGCTTGACGCCACTCGTCTCAATTTCAGGCTAAGGGTCACGCACCGTGCCAACGCTGGTTACTGAGCAGGGCATCATCCATTACGAAGCGTATGGGCGCGGTCGCCCAGTTCTGCTTCTACACGGTTGGTTAAATTCGTGGGCACTTTGGCGCAACACCATCGAGGTGTTGGGCAAAGAATTTCGTTTATACGCGCTGGACTTTTTCGGCTTTGGTGAAAGCGGCGCAACCACCCGCGACACAGAATCCGTCTTTTCCGTCAATAACTTCGTCCTCATGGTGAACCAGTTCATGGATCGCATGGGGATCGTGAAAGCGCCGCTCGTCGGGCATTCGATGGGCGGTACTGTCTCATTGAGCGCGGCGATCCGCCACCCGGAGCGGGTGGTCAAGGTAATCGTGATCGGGTCGCCGATTCAAGGAAATTCGCTCAGCCCGCTGCTCAAAATGGCGGCATATCGCGGTTGGGGCGGCTTGGGCGAGACAACCCCTCTGATCTATCAACTGTTCCA
>JAPKMU010000584.1 GCA_026645745.1 Anaerolineae bacterium | reverse complement strand
TCGCCGTCACGTTCTCCGGTGATTCCCATCAAGCCGCTCATCGCCTGCACGACGAAATCATAACCGGGGCGGTCGCGGTACGGGCTGGTTTGCCCGTATCCGGTGATGCTGGCGTACACAATCGCGGGCTTGAGTGCCGCCGCGTCCGAATAGCCCAGCCCGAATGCCGCCATGCCGCCGGGTTTGAAGTTTTCAACGACAATATCACTGCTGGCGATGATCTTGCGCGCGATTTCTTGTCCTTCGCGGCTTTTGAGATCAAGTGTGATTGCGCGTTTATTGCGGTTGACGCTGGTGTAATACGCGCTTAAGCCGTTCTCCGTCCAAGGCGGTCCCCAATGGCGGGTTTCATCGCCTAACAGCGGGTCTTCGATCTTAATCACGTCTGCGCCGAGGTCGGCAAGCATCATCGTGCAGAAGGGACCTGCCAACACGCGGGTGAAGTCAGCAACGCGCACGCCATTCAGCGCGCCAGAGGAAAACGTCATCTTCTCAAAAAGTGCATACTCAAATAAAAAGCCGATTGATTAAGTCCTATTGTCGCTTACCGCAGCCATAATCGGCAAGGGTTATCCCTAATCGCGGCGCTGTGTTTCGATGATTAGCTCTCCGGCAGGAACGAGCAGCATTTCCGGTAGTGAGCCGCCGCCCATCAATTTCACAATCGCGTGCAGTGCGGTTTCGGCAGTCAGTCGCCGGTTGATCTCGACATAACCCCGTACGAAGCGTCCTTCTTCCATCCATGTTGGGGCGCTTGTGCCTGTGGAGACGGCAAACACATTCACGGTTGCTGGATCATACGCGTGTGGGGGAACTCCGGCAGTTTCGAGCGTTTCGATGACGCCCAATGTGGCTGCATCATTCGGCGTGAGCACAAAGTTAAGCGTCGCACTATGCTTGAGCATATTGTCGATGTATGCCGATGCGCTGATTTCATCGCTGGAGACGGCGGCATCGATGATCCGCATCGCGGCAAGTTCCGCGCCATCGAGCAGCCCATCAATGAAGCCGCGCGCTCGTGCCGCCATGATGCCCGAATTCCGGTCGGTCATCACGACTGCCGTCAGTGCTGACGGATTCGTGTAATACGTGAGCGCGTAGCGGGCTGCCGCCTCGCCTAAGCGCTGCCCTGTGTCTTGATTGTCGTTGATGACCGTCACCGCGCCGCTGATGGGTGTGCTGCTAAAGGCGACGATCGGCATCCCCATGTCCGCCATCGCACGAATGGCAGTATTGATGATTTCAGCATTGAGCGCACAGATAATCAAGGCGCGTGCGCCCTGCGCCTGCGCGGTATACATCTGCGAAATAAGCATGTGCGCATCGCGGTTCGCATCATACATCTGGTAGCCGATTCCGTAGCGGGCTGCCAGTGCCGCCATTTCGCTGATCGTCGTGTTGGTCGCGGTGTTATCCGTTGAACATGTGATATAGGCGACAAATCCGCCGCCCGCAAGCGCGGCTTGCGCCTGTTTGATCTCGTGTTCCGTTGGTTCGGCGTCGGCGGGGATTCCGGTTGTTCCCCAAGCAATCGCGCTTTCATAATGATGGCGGAGATAGGGGGGAGCATTGATCATGCCGATCACGCCGATCAGCACTGCTACTATGCCGATGATGAAGACCATTACGGTGAGTTGATAGCTCCGCTGGCGGGTACTTCGAGTCCAAAACTCCATCGCCGTCGTGAAACCCTCGCGCAGGGCAGTCACGGAGGCGTAGCGCTCTGCCGGTATTTTTCGGATTGCCTGTTCGATCACGGCGGCGACTTGTTCAGGGACGGTGGGATTCAGTTCACGGATGGGCGGCGGTGGTTTGGTCAAGTTTGTGGGAACGTTGTTATCACGGCTGGAAAAGGCAGGGATGCCTGTGAGCATTTCGTACATGATCAAGCCGAAGCAGTAGACATCGGTTCTCGCGTCGATCATGCCTGCATTGATCTGTTCAGGGGCGAGATACGCCGCTGCGCCGTGCTCTGAACCACTGAACAAATGCGCAATACCAAAATCGGCAAGATACGCATTGCCCTTCTCATCGAGCAGGATGTTACTTGGCTTCAAATCGCAGTGAATCACGCCTCGGCTGTGCGCGTATTCTAAGGCTGCCGCGATTTGCTGAAAGACCTGTACGATTCTTTCGCGCGAAAATCTGCCCGCTTTGATCGCGTCCGCCAGCGTGCCGCCGCGCATCATCGCCATAGCGAAGAAGGCGCTCCCCGTTTCAGCATCGATGCCGCAGTCATACAGGGAGACGATATGCAAATGTTCAAGAGCCGCGATAG
>JAPKMU010000583.1 GCA_026645745.1 Anaerolineae bacterium | reverse complement strand
GCGAGTGGGGGAGGGGTTGCTTTTCAATATCGGACAAGCCCGTTGCGGGTGAGGAGTAGTCCATCGGGGCAAAACGGATGCTGCCTAAATCCTCTTAATCAGCACGAGCGTGATTCACCGAAAATGCTTTATTTGATGTGCGTGCTTAGTCTCGTTCGAGCAGCCAGCGGGTGAGTCGCAGCGAAACCAGCGTGATTCCGATTGGGAGAACCGTCGGGATCACCAACTCGATCAGCAGGGTGTAGCCCGCGCCGAGCGGAATCAAGCGGGCGGCATTGATAATCACAAAGTAAGCGAGGATGAGCATCAGTGCCGAAACAAAGGCGGCGGATCGGGTGTTGTTGACCGCACCCATCAGCATTCCCAACGCGGCAGTCATCGTCGTTTCTAAGAACAGCCGAATCGTGAACACGATCAACGCGATCATCACGATGATACCGACGATCAACGGGCTGGCGGCGTTGTGCAGCAGGGCGTGATACAGGATAAGCAGAAGCGGAATACTCGTCATTAAGTTGAGCAGGATGACGAGATTCAGGTCTTCGATGTAGCGCCAGATCGCTGCTGAACCTTTGCTCAACAGAACTTCACGAAAAGGCAGCGGTGCAGCGCGTAAGAGGCTCAGGGTATTGTTGCGCCGCTCCATGTTGACGGCGGCAGATGCGAAACGTGCCACATTCATCAAGGTGCGGATATAGACATACCCGCCGATGGGCAGCATGACCAGCGAAACCGTCACAGTGGGCACGATCAGCATAAATACGATGGGGACAATCACCGTTACGCCGATGATCACGCACAGCAGCAGCGTTAGCTCGCTCAACGCGGTTAAATCCGGCGTGAAGGTTTTCCAGTATGCGCCGAGATGCCGCCGCGCAATCGGATGTGAGCGCCGCGCCCAACGGGGCAGTCCCTTGTCGATCTCCTCAAACGAAAATTCGACAAGGTTGCCAAACGAACCAGAGTTCACGCGGTTGCGCGTGGACGGTGTAGTGGTATCGACATTCAACACGGGGCAGCACTCCACAGATGGTTGTAGAGATTATAGTGTTTAAATGCCGAAAAGGTTCACCTTTTTGATCGCACCCCACAAGTAAAGTCTCTTTGCGCCTTCGCGCCTTTGCGGCTTTGCGTTATGTTTTTTCTCAGTTCTTTGATTTGATGCGTTTGCCCTACTCTTGCAATCCTGTTGATTGTCGTGTATGAAACTAAACACACAGAAATCAACGTTTTCTCAATGATTAACGCACAAGTACCGACATAAATTGCGCGGTCACGTCCCCATAATCAATTAATACGCAATCGTCGGGTCATTATACAGCACCGCCGCATCCCGGCTGATCCCGACCCGCGACTCGTCATGATCGGCGGTCAGCGTACCCCGCTGGACAACCTCAGCCGTCAGCAGGTCACGCACCGAGCGATCCAGCCATGTCACGCTGAGTTCGCCGTTCAAATACGGGCGCGTGAGCGGGAATGCCTCGCCAAACCCCTCAAGCAGGTAGCGCGGGGCGCAAACCCGGTACGTCTCCCCCGGCGGCAGATCGAGATGGATCGTCAAGTCGGCATCCAGCCGCCACTTGAACCCGCTCGGATGAAACATCACGCACTTCTTCGCCACGTCAGTACGGGATGACCAGACCGCATATTCGAGAATCTGCCGGATGTGCGCGGCGGTCAGTTCAACGATCACCGCCTGATCGGGGAACGGCATCACGAGCGCGAGATCGCCTTCGGTCACATCCCCTTTAGAGAGGCTTTCGCGCGCCAGCCCATACGCGAGCGCCAAGTCTGCGCCGCTTTGGGCGCGCATCGCATCGGTAATCAGCCGCATCAGCGCCGTCGAGCGCGTCGATTTGCCTTCAAGCGGAAAACCCGTTTCGGCGTGCGCGAGCTTCTTCCCATCGAACAGGGACGGCGGCGGTGAGTAGTCGTCGGGCATGGTCGAATCGTCCACATCGATCAGCGTATAGGCGACATCGGTCACGCGCCCGTCATCACGGATGTTCACATCGACCAGCGGCAGGTAATAGGCGTTCTGCCCACCGTACACGAGATGCGTCTGATGCGTTCCCCACTCGGCGGCAAAGTGCGCGAGGTTATGCGTGTGCGACCCTAAAATCAGGTCAAATTCCGGGTGAATGAGTTCGGCGCGGTCGAAGTTAATCCCGCAGTGGCTCAAGACGATCACGGTGAAATTCAACTGCGGGTACTGCGCTTTGACCGTTCGCACCTGTTCGAGCAGGAGATCGCGCGGGTGTTCCGGTCGCAGCGCGGCGGGTGTCGGG
>JAPKMU010000582.1 GCA_026645745.1 Anaerolineae bacterium | reverse complement strand
CCCGCTGGCGCAGGGAGGGACTTTGCCCGCACGTGAATTCCCCCTCTACGAAGTTTCACAGGACGAAACTTTTTTCCTCACCCCCCGCCCCCTCTCCATCGCCAGCGATAGAGAGGGGGATGCGGGGAGCAGTACATCAAGCGAAAAGTGTCGTCCACTGAACCCACGCAAGCCGGGAGAGGGGGGCTGCACGTCAGGGCTAATCCGGCCCGTACCCGTAATGCTTGACTTCACAGCGCACGCGCCGCCGCATAACGCCCCATTCGGTGATGGGGTCGATTTCATCATCTACAGGGCGTGTTTCCCCTACAGGCAGAATGACATCAATGGTCTTGTAGGCGGGCAGATACTCCCGACCGGGTGCATAGGGGTGCACCGCAAGCTCACCGCCCCGCGTCCGCTGAAGGTTATCGATAGCCAAGTTAAGCCAGCTGTCTCTGACGTTACCGGACTCGTGTATCGCGAGGCGGTTTTCAACTCCGAAAACATCAAGTAATGTGCGCGTCGTTTCGCTTGTGGCGGGATCATAAAAGGCGTACACCGTCATCTGTTCCGGTACCTCATCCACATGGCGCATGACTTGGCACATGGGGATGGCGGAGTCTGCCCGCACAAACAGCGGAATGCGATCGAGCGGCGCATCGACGGTGACTTCTTGCCCGCCGTCGTACCACTGCCCGGTGTAGAAGTCGCACCAGCGCCCGCGCTCTTTTGCTTTCGGCAGGTAAACGGTGCGGGTGCGCGCACCCGGTTCGACTACACTGGCGACAAGCAGATCACCCACCATGAAATCGAACGATTCGGTGCGGACACGCTCGTCGTCGGGGAAGACGCTCACCAGCGGGGCTATGGCTGTGTCCCACCTTGAAAAGTGCGGGATCAAGCGGTAGCGGAGGTGAATCGCGGCGCGGACTTCCGGCAGCACTTCGGGATACATCCAAGGTTCGTTGACCGATCCATCGGTGTGCCACGAATGGATACAGAAGCGCCGGTGAAAAATGCCGTTTTGCACCCAGCGGACGAACAGCTCAGGATCGGGCTTTTCGCCAAAAAAGCCGCCGACATCGTGCCCGGTGTTCGGCTGACCGGAGAGCGTCAGCCCTAACCCCATCGGGATATTCCATTTCAGGGTGTGCCAGCTTGTGAAGTTGTCGCCGCTCCATGTTTGGGCGAAGCGTTGAATCCCCGGCATCCCGGAGCGCGAGAGGACGAAAGGCGTTTGATCCGGGTGTGCCTCTTTGAGGGCTTCATGCGAGGCGAGCGCCATCAGCAGCGTTTGTACGGGGCGCATTTGACCGAGGTTGACGGGCGACCCGAAGCCGTCGCAGATCGCGGTATCGTCCGGTGATTGAAATTCGTTGTTGTCGTTCCAGATCGCATCGATGCCGTAATCGAGCAGCGCCCGCTTGATCTGCGCCTTCCACCAGTCGAATCCGGCGGCGCTGGTGAAGTCGATCAACGAGCCGGGTTCGGTTGTGCCGCCCGCGCCGCTCCAGTATTCCGCGACCATTGGCGTACCGTCGCGGTTTTTGATGAAGCCGCCGATGCGCGCGACTTCTTCATACAGCGGGTGACTCTTGAGCAGATGCGGTTTGATGTTCGCGGCGACTCTAATTCCGCGCTTGTGAAATGTGTCGATCATCGCTTTCGGGTCGGGGACGCGCTTGTGATTCCATGTGAAGACATAGCGCCGCCCGCTTTCGGGATCGGTGGTGTAGCCGCTGGAGAGATGAAAGAGATCACATGGGATGTCGTGTTCGTCGCATAATTCGACGAATTTTGCCAACTGCGCTTGCGCATCCGGCGCTTCGGTGTACTTCATGGTCGAGCCGAGATAGCCGTAACTCCAGCGCGGCGGTGTGAACGGATACCCGGTCAACGCCTGCATCATTCGGGTTACACTGCCAGCACCCCGCCCGCCGACCATCATATAGTAATCAATGTCGCCGTCTTCTGCCCGCCATGAGCGAAAACGCTCGCGCCGCGTGTAGTCGATCTCTTTACCCATATCGAAGGTCGTTTCGCTCACGTTGTCGTAGAGCAAGCCGTAATACACACCTTGATCGTGGGTGATGTAAAACGGAAAATGCTTGTACAGCGGATCGCTGGTTTCGGCGTTATAGCCGAGCGCATCGCGGGGTGCAAGGCGGATTCGCATTCCATTTTTGTCGAGCGGACCGGCGACCTCACCGAAGCCATAATAATGCGCGTTCGGATCATGGTGCATGTAATGGCTGACCGAGCGCCCATCGGCGTCATAGGTGTACGCGTTCAGCGGCAGATCGGCGGCG
>JAPKMU010000581.1 GCA_026645745.1 Anaerolineae bacterium | reverse complement strand
CCCCGATTTTACGCAGCGACGTATTGTCAATGGACGCACTGCAAACCGGCATGATTCTGCACGGAACCGTGCGGAATGTCGTCGATTTTGGCGCATTTGTTGATATTGGCGTGAAACAAGACGGACTGCTGCACCGCAGTCAAATTCCGCGTGGGCGAACGTTGAGCGTGGGTGATGTGATCGAAGTGGAAATCCGCAGCGTCGAGCAGGAACGCGGGCGGATTGGCTTGGGGTGGGTGGAATAACCTCGGATAATTGCCGATGATGCTTCAACCAGTGGGTAATCTCTCATTTGACTCCCAAAACGTTTTGGATTACTTTCTGGATAAGAAAAATACGCATTTTGCAGATAATTATGGTCGGAATCAAAGAATTAGCGCAGAAAACTGGCTTTTCGATTACGACTGTTTCACGCGCATTGGCGGAATACAGCGACGTAAGTGCGGAAACCCGCGCCTTCATTCGTCAAACGGCGCGCGAGATCGGTTATCAACCGAATGAGGTTGCCCGCCAGCTTCGCCGACAGCGCAGCAATACGCTTGGATTGATCATCCCCACATACGATCACAGCTTTTCAGAGGGGTTTTTTAGCCAACTGCTGCATGGGATTGGCGATGCAGCGGGCGATGCGCGCTATGATGTCTTGATCAGCGCCCGTTCCCCCGGTGATGACGAACTGGAAGCATACAAGCGGATTGTTGGCGGTAACCGGGTAGATGGGATCATTCTTGCTCGCACACGCCAGCATGATCCACGTATCGCCTATCTAAAGCAGGTGGGGCATCCATTCGTTGTGTCTGGGCGAACTGCTCCCGATGAAATTCCCGATTTCCCTTACATTGATGTGGATAGTCAGGCAGGGATTTACGCTGTAACCCAGCATCTGATCGCACATGGACACCGTCAGATCGGGTTGATCTTGCCGCCGCCTGATGTCGCTTACACCGACTACCGCCGGCGCGGTTATGCAGATGCGCTGAGTGACGCGGGGATTGCATACCAGAATGAATGGGTGTTCAGCGGCGATTTACGACGTTCGGGCGGCTATCAAGGCATGTATCATCTCCTAGATCACCATCCGACCCTGACCGCTGTTGTTTGCTCGAATGATCTGATGGCGCTTGGCGCGATGCAAGCCGCTCAAGCGCTCGGTCGGATCGTTGGGCGAGATATTGCGGTTGTCGGCTTTGATGATCTGTTTGACGCCGAGTATGCACATCCTCCTCTTACGACCGTTCGTCAGCCGATCTACGAGATTGGGCGGCGTTTGGTTGATCTCCTGATTGGCATCATTCAAGGACACCCCCCACAGGAGACACAAATCCTTCTGCCAACAGAACTCATTGTTCGCGAGTCCTGCGGCACACACATTGGGAAAGGAGGCTAAGGCGATTGGCACGTCTGTACTTCGGATGAACGCTGGTCATATCAAGAGACTTTTAGGAGAAAACGATGAAAACTAACATCCGTTTGCTTGCGGTTCTCGCCGCGCTTTGTTTGGCAATTGCCCTGCCTGTTATCGCGCAGGACGATGGCATCACCTTCATTTCAACACAATTCAATGTTGTCGAAGAAAGTGAGCGCGCACGCGGAATCCTCGCTGAATTTGAAGGCGGCGCGGTGACTTTTGTCGGCTCGGAAGAAGGTCCGATGATCGACCTGCTCCGTGCCGAATCGCAATCTGGACAGGGTGTTCAAGATGTGGTCGGGGCGCTGCACGGCACATTCCCGACTTTGGCAGGTGAAGACCTGTTATTTGACTTAACGGATCTGCTCGCTGAGATCGAAACCGAATACGATGTGACGGACGCTTACGTTGAACTCGGTCGTATGGGCACGGAAGATTATCAATATTACATTCCGTGGATGCAGGCGACCTTTACCATGGCGGCGCATGTGGATGCACTCCAGTATTTGCCGGAAGGTGCGGACGTGAATGCCCTGACGTGGCAGCAGTTGGCGGAATGGGCGCAGAATATGTTCAATGAGACGGGTGAAGCCAAACTCGGCTTGCCAGTCGCGGGCTTGTTCCACCGCTTCCTTGAGGGGTATCTGTTCCCGTCATTCACGGGCGGCATGGTGACGCGCTTCAACAGCCCGGAAGCCGCCGAAATGATGGCGTTCTTCCGCGATGAACTGTGGCCCTATGTGAATCCGCAGTCGATCAGCTATGAATTCATGAATGAACCCCTGCTGTCAGGCGAAGTGCTGGTCGCGTTCGATCATGTGGCGCGTTTGAAGCCCGCTTTTGACGAACAGCCTGAAGCCTTTGTCGCCTTCCCTGCTCCGGCTGGT
>JAPKMU010000580.1 GCA_026645745.1 Anaerolineae bacterium | reverse complement strand
AGTTCAGCATATGGAGAATCCATTCCGGCGTGAGATCGGCACGCAGTTCGCCGCTTGCCTGCCCACGCTTGATCAGTGCAAGGAGCGGCGCTTGCATGTTCGTTTCCGCGTTCCTAAATTCCGTATGTGCGTCTAGGATCGTCTCGTTGATCAAGAAATAGAGCTTATCGCCAAGCGGCACAAGCGCTTCGATGATCCGTGTGCTTGCCTCAATCGCACTGTCCTGATCTGGATGGCACGATTCGATAGCCTCCGAAACCATCATGAGCGCTCGGTAGCCAAGCGCTAGCATCAGGTCGTCACGGCTGGCGAAATAACGATGCAGTGTTGCTTTCCCGATCTTTGCGTAGGCGGCGATTTCTGCGAGCGAAGCCGCAGGGTTAATCGCCAGCAGCTCGGTCGCAGCGTTTAGAAGTTCAAGTCGGCGCGCATCTTTGCCCGCTGCTGATAAATCTTTCATAGAGTCTCCTTGCTCAATTGAGACTATTTTAGCTCATTTGAGTTTATTGTCAATCACCTCTGTTTAGCCGCCGCTCATCATGATGCGCTACGCTCATCGGAAAATCGCTGCTGTTCAAGGAGTATGCGCGAATGTCGGTTCACATCAGTTCTGATCTTCAGACACAACTCGATTCCGCTGAATACATCTGGTTCACAACCGTGCGTGATGATGGTCAGCCTCAGCCAACCCCCGTTTGGTTCATCCAA
Organism: Anaerolineae bacterium; assembly: GCA_026645745.1. Classification (GTDB taxonomy): domain Bacteria; phylum Chloroflexota; class Anaerolineae; order Aggregatilineales; family Phototrophicaceae; genus Flexifilum. The sequence continues at coordinate 1,596 of JAPKMU010000580.1, read as the reverse complement.
GAAAACGATACCTTCTTGATCTACAGCATGCCGAGTGCCCAGAAAGTGCGCAATATTCGGACAAATCCGAAGGTCTCGCTCAACTACAACCCGGAGAGCGACGGGGAGAACTTCATCGTGATCATGGGGGACGCGGTGATCGATGACGATGCGCCGTCGCCCATTCACAACGCGGCTTACTTTAAGAAGTACGAGCGCGGAATCGAAACAATTGGCATGACGCCGGATAGTTTTGAGCAGAGTTACTCGCTCGCTATCCGGGTCACGCCGACACGGGTACGTGGGAACAGCGGAGAATAAACCCGTCAGTGCGTTTGACGGCGGCGATCTTCCATGATTTGTTCTGCCATTTGGCGAACAACTTCAATGCGGCTTTTCAACCCATCTTGAACGAGTTCGCCAGCGATTTCATCAATGAAGCTCGTCGCGTAGCGGAGGATTTTCACCTTCACATCGGGGTCGAGTTCGCGGAAGTACGCGCGCCGTACGATTTCAGGCGTGCGCTCGTGTTTCATCCATGCCAGCGGCAGGATCGCTGCCGTGCGCACCTCACCCATGTCATCGAGCATTGAGGATTCAAGAGCATCGATCAGAAGATCGGCGGCTGCCGTGCGTGCCACGTCGATTTTTAAGTAATTGGTCGCATGGAAGAACCCGCGCAAAACTTGGCGGCGGGTTTCGCCTTCCGTGCGTCCGATGATGCCCGCCAATTCGGTCAGCCATGTATCGCCCGCCAATTCGAGCAAACTGAGGGTCGCGGCGTATTTCACATCCGGGTCGGGATCATTGAGCGCGCTGCGGGTGACGGGGAATGCCTCCGGCGTATCATTCGCGCCGAGCGCCTCCAATCCTTTGATCCGTACTGCCGGGTCGGTCGCTTCGAGGACAAGCGATAACACAGGCACGGCTGCCGCGTCTTGACAGTCTTTTAGTCCCCATGCTGCTGCCATGCGCAGATCGTCGTCGGCTTCACGCAGTACGTTTGTGAGCGTCGCGTAGGCATTTAGGTCGCGCAGATCGCAAAGTGCATACACCGCACCTTCGCGCACGCGAAAATCGGGGTCTTCTAATGCGTGCTTGATCAACGGCTCGGCGGCGAACCATGAAAAACCGTGCAGATGGCGGGCGACGCTAGCGCGGGCGGGCGCTTCACCGGTGGTCAGGATATCCTGCATCACCATACGCGCATCCCGGTCACCGCGGCGGCTGAGAAGCTGGGCGGCGCTGTAGCGAATCCACAAATCGCTGTGAACCAGCATCGCCCGCGCCGCTTCGAGCGTTACGCTGTTGGGGGAAACTGTCGCCAGCAAATTTGACAGGCGAACCGAGGTCAAACGACTTTCGCCGCGCGTGCGGGTGCGGGTGATTAAGCGCGGCTCACGCCCCGTCAGATGGGGAGTCAATTCAGCAGTCATGGGCGATCCGTTCTTTCACCGTAACGACGCGACAACAATATCTTGCAGGAGGTGCTGATTGGTTTTCAGGTCAAACACCGACAAACGAAGCTGACGCCGATCATCAATCATGAATTCGGCGCGCAGCCGCTCCTCCTCCGGTCGCCCCGGCGGGATCAATTTCGCCAGCGCCGCCGCGTCG
>JAPKMU010000057.1 GCA_026645745.1 Anaerolineae bacterium | reverse complement strand
AACGGGGGCACGTGTGCAATCTATCCAAAACTGTACCCCTGTCAGCACGCAGGCGGGGAGAGGGGGAATCGTTCGCTTATGTGACTGCGGGACGCGAAGCCTCCGGGGGCAGGGCAATCGGGCGCGTCACAACGCGCCCCTACAGAAGTGGTGTCGAATAACGTTTATTCAAACACAACGAGGATTCTTCTATGGCATACAAAGTACGCAAAGCCGCTGTCATCGGCAGTGGGACGATGGGCGGCGGGATCGCAACGCTGCTGGCGGGTGTCGGCGTGCAGGTGACACTGCTTGACATCGCCGCGAAAGACACCCAACCCGGCGATCCGCCCGCCAAACGTCAAGCGATTGTCGCGGAAGGGTTGAAACGTGCCGCAACGAGTCGTCCGCCTCAGGTGTTAAGCACAGGCGACCTCGATTTGATCAAGATCGGCACGATTGAGGATGATCTCGACAAGATCGCGGACGCCGATTGGATCATCGAAGTGGTGGTCGAACGGCTGGATGTAAAACAGAATTTGATGGCACGCTTGGCGGAGATCGTTTCACCGCACACGATCATCAGCACCAACACATCCGGTCTTCCGATCCACAAAATCGCGGAGCATTTGGATCAGTCGTTCAAGCGGCGCTTTTTGGGGACGCATTTTTTCAATCCGCCGCGTTATCTGCGTCTGCTCGAAGTGATTCCGATCCCGGAAACTGACCCGGAGATTGTCGAATTTATCGCCCATTACGGGACGGACGTGCTCGGCAAGGGCGTGGTGCTGTGCCAAGATGAGCCGAACTTCATCGGCAACCGCTTTATGACGATGAGCGGGATGCAGATGGTGAATTACACGCTCGACAACGGCTTCACGGTCGATGAAGTCGATTCGCTGACCGGTCCGCTGATCGGTCGCCCGAAAACGGCAACGTTCCGCTTGAACGATCTCGTCGGTATCGATGTGGCGGTTGGCGTGGCGCGCAACCTGTACCCGGCGATCCCGAATGATCCGGGGCGGGTGATCCTTGAGCACACGGGGACAACGGCGCTGTTTGATAAGATGCTGGCGAATAAATGGCTTGGCAACAAGAGCAAACAAGGTTTCTACAAAGAGGTGAAAGCACCGACGGGCGAAAAAGAATTCTATACGCTCAACCTACAAACCTTTGAGTATGAGCCGCCAACCAAGCCGCGCTTTGACAGCGTGAGTAAGCATCGCAAAATCGAAAATACAGGCGCACGCATCAAAGCACTGATCAACGAGGATGACCGCGCCGCGAAGCTTCTCTGGCATCACCACGCATTTTATCTGGCGTATGCGTCGAACCGCGTGCCGGAAATCACCGAGTCGATTGTCAACGTGGATAACGCGCAAAAATGGGGTTTCAGCCATGAGATGGGTCCCTTCGAAATTTGGGACGCGATCGGTGTGGCGGAGACTGTCCCGGCGTTTGAAGCGGCAGGCTATCCGGTCGCGCAGTGGGTGAAAGCCATGCTGGCAAAAGGGGTCAGCACTTTCTACCAGAAGGACGCGAACGGCGATGTGACCGGCTATTACAGCCCGCAAGCAGGGGCGTATGTGCCGCTCAAGACGAGCACGAAGGCGTACAAAGTCGAGTCGCTGCGCAAACGCGGCGCGGAAATCGCACGCAACGCAGGCGCAAGCGTCCTCGATATGGGGGACGGTGTGGCGCTGCTTGAATTCCATTCTCCGGCAAACGCCATCGATCAAGATGTGGTTGATATGGCGTGGGAAGCGCTCAACCTGCTGGAAACGCGCTTCGATGCGCTGGTGGTCGGCAACGACGGCGAACGCTTCTGCGTCGGCGCGAATCTGTTCATGGTGGCGATGTCGGTGCAGGGTGGTCAGCTTGAGCAGCTTGAGCAGATGCTCAAACGCACACAAGATGTCACACTGGCGATGCGCCGCGCATCCAAGCCCGTCGTGATCGCGCCGCACAACATGGCACTCGGCGGCGGCGCTGAGATGATCATGGCAGGTGCGCGGGTGGTCGCGCATCAAGAGCTTTATACAGGCTTGGTTGAGGTCGGCGTTGGTTTGATCCCCGGCGCTGGCGGCGTCAAAGAGATGGTTCGCCGCCTCGTGAATCCGGTGATGGCTGCGCACCCGAATGCTGAAGCGCTGCCGCACCTGCAAAAAGCCTTTGAACAGATCATGCTGGCGAAAGTCAGCGGGAGCGCGAAAGAAGCGCGCGATATGGGCATTTTGCAGCCGGGTGATCGCATCGTGATGAACCGCGAACAACTGCTCGGTGAAGCGAAACGTGAAGCGCTCCACATGGCAGACGGATACATCCCGAACAATCCCGCGAAAGTCTACGCGGCGGGGCGTGACGTCTACGCGGCGCTGCAAATCGCGGTCGAGGGCTTCCTTGAGGCACGTCAAGCGAGTGAGCATGACGCGTTGATCGCACGGCGGTTGGGATTTGTCTTGACGGGCGGCGCGGTCAGCGAACCGGGTTGGTTGGATGAGCAGGTGTTCTTGAACTTAGAGCGTCAGGTCTTCTTGGAATTGGTGCAGACGCAAAAGACGCTCGAACGTATGGCATTCATGCTGCAAAACAACAAGCCGCTGAGGAATTAGAGCGGCTGCAGGGGACGACATTTTTTCCTCACCCCCCGACCCCCTCTCAACCCTACGGTTGGGGGTGAGGAGGGGTGATCCGCTTGCGATCGATGGAGAGTTAGGAGCAGCGCGTGGAAAAAGAACAGGATGTGGTGTTTCGCACCGGGCTGACGATCCTCGACGAGCGCGGCAAATACGAGCCGCGTGATGGTGTGCGCGTCGCGCATGTGTACGAGGATGAGAAGATTCACATGGAAGCGCTGCTCCCGCTGCAAGGCGGCGGGCAAATCGAGAATTTCCTGATCAGCGTCAAGATGTTCCCACAGGACGAAATGCCGACTCAACCGTTCGGTATTCCCAAAACGCCGCCGGAAAAAGAAACGCCTGTATTCGTGTGGCGCGGCGTGGCGCGTTACTACCGTCCCGGACGGTGGGAAGACTACGTCCGGCGGCTGCTGGAGCAAATCCGCGCGGAAGATCAGGTTGTGGATGCGCTCAACGGGCATCCGATAGATGACAGCGAATTATTTCCTGAAGAAGATGAGGCGAAAGCGTAACCTTATGCGTGAAGCAGTGATTGTTGCGGCGGCGCGTACCGCCGTCGGAAAATCCAAAAAAGGTGTGACCCGCAGCGTGCGTTCGGATGATATGGCGGCGGCGGTGATCCGCGATTTGATGAATCAAACCGAAGGCAAGCTCGACCCGAACGAGATCGACGATGTGGTGATCGGCTGCGCGATGCCGGAAGGCTCGCAGGGGCTGAACTTCGCCCGCGTGATCGCGCTGCGCGCTGGTTTGCCCGTCGAAGTGCCGGGGCTAACGGTCAACCGTTTTTGTTCGAGCGGCTTGCAGACGATTGCCCAATCAGCGGAGCGGATTATCTCCAACGGGGCGGATGTGATCATCGCGGGCGGCGCGGAAACGATGTCACTTGTGCCGATGAGCGGCTTCAAAATCAGCCCGAACCCGTACATGGCAGAAAATGATCCCGCCGTTTATATGTCGATGGGGCATACGGCGGAGCATGTCGCGGACGAATTTAATGTCAGCCGCGAAGATATGGACGAATTCGCCTATAACAGTCACATGAAAGCGGCACATGCAACCGACGCGGGATATTTCCGCAGCGAGATCACGCCGTTTGAGATCGAAGAAACATTCTTCAACGAAGACGGCGAACGGATCACGCGGACGATCACGCTGACAGAGGACGAACATCTGCGCCGCGAAACAACGGTTGAAGGACTGGCGAAGCTCAAGCCTGTGTTCCGCGAAGGCGGACGCGTCACGGCAGGGAATTCCAGCCCGTTGAGCGACGGTGCGGCAGCCGTGATCATCATGGAGGCGGGGAAGGCGGCGCAGTTGGGACTCAAACCGCTGGCGCGTTTCGCGGGTTTCAACGTGGCGGGTGTTCGCCCGGAGATCATGGGCGTGGGACCGATCAACGCGATTCCAAAACTCCTCAAGCGCACAGGCATGAGCTTGAACGACATCGACTTGATCGAACTCAACGAAGCGTTTGCGGCGCAGTCGCTGGCGGTGATTCGTCACCTTGAGATGAATCCTGAAAAAATCAATGTGAACGGCGGCGCGATTGCGCTCGGTCATCCGCTTGGCTGCACGGGGTCTAAGCTGACAGTGCAGTTGATTAACGAGATGAAACGTCGCGGCAGCAAGTACGGCATGGTGACGATGTGCATCGGCGGCGGTATGGGCGCGGCGGGCATCTTCGAGAACCTAAACTAAAGTCAAAGAACGGCAAGAGCACGAAAAATGTCACCTGTGATGAGTAACAATTCTCGTTATTCATCACAGCTTTCCTACCCCCTAAGCACAGCATCCAAACCTTCGCATGACGTATACTTGTTTGTGCATATCACGTTTTAAGAAACGTGGTATTCTTAACGTGTTGATGTCAGAACAGCCTTTAAAATTGCAATAATCTGTTCTGCCAAGATTGGCTTATGTTTGGTTCGGTGACTTTATGAGTGTCCCTACAAACCTTGAGTTTGCAAATGAAGTCAAGGCTGATCGGCTGCGGACGCTGTGGCGTGTGACGCTGATCGTCAGTTTGATCGCCGCGTGGGTTCTGCTGAATGTTGCACTGCTTCAGCGCGAACCCGTCAGCTCGCTTATTGTGCCGCTGCTCTTTCTGACAATCGGCAGTTTTTTGACCCGTCAGGCACAGCAGTTCAGCACGCTTGAATTCGCATCGTGGGTTTACGCCCTCAGCGGATTGGTCGCGATTGGAACAGGGCTGGCGTTCCGCGATCCAATCCTGAATATGTATCTGCCGTTTGCGTTCCCGCTGATCGTCTTCGTCGTCGGGTTGATGCTTCGCCCCTCAAATACGTTTCTCGTTTTCATTGCGGCGTCGGTGCTTACGCTCTTCGTCCCTGCGGTGACGACTGGAACAATCGCAACCTTCGGTATTCCTCAGTTTGCTGCGGTTGTGATTACGCTGTTCGCGGCTCTACTCGCCATGCAGGTGACGGGCGATTTGGGGCAGGTGACGGAATGGGCGCTGATGAACTATCAGCGCGAACGCCGCATCAGCAACGAGTTGTTTGACAACCGTCAAGAACTTGAGCGCAGTTTGGCGCGCACCCAAGCCCTGAGCGAACGCTTACAGGAAACGAATACCGAACTTGATCACGCACGCTCGGCGGCGGAAGAAGCCAAGCATTTTCGTGGTCAGTTCCTCGCCAATATGAGCCATGAACTCCGCACGCCGCTGAACGCGATCATCGGTTTCAGCGAAACGATGCTGAAGTATCCGGCGATGTATGATGGCGTGGCGCTTCCCAGCGCGTATGAAGCCGACCTCCAGCAGATTTACACAAGCGGTCGCCAACTCCTTAACTTGATCAACGACATTCTTGACCTCTCCAAAGTGGATGCGGGTAAGCTTGATATTCGCCTCGGTCAGGTTGATCTCAAGCCGCTGGTGAACAGCGTACTGTCAACGGCGTCCGGTTTGGTAAGTCAGAAACCGGTCAAGCTTGAGCTTTCGCTGCCGGATGTGATCCCGCCTGTTTACGCGGACGAAGCGCGCGTGCGTCAAGTGCTGCTCAACTTGTACAGCAACGCTGCGAAGTTCACCGATCAAGGCGTCATCCGGCTGACCGTTACGCCTCAGGAAGATGGGGTACTGATCAGCGTGCGCGATACAGGTTCTGGTATTCCTCATGACAGCCTCGAATTGATCTTTGAGGAGTTTAAGCAAGCTGAAACCGGAATCCGCGATCCGCGTGCAGGTGCAGGCTTGGGTTTGACGATTTCGCGTCAACTGCTCACGTTAATGGGTGGGCGGATTTGGGCAGAAAGTGAACTTGGAAGGGGAAGTACCTTCCATTTTGTGCTGCCATATTGGCACGAGCCGAGTAGTGAAGTTCCAAGTGCTGCGGACGCACCGCAAGCGAACGTCCTAGAGACCGCTCCGCAGCAGTCGTAGTTCGGTGCACATGCTAAGGATTTCAATATGAAAATAATGTATGTTGAAGATAACCCGGCGAATCTCTCACTCCTTCAACGAATCGCACGCATGGGCAACCACACGGTGATTTCTTATACGGAAGGCGAGTCAGCATTAGAGAATTTTGAACAAGATAAGCCCGATCTTGTGCTGATGGATGTTCAACTTTCTGGAGGACTTACCGGGCTAGATGTCGTGCGTCAGCTTCGAGGGCGCGGACACCGAACACCGATTGTTGCGGTGACAGCTTACGCGATGACCGGTGATAAGGAGCGCTGTATTGAGGCGGGATGCGATACCTACATCGCCAAACCGCTCCCCGTTCAGGAATTGGTGGAACTGGTACAGCGCTATGAGAACATCGTCAAAGGTACGCCGGTGATCAAGCCGCTGACGGGGACGCTGACCAGCCCGACACCAGCCGACGCACCAAAGCCTGAACCTGAAACCAAACCCGAAACTCCCGCTGTCGTTGTTCAGCCGTTCGTATCGGCTGAAGGCACGACGCCTAACGCCAAAGCGGAAGGTGATGCCGAGAAACCCGAAACAAAGCCGGAAGATCAGACGGAATCAACGCGTTTGACGCTGAATGACCCGGCAAAGACGGCGGGGCAGCAGAGCTAGGTCAGTTATCCCTCCCCATACGAAGTGGGGAGGGAAGCACGTCATCTGAGCAGGTGCCCTTCGCGGTATTCCCCATCCAATTCTAACGCAAGCGGCGGAGCGGTCGGATCAACATGGAGTTCGACACGGCGCGCACGCCCCTGCATCACGGCGGGGTGTGAGAGGTGTTCGCCTGTATACACAAGGCGCAGCGTAGACAGTAGGGTGAAGCGTGACGCTTCTTTGACCAGCACAATATCGAATAAGCCGTCGTCAACTTGCGCATGAGGCGCGATCTTCATGCCTCGCCCAAAGGTTGTCCCGTTTGCGATGGCGACAAGATAGGCGCTGCCATTGAACCACGCTTTGTCATCGAGTTTGACCTCGATGCGAGGCGGGGTAAACCGGAGGATCGATTCGACAGTGGCGGCGAGAAATGTCCATGATCGCTTGACATGCTGTTCCATACGGCGAACGACATCACCGCCCATGCCCCCGCTGGCGATATTGAGAAAATACTCGCCTTTGCCTTCATTTTCGTAGGTGAGGATGCCAAGATCGACCGGAGCAGGGACAGTATTGACGATCCAATCGGCGATGCCGGTGATGCTGTCGAGCGGCGCGCCAAGACCACGCGCCCAATCGCGTCCAGTGCCGATTGGGACGCTGCCGTAAACCAGCGGCGGGTCTGTTCGGGTTTCGTTGAGCGCTATCACTTCGTTGATGACGGCATGATTCGTGCCATCGCCTCCGATGGCGATCACGCGCTGCGCGCCTGCGGCAACCGCCTCATGAAGCCGGGGCGCAATCTCGTCGATGGTTTCGGTCACGGCGACCGAAAAATCCCCGATGCGGGACTGAATAAGCGGCTCAATTTGCGACCAAACCTGCTGTGCCGTACCGCTCCCAGCATGTGGATTCAAAACAAAGATTGTTTTCATTCTTGTTAGCAATCATCTATCTCGAAAATGGTTGGCGTTATTCCGGTGCAACGCCATCATGCACCAATGAGAGCCTCAGGACGCGCTCAAGCTCATGCATCGTAAACGGCTTAAGCAAATAATCAGTCGCGCCGCCGGATAACGACGGGGCGCGATCCGCACCTGAACCACTCATAGCGACGAAGCGAAACGCTGGAAACCGTGCATTTTCGCGGATAGCCTGCAAGAATGTCAATCCGTGCATTCCCGGTAGAGTCAGATCACACAAGATCAGCGTAGGCGAAAACTTGCCACTTTCCAACAAGTCGAGCGCGGTTTCCGCGTCAAGTGCTCTGGCTGCACGATGTCCAAGCGCTTCGACAAGGCTGCACAGGACATCCGCAAGATCCCTATCGTCTTCGATTACGAGTACGTTTGCCATTCGCAACTGCTCCTCCGCCAGCTTTACTGGCGAACGTGACCGCTGCCCGTGACAACCCATTTGTAGGTTGTCAGTGCTTCCAATGCCATAGGACCGCGCGCATGCAGCTTCTGCGTGCTGACTGCAACTTCCGCTCCTAAACCGAGCGCTCCACCATCATTAAACCGCGTGCTTGCGTTGATAAAGACCGCTGATGAATCAACTTCACGGACGAACCGCGCCGCATGATCCGGGTTTTCAGTGATGATGCAGTCTGAATGATTCAGGCTGTGCGCTTCGATGTGCGCGATGGCTTCGTCAAGCGACTGCACGACTTTTAGCCCTAAGACAAGCGACATCCATTCGGTGCTAAAATCATCATCCCCGGCAGGTGATACTGTATGCGCAGCATCGCCCAGATCGGCGGCGCGCAAAATCGCCAGCGCTTCGGGGTCAGCGCGGAACGTAACCCCTGCTGGTGCGAGATGCGCGACGATACGCGGCAGCGCACCGGCGGCGATCTCCTGCTGAACCAAGACTGTATCGAGCGAATTGCACACAGACGGACGCTGTGTTTTGGCGTTATGAATGATGGGCAGTGCTTTGTCCATCATGCCTGTTTCATCAATATAAACATGACACACGCCAACGCCGCCCGTAATCACCGGAATCAAGCTGTTTTCGCGGCAAAACTGATGCAGTGATGCGCCCCCGCGCGGAATGATCAAGTCGATGAACTCATGCAGGCGGAGCATTTCCAGCACATAGGCACGGTCAGGATCAGTGATCAACTGGATTGCGTCCGGGGGGAGGCTGCCTTCTTCGGCAAGCGCAGTCTGGATCACACTGACGAGGGCAGTATTGCTGTGGAGTGTTTCACTGCCGCCGCGCATGACCGCCGCGTTGCCGCTTTTTAGGCAGATCGCCGCTACATCGACCGTGACATTCGGGCGGTTTTCGTAAATCACGCCGATCACGCCGATGGGAGTGCGGCGGCGGTGAACATTTAACCCATTTTCGAGCGTGCGTTCATCAAACGTTTCACCCACCGGATCAGGAAGACGAATCACGGTGCGCAAATCCTCGACAATGGCTTCGAGCCGTCCTTCAAGCCGGATGCGATCCAAGAGTGCATCTTTTGTGCCACGCTCGACTGCTGCCGCCAAGTCGCGCGCGTTTGCCTCAAGAATCTGCGCCGATTCCCGCTCAAGCGCCGCCGCGACGGCTTCAAGCGCTTGGTTTTTCTGTGCTGTGGTCACTTTGGCGAGGCTGCGCGCGGCAGCTTTCGCTTTTGATCCGATGTGGCGCATATCCATGAGTGCTTTTCCTGAGTTCCTTCTTTATCGTAACACAACTAAGTTGTTGCGGTGTATAATAGCATCTCCATAAGAATAACCGAGAATTTCGGTAATCCGTGCAGAACGCTGCCCGCACAAGCGGCGCACTTCATCGCTGCTGTAGCTCGTAAGCCCGCGCGCGATGGTATGCCCATCGGGGGCGATCACGGAAAGCGCCGCGCCGCGCTCAAAATTGCCATCGACGGCGGTGATCCCAACGGGGAGCAGACTTGCACCGCCAAGCGTGAGGACATCAACCGCGCCCGCATCGACGCTGATTTTTCCGCGTGATTTGTCCATCAACAGCCAGCGCTTGCGGCTTTCGACCGGATCAGCAGATGGGGCAAAGGTCGTGCCAAGCGATTCACCAGCGATCAGCCGCTCAATGACATTTGGTTCGCGCCCACTGGCAACAACGGTTGTGACTCCGCTGCGGGTGGCAAGCTGGGCGGCTTGCAGCTTGGTTACCATGCCGCCTGTCCCGACTCCCGCCGCATCAGTGCCGCCTGCCAGCGCGAAGATCGAATCGTCGATTTTGGCGACATGTGCGATCAACCGTGCGTCGGGGTTGGTGCGGGGGTCTGCTGTGTAAAGTCCGGCTTGATCGGTGAGGATAATCAAGCGGTCGGCTTCGACGAGCGTAGCGACGAGCGCGGAAAGATTGTCGTTGTCACCGACGCGAATTTCGTGTGTGGCAATCGTATCGTTTTCGTTGATGATCGGAATGACGCGATGATCGATCATCGTGAGCAGGGTATCACGCGCGTTCAAAAAGCGGGCGCGGTCTGCGAAATCCTCGCGGGTGAGCAGGACTTGACCGACGACATGCGCGTAAATCTCGAAAAGTTCGGAATAAATGTGCATCAGGCGGCTTTGCCCGACGGCTGCAAGCATCTGCTTGGCAGGCATGGCGCGACCCGCATCCGGGAAATTCATGGCTTCGCGCCCGGCGGCGACCGCGCCCGACGATACAAGGACGACTTCATGCCCGGCTTCGCACAGCCGCGCCGCTTGCTGAACCAATTCCAGCATACGAGGGCGGCTCAAGCGGCGGCTTCCTCCGGTCAGCGTACTCGTACCTACTTTGATGACGATGCGTTCAAACGGCATACAACCCTCAAACTTTGGCACACAGTATGAAGATTATAATCGATGAAACGAGTCACAAGAATAACTGCATCATAGGGGAAACATCGATATGATTTCACATTCTAGCGCAAAATCAATTTTGCGCGCACGTTTAGCATTAGAAGGTCTAAGCGTAGGCGATGCTTACGGCGAACAAGCCTTTCACCCGCGTCACCTTCAGGCGCAGATCGTCTCGAACAATATCCCGTCGGGGGCATGGGGCTACACCGACGATACAAACATGGCATTGTCGATCTTTGAACTGCTGCGCTTGGATGGAGCAATTGATCAAGACAAGTTGGCGAGAAGTTTCGCGCGGCACTTTGATCCATCGCGTGGGTATGGTCCCGGCGCACGGCGGCTTTTGATCGGCATTCAAAACGGCGGCGATTGGCGCGTATTGTCGCGGCAGATGTTCGGCGGGCAGGGGTCATACGGAAACGGTGCGGCGATGCGGATCGCGCCGCTTGGGGCGTACTTCGCGGATGATCTCGATCAGGTGGTCGAACAGGCGCGTTTGTCGTCAGAAGTCACGCACGCGCACCCGGAAGGAATCGCCGGAGGGATCGCGGTCGCGGTCGCGGCGGCGGTGGCAGCCCGCGCCGCTGAGAACAAAGAAGCAGCACCGAATCGCGCCGCGTTTATCGATCAGGTGATCCCGTATGTGCCGGAGAGCGAAGTTCGCTCGAAGCTGAACCGCGCCCGCGATATGGGATCCAATACGCCGATGGATGGGGTCATCAGCCAATTGGGGAACGGCAGCGAGATCAGCGCACAGGATACCGTTCCCTTCTGCTTGTGGGCGGCGGGCGAATCCTTATCGAATTACGAGGGCGCACTCGTGACGACGGGGTACGCACGCGGCGACATCGACACAAACTGCGCCATCGTTGGCGGGATCGTCGCGTCGTACACCGGAATCGAGGCGATTCCGGCGCTGTGGCGGGGAGCGCGCGAACCACTCCCCGCGTGGATCGACTCGTAATTATGCTTCGGCAAGCGTTTGAACCAGCGCCGCGACTTTGGCGCGATCCACCTTGCCGTTGGTACGCGCCGCGCCGCCGACATGAAATTCCGGCGCGCCTGTGAGCTTGACTGCTGCGCCGATGTTGGTGAGGCTCACACCGCCGCCGCACGCGAAATGAATCGATGTGCCGTAGGCGCGCATCCAATCGCGCAGCAGGGTGCGCGGCGCATCATCCGGCGCGCCAGCGGGCAAACCGGAACACAAGACGCGGTCGGCTCTGCCGCACAGCGCTTCGAGCGTCGATTCGGGGTCGCGCGCGGCTTCGATGGCGCGGTGAAAAGTCATGATTACCTTCGGGTTGATGCTCCGGCACAGCGCCGCCGCTTGATCGAACAAGGCGAGATCGGCGTTAGCGTCGGGTGTGAGCGCGCCAAACACGATTCCGTCTGCGCCTAAACGCACGGCTTCTTGTGCATCGCGCAGAATTTCCGCCGCTTCAGATGGCGAATAGACAAAATCACGTGCGTGCGGACGGATAATCACGTTTAGCGGCAGCGGAACAGCCTCACGGATGGCGCGCAGTGTCTCAAAGGATGGGGTTAACCCGCCGAGCGCCAATTCACGGACGATTTCGAGGCTGTCCGCGCCGCCCGCGAGCGCTTCCCGCGCATCCTCAGCATCGAGCGCGATTACTTCAAGCTGTCGTTTGTTCATCATGGCTAGATGATGCGCCCGCCGCGCCCACGCGCTTGATCGACTAGACGGCGAAGGGTTTGTGCGCGCTGCTGGATCATGTTGGGCGACATCGACCCGTCACCCGTGAGCCAATTCGCCATGCCGCACGCGACCGCGCCCGCCTTGATAAACGCCGGAACGTTTTCGTCGGTCATGCCGCCGTTGCAGATGAATTTGAGATGACCGAGCGGACCGCGAATCGCCTTGAAATACTCGACGGTTAACGGTCCGATGGGGAACAGTTTGATCAGGTGCGCGCCCGCCTTCCACGCTTCGACGATCTCGGTGGGGGTGAGCGCACCGGGGATCATCAAGACGCCGCTCTTGACGACAAACTCGGTGACTTCGCGGCTGAACGATGGCGCGACGACGAAATCCGCGCCCGCATCGATCACCTGCTTGGCGTGAGCAACGGTGAGCACCGTCCCCATACCGACGACAGCGCCTTCACCATAGCGCGCCTTGATCGCCTGCATCGCGTCAATGGGTTGAACGCTGTTCATCGTGAGTTCAAAGACATTAATTTTCGCGCTCATCAGCGCGTCCGCTGCGGCGAGGGCTTTTTGCGGCGGAAAATCTCCGCGAAGACCTGCCATAAGCGCGCTTTCTTCGAGCATGTGAAATGCCCGCTGTGACTCCATCATGATGCTGACATTCTCCCTTTTTGTTGCGGTTCTCACTTGATCGCGCAAGACTTAACACTAACTATAACATGCGAGGCGTTTCATGAAGATTATCGTCGCGGCGGGGGCGCTCAAGGGGAGCTTGAGCGCGGAGAAAACGACGGTCGCCATCGTTGCCGGGCTGCTGCGCAGCGGTGGAACACTCGAGTTGGTGAGTATGCCGATTGCGGACGGCGGCGATGGCACGCTTGACGCTTTTTTGAGCAAGGGTGGGACGCGGGTTGAAGCGCATGTTCAGGATGCGCTGGGGCGGGAGATCACGTCAGCGTTTGGGATTTTGGATAACGGCACGGCGGTGATCGAAATGGCGCTGGCGGTCGGGTTGGCGCAGCTTGAGCGCAGCGAAGTTACGCCGGAAAGCGCGCTGAGAGCCTCCACCTATGGATTGGGGGAACTGATCAAGGCGGCGCTGGCGTATGATGTGCGGCGGATCGTGATCGGGTTGGGGGGGAGCGCGACGACGGACGGCGGAACGGGATGTTTACGAGCGCTCGGCGTGCGTTTTCTTGATGCGGCAGGGCATGAAGTTCCCTCTGGCGGCGGCTCGCTTGATCGTGTGGCGACTATCGACGCGGACGGGCTTGATCCGCGTGTGCGCGCGGTCGATTTTCTGCTTGCCGCTGATGTGACCGCTCCAGCGATAGGCGAAGGCGGTGCGGCGCGGGTGTACGCTCCGCAAAAAGGCGCGTCCCCGGCGGAAGTCGAACGGCTGGATGCGAATTTGACGCATCTGTTCACGCTGATCCACAAGCAGCACGGAATCGATGTGCGGACGATCCCCGGCGGCGGCGCAGCAGGCGCGACAGCGGCGGGACTCATGGCATTCACCGGGGCGCGCATGGCATCCGGGATTGATACCCTGCTGGACATGCTAGAGTTTGATCATGAACTGCAAGATGCGGCACTGGTGATCACCAGTGAGGGACGGTTGGATCATCAGACGTTACAAGGGAAAGCCCCTGCTGGCATTGCGCAGCGGGCGGCGGCTCAAGGTGTGCCGACGATTGTGCTGGCGGGTGGGGTCGCAGGGGATGAATCGGCGCTGCTTGAAGCGGGCTTGATACCGTTTCCGATTGTCCCTGCACCGATGTCGCTCGATGAAGCGGTGCGCAACGCCGAAATACTGGTCGAACGGGCGGCGCTTCGGCTCGGTTACTTGCTCAAAATAGGGGAGAAACTTCAACGATGAGTACACAAATCATTGAACTGCTCAAGGCGATCACGGATGATGATCCACAAATGCGTGAATCGGCGGTGCGTGCGTTAGGGACGCTGATCGGCACAGAGCAAAGCGATCCCGCGACCGACCTGAATAATATGCTGGTCGGGACGAAGCCGGTTTCGCAAACGGCGATTGCTGCGATTCACGCGGCGCTTGACGACTCGGATTGGGGTGTGCGTCAAAGCGCGGCAGAAATCGCGATCAAACTGGAAACGGATCAAGCTGAGATCGCTAAATTGATGTTGGACGAGGATTCGCGGGATCCTGATCCCGAAATTCGGTTAGGGGCGTGCTGGTCGCTGGTGATGCTGCATGACGGGCGAGCGGTAACACCGCTGATTCAACTGCTGTATATTGATGATCCTATTTTGGTCGCCAGCGCGGCAGATGCGCTCGGTGATACGAAGGATCAGCGGGCGATTCCGGCGCTGCTGAACTTCGTCGAACATGCCGATCAGGATGTGCGCGAGGCGGCGCAGGATGCGCTTAAGCGATTGGGGTATCAAGCGGAGTAGAGAAAAGAGACGGGCGGCTGTTTACGAGCCGCCCAAAACGTCACTAGGTGCGGTTCGGACGGGTATCGCCGTCCGTGTTCGCGGGGGCGCTGTGCTCGATAAGGTACGTCCGCACACGGACGCGCTCACGTGCAACGTCCGGTTTGCTCGCTGCGCGTCGTTCGTCGTCGTAATCTTCCGATGTTTCGCCTTCACCCGTCGAGCCGTCGGGCAGATTCGCACCGTACATGCTGCCGAAGTCATTCCGGTCACGGATCATTTCATCCTTCGTGTAAACCGGAGCGCCTTCCTCGTAGCCCGTCCAGCCGCTGCTGCGGAAATACGCGCCGCGTGCGTCTATGTCAATCGGATCGTAGCTGTATAGAATATCCTCGACGTGATCGGTTGTGCCATCGTCCAATTGGACGATGACTGCCCAATCGCCGCGCCGCAAACTTTCAGCATAGACCTCTGAATCATTGGCAGGATCGCCGCCAAACAGCCAGCGGAAGAATCCGAGCAGTCCACCGGATGGACGATTTGCGTCTTCGTACACGCCGCCTTCAACACGAACGTTATCTCGTGAAATGCCCGCACCGAGCAGATCAGTCTCAACGCGGCGGGCAATGTCTTCTGTTTCGTAGAGTGCGACCATTGTGCGCATGGCTTGATTTCCTTTTGAACTCAACCAGCGTGCTCTTTGTCGAGCAACAGCCTGAATCCTAGCCGGAATGAGGTGAGAATCGGCGGGGCGTGTGGTGGGAGTTTTTCCAAGCCGGTTGGGGGATTGTGATATTAGCCGACTGGGGCGGCGCACCTGCACGATGCGCCGCCGAACCTGCTAAATTTCAGCGAGTTCAATCACAGCGGGCATTTCCTCGCCCGGATACGGATCGCGGCGGGCAACTTTCGCCATCAAGTAGGCGATCAGCACGCGCACCATACCGAGGATCGGCACGATCAGGAATGCGCCGAGCGCTCCACCAACTGCCGCACCGATGATAATTCCGAGGATGATGAGCGGCAGCGGGAGATTGACGGCATCCCCCATCACTTTCGGCGCGATCACGTTCCAGATCACCTGTGAAATCACGAGGTTGACCAGTACGGTCACGATTGCCATGGTGATCGGGTCGAACGGCAGCACGGTTGAACCTTGAATCAGCGGCATGATGAACAGTGGGATCAACGCGATAATGCCGCCGATGGTGGGGATGAGCGAGATCACGGCGACGATTACCGAGACGATAAACGCAGACGGTACGCCTGTGAGCATCAACTGTAAGTACGTCATGACGCCGATGATGAAGCACAGGAACAACTGACCGCGAAAGAAACCCGTCCATACGTTCATGATCTTCTGCCCTAATAGGCGAAGTTCACGCTGATGACGCGGGAAACCTTCGAGCGCGCCGGTTTGATAGCGCGGGAGTTCAAGCAGGATCACGAGTGAAAGCAGCAGCGAGACGGTCAGCGTGGACATCAAGTTTCCGACCGTACCGACGAGCCAGAGTGCTACTGATCCGACGGTATTGGCGACGCTCGACGCGACAGCGCCCACGTTGATATTCACCGGCAGCAGGCTGAACAATGCCGCTTGAAGATCAAGGAGCGCGGTTTCCGGGTTATCACTGCCTGCGATCAACTCTTTGAGCGGTAAGGCAAGCTGTGTTGCGTCAAATTGAATGCCGAGCGGTAAATTGACGAAGAACTGCGTGGTATCCGGGTTAGACGGGTCCCATGCGTTGAGCGTGTCTTGTACCGAGATCAGCGCCCGGTTCACGCTTTCAATGACATTTTGCGCGAGGTCAACAAAAGCAGGGACGATGACGAGGACGAGCAAAATGATCAAGAGGAGCACGATAAGAAACATGATCAGCACGCAAACCGGATAGGTCAGCGGGGTGCGCCATGCGACCACACGTGCGGGAACAAACATCAAGAAACTGAGCAAGAAGGTGGTGATCAGGATCGTGATGACCGGAGTGAGCAGGGTCAGCGCCCATACGCCAGCGATCACCAATCCAATTGAGATGAACTGCCGTACCCAAGGTGCCCAATCGGGTTGATAGATACTTGGTTCAGAAGAGGGCAGGGGTGGGGGAATGCTCGCCATGTTTCCGTTCCTTCGGGACGCATCACCTGACAAGAATGATGGTATCCCGCCGCTGCAGTTCACGCAACGGGGGCGGCATTCCCGGTTTCTAGCGGTATTCGGGTAGGTTAATCATGACGACAGTTCCATGCCCGATATTGGACTTAATCGAGAGTTCACCGTCATGACAGCCGATAATGGCGTTCGCCAGCGTGAGACCGATCCCGATTCCCTGCTGTTCGTCGCGTTCGCGGTCGATCTGCTCAAAGGCGCGGAGGGCAGTTTCGATCTGCTCCGGTTCGATGCCGTCCCCTTGATCGCTCACCGAAACCCAGACGCGACCCCGCGCCGCACCCTGTGAAATGCGGACGACTCCGTTTGGATGGCAAAACTTGATCCCATTCGAGATCACTTCTGCGAGGGCATGTTTGAGCGCGGGAGGATTGCAGTAAATCTGCGCTTGCGGTGAGTTTTCGTCGTTTTCGACGGACACACCTTCAGGCGCATTATAGGCGAAACGCTTGGCGGCGTTGATCGCTCCGGTCAGCACATCCCAGATCGAGATTGCGACGCCTTTTTCAGAGATGACTTCACGGCTGAGGAGTCCGGCTTCGAGCTGCGAGATGTAGCTCAACTGCTCAACGCGGTGGGTGAGGCGCATGCTTCCCGCGTTGATCGTCAGCAGCATTTCTTCGATTTCTTCATACGAAAGCTGGCGAAGCTGGCGCGTAAGCAAGCCAATCACGGTGTTAATCGAAATCAGCGGGGTGCGGAGTTCATGCGTCACCATGCGCGCGATCTGCTGCTTGGTTTTTTCGACGCGAGACTGCACCATCACCTGAGTCAAATTGTCATGACGGCGCAGACGCGATTCGACGGCGGACAGGAGTTCAGCGGCAGAAAATGGCTTGACGAGGTAATCATCAGCGCCAAGTTCCATTCCGCTGCGCTGTGAGTCGCGGTCGCCGCGCGCGGTCAAAAAGATGAACGGGATTTCGGAGGTCGTCGTGTCTTGGCGGAGACGGCGGAGCAGTTCAAAACCATCCATCCCCGGCATCATGATGTCGCACAAAATCAGATCGGGATGGTCTGCGGAAGCAATCGTGAGTCCATCTTCCCCGGTTACCGCGCCCGCTGCATCATAGTCTGCATACTGAAGAATCGAAACGAGGTCTTCGAGGAGCGCTCGTTCGTCATCTATGACCAGAATGCGTTTGCTCACAGTGGTTATTCTCCCCCCGCAGCGGGTGATGATCGTTTGTTATTAATCCTACCGCCGATCCTGATGAGCAAGAATTAACCTTGCATCCGGCTACAACGTCTCCTTTATTAACTCCGCGAGTTTCAGCGTGATTCCCGGTACGTTCATCAAGTCATCAATACTGGCGGCGCGAATCGCGGTGATTGAATTGCCAAAGGCTTTGAGGAGCGCCTTCCGTTTGGCGGGTCCAATGCCGGGGACGGATTCTAGACGGCTGACCATACCCATTTTTTGACGCCGCTGGCGATGACTGGTAATGGCGAAGCGGTGCGCTTCATCGCGTACACGCTGAACCAGATACAGCGCTTGACTGCGGCGGGGAAGGAGGATCGAGGTGGAGCGCCCCGGAATGAAGATTTCTTCAAACTGCTTTGCCAGCGAAACGACGGGGACGCGTTCGGTGAGGTTGAATTCGTTCAACACTTCGACCGCGACGCCAAGCTGACCTTTTCCGCCGTCGATCATGAGCAGATCGGGGAGGATGCGCCATGTTTCGTCGGGATCGTCTTTGCCAAGTGCGACCGTCTTGGGTTCTTCAAGTGCGTTTTTCCAGCGGTTGAAGCGCCGTGTAAGGGCTTCGCGCATCGACTGAAAATCATCGGGTCCGCCGTGTGTAACCGTGCGAATGTTGAACTTGCGGTATTCGTTCTTCTTCGGTACGCCTTGCACAAACACAACGCGGCTGGCGACGATTGCTGTGCCCTGTGTGGTCGAAATATCATAACATTCGATCCGGTTGGGCGTTCGGGGAAGCTCCAATGAGGATTGAAGCTCGGCGAGGGCGGTTTCCTGTTTGTGCGCGTCCGCTTCCCACTGGGCGCGCATCATGTTGAGCGCTTCTTTAGCATTTTCTTCCGCGATTCCGACCAGATCACGTTTATCGCCGCGCTGCGGTACGGTGATCGTGACGCGCTTGCCGCTGCGTTTATCACGCAGCCAGCGCTCGATGATGCGCACTTCCTCGATGTTCTGCGGAAGAACGATTTCCGAAGGGATTTCGCCCGTGCCGCCGTAAAAGCGCTTGATGAACGATTCAAGGATTTCGGGATCGGTTTCGCCTTCCGTGCCGTCGAGCGGGCGCGCGTCACTGCCGATCAGCTTACCGTTGCGGATAAACAGAATTTGTACGACTGCTTCGCCGTTGTCACGGGCGAGAGCGATCACATCGCGGTCGGCAAAATCGGCGCTGACGGCTTTGTGCTGGCGGGTGATGTACTCGATGGCGCGAAGTTGGTCGCGGATCGCGGCGGCATGCTCAAAATCGAGCGATTCGGCAGCAGCTTCCATGTCGTCGCTCAAACGCTTAACGACACTTTCGGATTTTCCTTGCAGCACATCCATCAATTCGCTGATCATGGTGCGGTACTGCTCTTGAGTCACCGCGCCAATGCACGGGGCGTTGCACAGTTTAATATCGTGGAACAGGCACGCGCGCGGATCATTCCCGGTGATGTCGCGGTCACAGGTGAGATACGGGAATGCCTTACGGAGCGTTTGCAGGGTATTCTGCACCGCCCACATCGCCACATACGGACCGAAGTAGCGGCTGCCGTCGTTTTCGATGCGGCGCGTAGTTTCGACCTTCGGGTAAGGGGCGTGCCATGTGATCCTGATATACGGGTAGCGCTTGTCATCCTTCAAGCTGATGTTGTAGTGCGGTTTGTGCCGCTTGATCAGCGTTTCTTCGAGGATGAGCGCTTTGATCTCGTTTTCTTCGACGATGAAATCAATATCGACGATACGCTGGCGCAGTTGAAGCGTTTTTTGGCTGCTTTCGGCGCTGCTGTTGAAGTAGCTGCGCACACGATTGCGGAGCTTCTTCGCTTTG
>JAPKMU010000579.1 GCA_026645745.1 Anaerolineae bacterium | reverse complement strand
GTCGATTCTAATCCCGGTGTTCTCTTGGTTAATTCCAGCGACTCTAGGAAGACTGCCAAGGTGCGTTCCCTATCGCCCATGCGTGAATAGATCACACCCATATTGTTCAGCCCGCGATCGATCCCCTTGATATAGTTGATGGCAAGTGAGCGTTCATAGGAGCGTTTGGTCTCTTCCAGTGCCTCATCGAAGTTTCCATGCGTAGAGTTCAGATTGCCAACGCCGGCAATTGCATCAATTTCGATTGTTTCTAGATGATGCTCTTTGGCAGTACGGGCGATATCGAGCAATGTCTGTTTGCACAGATCATAGTCGTAATTCCCGGATTGAACCTGTAAAAAAATAGCGTAGATGCGCTGTTGTAATACATGCGCACGAAAATTCCCAGTAGACATGAGCAATACTCCGAAACAGTTGATGACAAATTGAATCCAATGCTACTATGTGGTGCGGATGCAAGCATTAAAACAAAACGAAAACGGTATAAATTGACGGTATGAATCTTCATACAAAAGAGGTCTTGAACGGGAGGCACAGTGCGGGCAGCTTAGGACTTAAAACATGGGATGCAGTATAGGGGTGACATGCTTTGCGCAACTAGTAAACCTAGTCATCGTATGGTAATCTAGATGCTGTCATTCTGACCAGCCATTCGATACCGCGCTTAGGTTTTACTCATGCCCACTAACACGCAGTACAATCACATCGCATTCACCAAACATGCGCGGGAACGAATGCAGGAGCGCATCATCACCGAGAAAATGGTCAGAACTGCTATCCGGTATCCTGACCGCACCTACATCGAAGACGACGGCGATACAAAGTTCATTTGCAGGGTGGACGGGGCGCGCCTTCATGTGGTGTGCAAACCCGTGCCAGAAGAAGATAAATGGCTGGTGAAGTCAACATGGGTGCGCGGCGAGGATGATCTGGGCAAAAAACCCTATACACGACGCTACAGCGTCAGACCTACACCGGTTATGCCGCGTGCCGCGCTTGCGTTTTTCAATCTACTTTTCGCTGCCGGAGCACTTGCGCTTCTCGCCTTGCTGATCTACACATTCAGCCGCTAGGGTGGGGGAGATGCAAACAACAAGCCCTTGAGACGACGCTCAAGGGCTTGTTCATGTTATCCCCACAGGGCGCGCAAGTAGCGCATTCTCGCCATCGTTTGATGTACGCCGCCGCCTTCGTGATGGTTAAGCGGATAGACCACCATTTCTTTTTCGCCCGCGTAATAATTGAACGCGGCGAACACGGTGCGCGGCGGACAAACTTCGTCCATCAACCCGACTGAAAACAGGGCGGGCGCTTTGCCGCGCGCCGCGAAGTTTACGCCGTCAAAATAGTCGAGGGTTGAAAATACGTTATCGACTTGATCATGATGGACCCGGCAGTAACGGGTGATTTCGCAGTACGGGTCAGCCTCAGTGATCTGAACAGCTTCGCGGTAGCTGCACAAGAACGGCACATCGGGCAGCAGGGCTGCGAGTTGATTAGGCATCAACCCTGCCACCGCAATCGAGATTCCACCGCCTTGACTGCCGCCCATCACCGCGACTTTTCGCGGATCAACCGCCGGGTGAGCCATCGCCGTTTCAACCGCGCGCACCCCATCCGCAAACACACGCCGGTAATAATAGGCGTGCGGCGAATGAATGCCGCGTGTCATGAAGCCGGGATACTGCGGATAAATCCCGCCTGCGTCGTAATCTGGCGTGTCACCCATGCGCCAACTGCTCCCCTGACCGCGTGTATCCATGATCAGGTGCGCGAAACCAAAATTGCTCCATGCCAAGGATTCGACCAACATCCCGCGCCCGCCGCCATAACCGACGAATTCAACGATGCACGGGAGCGGCGAGGTGCGATTACGCGGCAGCAGAAACCACCCTTTGATCGGTTTGCCACCGAAGCCGTTGAAGGTCACATCAAACGTATCGATCAGTGCCAACCCATGATCAACGGCTTCAAAGGTGGGCGAAAGCGGGTAAGCGCGCGTTTCTTCGAGCGTTTGCCGCCAAAATTCATCAAAGTCGGCGGGTTCTGTGCGCGGCGGGCGGTATGTCCGCAGTTGTTCGAGCGGCAGATCAAACATCGGCATGGTTCGGCATCCTTCATTATTGATGCGTTCAGCGGATCAACGGCGCTTCGTCTTACGCTCCCGGTGGGGCATAAGCGCGGAAGTTTCCGCTGAGGTGCAGCAGCGCCAACATATACAGCAGATTATCATAGTAGCGATACTGTCCCAAATTCAGCGGCGATTCCCAAAACGCCTCTACAAATTCTAAGCGAATTGGATCATCGGCGGCGAGTGCCGCGACCGCATTCATGGCGATCAATC
>JAPKMU010000578.1 GCA_026645745.1 Anaerolineae bacterium | reverse complement strand
AAACACTTTCGGCGTGATCAACCACATCAATTCCCCGCGCAGTGGCTGATACGCTGAAATATCAATCCGCGCGATCGCGCCCTTCTTCATGACGATCCGCCCGCCGCCGATCAAATCCGACATCACTTTGCTGAAATCCGGTTCGTGACCGACGATCATGACGCTGTCATCCATCGGCAGATCGCGCGTGAGCATTTGCAGCCCTGCAAGGTTAAACCCCGGCGAAAGCTCATCGCGCAGTGCCGGTGTCAAGCCGATCCCTGTACCGACAATATCGGCGGTTTGGCGGGCGCGTGTGAGCGGGCTGGTATACAGTCGATCCGGTTCGACTTCCATCAGCTTGAGCATCCGTGCCAACCGCCGCGTGTGACGGATACCGCGTTCGGTCAGTTGGCGCTGCGCGTCCGGCGTGCGCCCATCCGAGTCTTCAGCGTGGGCGTGCCGTAAAAAGTACACGATCACGGTGGGTTATCCTTCCTCGTAGCCGTGCGGGTGGCTTTGATGCCACTTCCACGCTGTTTCCACGATTCGGCGCAGATCGTACATCGGTTCCCATCCGAGTTCGCGTGAGATCGTCGTGCTGTCCGCGATCAAGGTGGGAACATCCCCGGCGCGGCGCGGTCCGAAAACTGCCGGAATTGGATGCCCCGTCACTTGGCGAGCGGTTTCCAGCACTTCAAGCACGCTGTAGCCCTCACCGTTGCCGAGGTTGTACACACGGCTGCGCCCATCTGCCAGCGCTTCGAGCGCCAACACATGCGCCATCGCCAAATCCAACACATGAATATAGTCACGGATCGGCGTGCCGTCGGGCGTGTCGTAGTCATTCCCGTATACCTGCACATGCTCACGCTGACCGAGCGCGACTTGCAGCAGGATCGGGATTAAATGCGTTTCGGGATCGTGATCTTCGCCGATGTGCCCGTCAGGGTGCGCGCCGCACGCATTGAAATAACGCAGTGCGCAGTATTTCAAGCCTTTGGTACGGTCAAGCCAATAGAGCAGACGTTCACCGATAGCTTTTGTTTCGCCGTAGACGCTGCCGGGGACGATGCGCTCATCTTCGGGGATTGGAATGCGCGTCGGTTGATCAAACAGCGCCGCAGTCGAGGACAAAATAAAGCGGCGCGTGCCGCTTTCGACCGTTGCTTCAAGCAAGTTGGTGGTCGAAAGCACGTTATCGCGGAAGTATTTAAACGGTTCTTGCATACTTTCGCCCACGAGGATGTGCGAGGCGAAGTGCATCACGCCGTCAAACTTGTGTTCTGCAAACAAGGCGATCAAGTCGTTCATATCGAGCAGATCACCCTGCACAAACGTCGCTTGCGGGTGAATTGCTTGGCGGTGTCCGGCAATCAAGCTGTCAAAAATGACCACTTCATAACCGCGTTCGATCAAGACTTGGGTAACGTGGCTGCCGATGTAGCCCGCTCCCCCCGTGACAAGCACTTTCATAAAATTCCAGTCCTTCGTTTCAGAACTTAAGGCTCATTGTTCTCATACACATCAAGCGGGCGATTCCCTCGCTTTGACCCGCCGCGCACAGTGATCTGCGAGTCTGGCGTGAGCGCGACCGGCTGATACGGCAGTGCGAATGCAATATCCAACGATTCGATCACGCGCATTAAGTCGAGCAGGATGCGCTCTTTTTCGGCGGTGAAAGCCGTCCAATCCGTGATATTGAGGTAACACCGCACAAGAATTTCGATCCCCTGTGCGCTCAACTTGATGAGATAGACGACGACGGAAGCGCTGTCAACGGAATCGTGCTGACTTAAGTGTTCCCTTATCGCCGCGAGAAGCTGATCGAGTTTATTGGAAGGCGTATTATAGTGAATGACAAGGGTAAAATCGATCTGGCGTTTACTCAAACGTGACCAGTTCAGGATCGTTGAGGCGGCGAGTTTGCTGTTCGGGATACTCACCAGCGCTTGATTCATCTGCCTCACCCGTGTTGATCGAATCCCCACCTGCTCAACCGTGCCTTCGACATCCGGCGTTTTGATGTATTCCCCGACATGAAACGGACGGTCGCTCACAAGCGCGGTGAAGCCGAACAAATTCGAGAGCGTGTCCTGAGCGGCAAGCGAGATCGCCAAGCCGCCGATCCCTAGTCCGGCGATCAAACCGCTGATGTCATAGCCCCATGTCGCTACGATGACCGCCGCGCCGATCAAAACGACGAGGATTTGCAGCCCTGTACGCGCGAACGGCAGCAGCGATTCTTCGATTAGAACGCCTGTGAAGCGGAATAAGCCGCCGCGTGTACTGACCAGCACATTGATCAGGCGCAAGAAAAAGACGAGCGCCGCGACCAGCACCAGCGTGCGCGTCACCTGAAAGATCAGC
>JAPKMU010000577.1 GCA_026645745.1 Anaerolineae bacterium | reverse complement strand
CGACGCCTTCCGGTGATCCGGTCGCCAGTGACGGCTTGCCCTTGCGGTTAATCATGCGGACGCGCTTACCCCGTACCAAAAGCTCAGTCATGATCGCTGCGCCCATCGGACCGGTTCCAAAAATGACGTGCAGTTCGTTCGTGCTCATGATAATGCTCCTGTGATGACATGCGTTGAACTAGGGCGGCGCGAAAACGGCGCTGCCAAGCGAAAATTTCTCGGTTGTGAAGTTGAATGATTTAGCGGCGGTGAACTATCGACTCGCCGCTCCCGTTACGAGATGAAGCGATCAAGAAATAAGCGGATATTCATCTCGTAGAGCGCATCCGTCGCGATGACCGAGTCAAGGTGTCCGTCGAGATCAAGCGTGACTACGCCGTGCAGTGACGTCCACAAAATCATCCCAGCGGCGATCAGCTCCGGTTTTACGCCGAACTCTTGCGCGATCCGCGTTGTGTTTTCCAATGCCGTTGGCGCGAACGCCAGCTTTCCGGTAAAGGAATAACAGTACTTTCCCGCCGCCTCTGCTTCGACCAGAACGCGCGTCAGCGCCACATGCACCCGTACTGCTGCCGGAACCGTGATTTCGCGCGGGGCAGCATAACCCGGAATTGGATTACCATAGATCAACTGAAAGTCGATCGGCTGCTGGAGCGCGTAATTTCGGTACGCAAGACAGACCGCCATCAAACGGGCTTTGTAATCCGTCCGGTTGGCAATGCCCGCGTTAGCCGCCTCGAGCGTATCCGCCAGCCCGTTAAACGCATCAACGATCAGCGCAGTAATCAGGTCATCGAGACTCGGAAAATACCGGTAGAGCGCCGGGGCGGTCAGGTTGAGTTCGCGGGCAATCGCGCGCAGTGCCAGTCCCGCCGTACCGTTTGCGCTCATCTGCGCACGCGCCACCGCTTTGATCTGCCCCTTCATCGCCCCATGTTCCGCTTCGTCTCGTGTTCGCGGCATTCTGCACCTTGCGTTTCGTTTACGTTGTTTACTTTACAGTGTTTACTGAATGGTGTCAAGCAGTAGTTTTCAACAAAAAAGGGATGCGAGGTGCATCCCTTTCCGCCTATACCTCCGTAATCAGCTTGATATAGCGTTCGGCGGAGCGCTGCACCGCCTCGTGCGCGCCGGTACGCATGATCTTTCCATGCCACCCGCCGTACAAGCGGTCAAAGGGCACAGGTTGGAGCGCAGAAGCGATCTGCCGCACCTTCGAGGGCGGCAGGGGTAGGTAATTCGGATAGCTGTACATGAAGGAAACATAGCGCGAATCGGACGCGACATACAGCGTATCTGCCGTAAAAACTGCACCTTTTCCGTCAGCCCCGCGTGACCAGTGCAGTACGGTCGAGCCGTCAAAATGCCCGCCGCAGCGGATCAACTGGACTTGCGAATTTAGGCGCTGCGTCACGCCGCTCCAAAAGCGAATCGCCGGAATGCGGTTCATGACATGGGCTGAATCGGATTTGTGCAGATATACCGGCACACCGCCAAATGCCGCGCTCCATTCACCAATGGAGCTGTAAAAATGCGGGTGCGATACCGCAATCGCGCTGAGACCGCCGCGCGCATTCACAGCTTGGATCGTCTCATCGTCAATAAAGCTGATGCAGTCCCACAAAACATTTCCTTCGGGGGTTTGAATCAAATACGC
The DNA here is from genome assembly GCA_026645745.1 of Anaerolineae bacterium. Taxonomy (GTDB): domain Bacteria; phylum Chloroflexota; class Anaerolineae; order Aggregatilineales; family Phototrophicaceae; genus Flexifilum. Next base: position 697 of record JAPKMU010000577.1, on the reverse strand, counting down.
CTGCTGCCCAATCGCAAAGCCGGGGTCCGTGCGGATACTGGTCAATCCCGGCTCAAGCTCGGTCAGCACATTGCGACGATCTTTGCGGAGTACCTCCAATGTCGTCCACTGCTGCCCCATCGGGTTGATGTATTGACGTTCATCTTCGCAGATCAAGCAGTGTTCTGGGGGTGTTTCACCATCAGGGTACTGCGTGCCGCAGGTGACGCAAATATAGCGTGCCATCGCCTTTCCTCCTCTATCAGCCCCTCATGATCTCGGACGTTCTGCACTGCGCGCTCACATGGGTGCGGTGATCCCCCTACTGAACAAGGGGGAAAGGCTGTAGTTATGGCGTGTTATAGGTTGATTGGCTGCTCTTCACGCGGTTGACCGAGATGAGCGCGTTCTTGATCGACGATCTCAGGATCAAGCTTGACGAACAGCGGCGCGGGTTCGCGGAGCACCTGCCCCGGTTTGAGCGTCGAAACCGCCCATTTCCCAATCGCCTTTGATCCATCATACACCAATGCTTTATGCGTGCGCGCTTCTTCTTGATATTCGACGATGTTAATATCACCAAACAACTGTCCATCACCACCAAGATACGTATGCACCTGTTGGCTGCTGAACGGCAGGAAGGGCGCCAAAAGTGTCTTCAGGTTGTCAATCACGCGCAGAGTCGTATACACCACGCGCGCGGCGTCCGCCGGGTGTT
>JAPKMU010000576.1 GCA_026645745.1 Anaerolineae bacterium | reverse complement strand
CCATGTCAGGATTCAGGCGCAGAATCTCATTCACCAACTCCGGCGTGATCTGCGCCAGCGTAAAGTTATACGGCGCACTGAGCAGGATCGAGGCGAGGGTATCCTCCGGCTGAACGGTGTAATCCTGCCACTCTCCGTAAGGTGCTCCTATGCGCGCAGGAATGAAGATGATGATCCCCGGCTGCGGCAGGTTGTTGATCCCCTGAATATTCGGATTCAACTCAAAAATCCGGTTGAGCAGCGTACTGTCGATCTCATCGGCAGCATAGTTGAACGGCGGACTCAGCAGGATCGCTAACAGGGTATCGCCTTCACGCACAACGTAGGAAATGGTGTCCACTAGCGCAGCCATAGTAGGGGTGGCGAGCGGTACGATAGTCGCAACACCCGATCCGAGTTCGGCGGGCATCAACGTGCTGACGAGCTGTGGCGGCGCGGCGACCTGTGTTTGCGGCTGCGCGGCGATAATCACGAAGGCGGTCAAAATCACGGCAGCGACGGCGGCGGCGAGGGGGAGCGGTCGAAGGATCATGAGAATGCTTTCCTTTCGATCAAACTTTTCAACGGACAGAGGCGGCAGTGAAAAGGCTTCTTTGCGGGCGGCTTTTTTCACGGCGGTGCGGATCGCGCGCCACTCATCGAGCGAGGCGCGGCACTGCTCACAGGCGGCGAGATGGTCATCAAGCGCGGCGCGATCGGCGTAGTTCAGCGGCTCGGTCAGCGAGCGGAGCGCCAATGCTTCGTAATGATCATGCGCCGCGCCGTTGAGCGAATTCAGGGGGTCGGTTTGCATGATCAACGTCCTTTCAAGTGTTCTTGTTCGCGTTCGGTTTCAAGAATGCGGCGCAGATTTTAGCGGAATCTTCAAATGCTCGGCGGCGTCGGGAAGTGTGCAGCCTTGATAAAACACGAGTTCAAGGGCTTCGCGCTCGATAGCGTTCAACTGCGTGAGCGCATCGTCCAGCGGTTCGACGGGACTTTCGCTGCCGTCCGCCATGTGTGTCTCATCTATCGGCAGCATTGGATGGCGCAGTTTCCGCCGTGCTTTTGACGCTTGATGGCGGGCGATGGCAAATAACCATGTGCGCGTCATGCTCTCGCGCCGGAAGCGCCGCGCACCGTTCCATACCGCCAGCATCACGACTTGGAGTGCGTCCTCTGCCGTCGACCGTTCGCCAATTTCGCGGATCAGATAATTGAGCAGATGCAGCCCGTGACGCGCATACAGCTGTCCGAGTGCGTCACGGTTTCCCGCCGCGATTGCTTCAATCAGCGGCAGATCAGGATCGTGCTCCTCCATGAAAACCTTTCTCCTTGCACGTCTGTACAATAAGTTCGTACCCGCTGACAGCGGAATTGATCGCAGAAAGCTGGGCTTCTCATGAAATTCTCATACGAGAGTCATCGAGAGGACAATACGGTGGCTTATGAAATTACGCGGAAAGCCTCCCTCTTTTTTCCGCGTATCTTTTTGTCGGTTTGGGTTGTACACATTGTGTCAATTGTTTTTTGAGAATTGGGGGATTCATGATCATTCCAACGACTGCCGCGCAAATCGCGGAAGCGCTCCACGAGGTGAGTCAGCGGGTGGCGAACGCGGTGCGAACCGCCTCCGCCGCGCAGTTAGAAGCGGGCGATGCTGACTCATGGTCAGCGGTGGGGTACTTGAAACATTTGATCATCTCGGTCAAGCTCAGGTACAACATCATTTCCAGACGCGGCACGGGCAGGTGGGGTACTTGAAACATTTGATCATCTCGGTCAAGCCGATCTCGAAGCTGATCGGGTTCAAGCCGGAAGATGTGATCCGCCGTTTCGGTGAGACGACTCAAGCGCCGCGCACCTATGACGAAGTCAAGGCGATGTACTTCGGGCGGCTGGCGGAGGGGGTTCGTGCGGAAGATTACGAAAATGTGCTGCCGACTGCCTACCGCTTTCCCGAAGGCGTGGTGGATCAGCACGCGCACTTATGCGAGGCATGGCTGCAAGCGAATCAGCGCATCATCGACATGCTTCCGAATTGGTCAGATGAAGCGCTGGATCGCGCTCAAGTGCTGCACCCGGCAATCGGCATGATCTCGATGCGTGAAATGCTCTATTTCACCGTGATTCACAACCGTCTGCACGCAGGTGACATCGAGAAAGCGCTGACTTAAAGATTTTTCTCGTTCTATCGCTTGCGATGGAGAGAGGGGGTCGGGAGGCTTGTCCGATACTCATTTGCCCTCACCCCGGACGCTACGCGTTCCGCCCCTCTCTGTTGACAGAGAGGGGCAAAGACAAGTTACCAGTGCCGCAAATTGATGAGCGAGCGGATCACCCCCTCTTTGCCAGCGGAGAGGGGGCGGGGGGTGAGGGCGCTTTTGCTTGCTCCCCTCTCCGAA
>JAPKMU010000575.1 GCA_026645745.1 Anaerolineae bacterium | reverse complement strand
ACAAGCTCTGGGACGTTTGGACGGCGCTCATTTTTCATGTGTGGCACGCGATTTTTATCGATCAATCGCTGAAACTGGACGCGCCAATCAGAGCAGCGGATTTGGTCGATCTGGCACGGGTGGAGCGTGTATCAGCGTGAAACCGCTAATCGTCAACCCCGCCGGGGCTGATCGGCGGGGCGCGCCACTGAGGTTAATCACTGCGCACATGAGCGCAGCAGTTGTATAAATCTGCTAGAGGCATGATGCTATTCTGTGCATCCTAAATAAAACTCGGTTATCGGTTCGAGGAAGGCAGCACGTATGAAAATTCTCATCATTGGCGGAACACGAAATATAGGACATTTACTAGCGTGGCAGTTGGTCGAAAGCGGACATCAGGTGACCGTTTTTAATCGCGGCAAAACCCGCGATGAACTGCCTGAAGCAGTTGAGCGGCTGCGCGGCGACCGGACAGAACGTGAGTCGCTTGCCCTCGCCTTGAAAGATCGCCTTTTTGATGCTGTCATCGATACGACGCTCTACACGGGCGAAGAAGCCGACGATATCATCCACATCCTGAAAGGTCACACCGGGCATTATATTTTCATCAGCACCGGACAAGTCTATCTGGTGCGCGAAAGCGTTCAGCGCCCCTTCACCGAAGCGATGTATCCCGGTCGAACGATGCCCGCGCCGAAAAATGGTTCTTACGAATATGAGGAATGGCTGTACGGTATGAATAAACGCGCCGCTGAGGATCGCTTGATGGCAGCGCATCAGGAGCGCGGCTTTCCGGTGACGATTCTACGACTGCCGATGGTCACAGGCGAACGCGATCATTTTGGGCGGCTGTACGGTTATGTGCTGCGCTTAAAAGACGGCGGTCCGATCCTTGTGCCGTCCACGCCAAATCACCCGCTGCGTCATGTGTACAGCAGCGACGTGGTGACGATTCTGATGCAGTTGATCAGCACAGGAGCGGGGATCGGCAGGGCGTACAATCTTTCGCAAGAGGAAACGGTTGCGCTTGATGAATACCTCGGCATGATCGGCGCGATCATGAATGTCGAACCGCTGATCGTGCGTGTGCGCCGCGATAAACTGGAAGGCAACGGGTTCGTGCCGGACTGCTCACCCTTCAGCGAACGGTGGATGAGCGAACTCGATAACACGTTGAGTAAGGTTGAACTCGGCGCGCGTTATACGCCGTTGAGCGAATACTTACGCACCACTGTTCATCACTTATTAGAGACAGCGCCGCCGATCCCGATGGGGTACAAGCGCCGCCGATCCGAAATTCTTTTTTATGAGCAGGTAATCGGTCAAGTCGAGATTGACGTATAATATCTGCGCGATTTTTCACAAAGAGGCTCAAACCTGATGACGCAAGCGAAAACCTACTTGATCACCGGAGGCGCTGGCTTTCTGGGGATCAATCTTGTCCGCTATCTTCTCGCGCGGGGGCACCGCGTCGTATCGCTCGATATCGCTGACTTTGATTATCCGGAAAAAAGCCAGATCACCGAAATCAAGGGCGATATCCGCGACCGGGCAGCGGTTGACCGGGCGATGCAGGGGGTTCATATCGTCGTTCACACGGCGGCGGCGCTCCCCCTGTACAGTGAGCAGGACATCTTCAGCACTGACATCGACGGTACGCGCAACATCCTTGAATCGGCAAAGCAGCACGGCGTCGAGCGCATGATCCACATCAGCAGCACGGCGGTGTACGGCGTGCCGGATCATCACCCGCTGTATGAAACCGATCCCGTGAGCGGCGTGGGACCGTATGGCAAGGCGAAAATTCAAGCGGAACAGTTATGCGTGGATGCCCGCGCCGACGGCATGTGCGTTCCGGTGATCCGCCCGAAATCGTTCATCGGACCGGAACGGCTGGGCGTGTTCGCGTTGTTCTACGACTGGGCGAAAGATGGACGCGGCTTCCCGATGATCGGCAGCGGGAACAACCGCTACCAACTGCTGGACGTGGAAGACTTATGCGACGCGATTTACCTGTGCGCCACGCTCGACCGGGACACGGTAAACGACACGTTCAACATCGGCGCGAAGGACTTCACGACGATGCGTGAGGATTATCAAGCGGTGCTGGATTACGCGGGCTTCAAGAAGAAGATTCGCCCGTTCCCGGAAGCGCCGGTGATCCTCGCGCTCAAGTTCCTTGAGAAGCTCAAGCTCTCGCCGCTGTACGCATGGGTATACGAGACGGCGGGTAAGGACTCGTTCGTGAGCATCGAAAAAGCGGAGCGGGTGCTGGGCTACAAGCCGAAGTACAGCAACAAAGACGCGCTGATCCGCAACTACCGCTGGTATCTTGATAACCTGAGCCAATTTGAGGGGCAGAGCGGGGTATCGCACCGCGTCCCTTGGAATCAGGGTGCACTCC
>JAPKMU010000574.1 GCA_026645745.1 Anaerolineae bacterium | reverse complement strand
TGATTGCGATCAACAACGGCGAAACGGTTTCGCAGATCACGCCGTTTGTGCAGCAGCTTCGGCTTCCCTTCCCAGTCGTGCTGGATACCGATGTGCGTCTGCAAAATCAGTTTGCCATCAACGGCTACCCGACCAGCCTGTTTATCGGGCGCGATGGCGAGGTTTACGCCTCGCATACGGGCATGGTGACGGATACACAGCTCGACAACTACATCGAAATCGGGTTGGATCAACCCGCTACGTAAAAGCACTCAACCGAAAACACCCGGACTCTCCATCCGGGTTTTGTTTTGCCTCTTGAAAACTATACCGTCCAGACGGTATAGTTTTTGCATGAACACAAAAAGCGCTCGTACCAAGCAGCAAATCGTACTCGCGGCGGCGCGTGTGATCACCCAGACGGGGATTCAAACCCTGACGCTGGATGCCGTCGCCGCTGCCGCAGGGATCAGCAAAGGGGGACTGCTCTATCACTTTCCCAGCAAAGAAGCGCTGATCATCGGAATGATCGACCTGTTCATTGAACAGTTTGATCGCAACCTAATCACGAAACTAGGCAGCACATCGGAGACGCCGAACGCATGGATTCGTGCCTACATCGTCACCAGCCTTGAAGCAGTCAGCGGTGAATTTGAACTTTCCGCCGCGCTCATGGCAGCGGTTGAAGTCAATCCCGCGCTGCTTGACCCGCTGCGGGAACGCTACGCCTACTGGCAGAGCAAATTTGATCAAGCGGTCAATCCACCATTGGCACGCATCATCCGCCTTGCCATTGACGGCTGGTGGATCACCAATTTGCTTGGGCTTGCCCCAACGAGTGACTCTGACCGCCTTTTGCTGCAATCGACTTTACTTGACCTTGTGGAGAAGAATCTATGAACCCGGCTGTTTATCTCGCCATCGCTATCTTCAGTGAAATCATCGCTACGAATGCGCTTAAGCTCTCGGAAGGGTTTACCAAACTTCTGCCAAGCATCATCGTTATCATTTTCTATGGAATCGCGTTCTACATGCTCTCGCTCGCACTCAAGACGATTCCGCTTGGCGTCGCTTATGCGATCTGGTCAGCCGTTGGCACAGTCGGCACAGTCTTGATCGGCGTGATCGTGTGGAAACAACAGCTTAACCTGCCCGCCTTGATCGGTATCGCGTTGATTGTCGTCGGGGTGATTCTGCTCAACCTGTACGGCGAAGGAGCGCACGCATCATGAGCGAAGTCGTCGTCATTCTTGGCGCGGCGGGCGGCTTAGGCAGCGCGATCACGCAGGCTTACGCGGCGCGTGGGGCACGCTTAGTGCTCACCGCGCGAAATGTGGATCGACTGCAGGCGCTGGCAGAATCGTTCAATACCGAGGTGCTCACGCTGGCAGCGGACATCACCCGTGCGGCGGACGTCGAAGCGGTCAACCGCGCCTGTATCGAGCATTTCGGGCGTGTGGACGTGGTGATCAACGCGGCGGGTTACGATGTTCGGCGCGCGTTTCTCGATCACAGCACAGCGGAAATTGAACAGTTGGTGAGCATCGATCTTTTAGGCGCGGTGTGGGTCACACGCGCCTTTCTGCCCCAGATGCTGGCACAGCACAGCGGGGTGATCGCGCATCTCGGCGGTTTCGCGGATGGGCGGTTGGCATTTCCATTTTATACAGTCGATTCGGCGGCGCGGGCAGGCGTGCGCGGCTTTGTTGATGCAGTTAATCGTGAATACGACGGGAGCGGCGTCACACTGACATATTTTTGCCCCGCTCCGGCGGATACCGAAGCCGAGCGCCCGTATCACGCACTCTGGCGTGCGATGGGAACGTCGATTGTGCCGCCGGAGCAGGTCGCACACGCGCTGGTCAAAGCAGTTGCGGATCATAAGCGCGTGGTTGTGATGGGTGCGACGACTCGCCTATTCGCATGGATTAACAGCCTATCGTCGGAACTGGCGGATCGTTTGCTGATGCGCCGTTATCGTGACTTGATCCGCGATTATTTGGTGCAAATCGCGTCACACGGTGGCGCTCTCAAGGAACAATGTAGCCGCGCGCAATCGCCACCGCAACCGCCGAGGCACGATCTGGCACGCTGAGTTTCGCGTATATGTGATTCAAGTGGGTTTTGACTGTTGCCTCACTGATATGCAGCGCCCGTCCGATCTGCTTATTCGTCTCGCCGTGCGCCACAAGCTGCATAATCGTGATCTCGCGGTCGCTTAAGCTGTTTGGGTGACGCATCTGGTTCAACACCCGCGATGCGATATCCGGGCTGAGGGCTGATCCGCCGCTGGCAACCGTGCGAATCGCCCTGAACACCTCTTTGCTCGGTGAGTCCTTGCGCAAGTACCCGCTTGCACCCGCCGCCACCGCCAGCGTGATCTCATGATCGGTGTCATATGTGGTCAG
>JAPKMU010000573.1 GCA_026645745.1 Anaerolineae bacterium | reverse complement strand
AGAGGGGGAACCGCTGCCGCAGACTGGGAGCAATTTAGCAGTCTGTTTGCGCCCCTCCCCGAATTCGGGGAGGGGCGCAAGCAAAAACAACGAGGTGCTTCGAGTTTGGGGACAGGTTGTTTTTCTCCCCTCCTTGCGCCAGCGGGGAGGGGTAAAAAATACCGCGTCAGTATCGGACAAGCCCCCCACCAAGCTTTGGATAGAGAGAGGGGCAGAGGTGAGGACTACCCAACCGGCAGCAAGAAAGCGAACACACTCCCACCGCCGGGATTATCCTCGATCCAGATGCGTCCGCCGTGCGCTTCGACCACCAGACGGCAGAACGTCAAACCGACTCCGCTCCCCCGCCGTGACCCGGTGCGCCCTTGTATCTGAACAAAGCGATCAAACAGGCGCGGTTTGTAATCATCCGGCACGCCCGGACCGGAGTCCACCACGTCGATCCGCACAAAACCCGGCGGCACGCGTGATCCGTTCGGTTCACGAACGCGAATGATAACCTTGCTGTCCAGCGGGCTGAACTTCAGCGCGTTATCTACGAGATTGAGCACAACACGCTCAACTTTATCCGCGTCCACATGCAGCGATGCCGCCGCGTCCAGATTTTCCGTCTGAATCGTGATATTGAGTTCACGCGCCAGCGGTTCAAGCTCGACCGCCACATTTTCAACCAGCAGCGCAAGCGGCGTTTGCTTTTGATCGAGCGATAAGAAGCCGCTTTCCATCCGTGAAACATCCAAGAGCGCATCGACGCGTGAAAGCAGTTTGCGAATCGCCCGCCGCGCGCTGTCGGTCGTTGAATCGACGGCGGGGCGGAATGATGCGTCCGGCGGTACAAATTCGGTGAGAAGTTTCAAGCTGGTGGTGACAGCGGTCAGCGGGCTGCGCAAGTCGTGAATCAGCATCCGGCTGAGTTCTTCGCGCGTCTGTTCGAGTTTATACTGCTCGGTTTCGTCGTAGAACACCAACAGCGCGCCGATTGCTTGTCCATCGCTCCCCGGCACGGCGATCACCTGCCGCTGAATTCGGATCGTCCCTTTGTCATCCTCAAGCGTGTACACCGCTGGCGGGCGTTCTGTCCATACGCCCGGTGTGCGGACTTCTTTCACGATCCGGCGGATTTCGTTTTCACTGGCGAATCCGAAACGGTGCGCCAAGTCGAGTTCCGCGCTTTCGAGCAAGTCCTCGACTGAGCAGTTTTGCAGGGTACTCGGCGACAGCCCCAAACGGGAAACCGCCGGATTCGCCAGCGTTACGATCCCGTTGTGGTCAATCATGACCAGCGCTTCTTTCATCGCATTCAAGATGACTTGCAGACGGTCGCGCGTTTCCGTGATGCGGATCAACATGCGCGCGTTGTCCATTGCGATCACGGCTTGGCTGCCAAGCTGAAGCGCGAAATGCGTATCTTCGTCGTTGAAGGCGTTGACGGTTTCGCTTTCGAGTGTGATCGCTCCCATAACCACCCCGGCACGCATGATCGGCACGCTCAACTGAGAGCGCGTATAGGGATGGATCAGCGCAAGATCAGGTTCGGTGAGCGCATTACGGGCTAACACCGCTTTGCCGGACGTGATCACCCGCCGCGTGATTCCCGTCAAGGCGCGCATCGGGTTTGCGAAAGTGTCGTCCGCGTAGCCCTGCGAGATCAGCCGATCGACGCCGCCCGCTTCGTTGAGCAAAACCAAAATGCCGATCTTCGCGCTCGTCGCATCAAGCGCATGATTCAGCACGAGCGTACAAATCCGCTCCAAATCAATCGTTGCTGTCAGTTCGTGACCGATCACCGCCAGCGCAAGAAGCTGACCGACGCGCCGTTCCAATGCTTCATCGGTGATCGAGTACAAGCGCGCATTGCTGATCGCCTGTGCGACCTGTGTCGCAAACGTGCGCAAAATTTCGACCTGCTCCGGCGAAAAATCTGTCGGGTGATCGTAATACAGCACCAGCACACCTAAGCCGACGCCGCCCACCGTCAGCGGCAGTTCGATCCATGCACGTTTGTTTTCGTGCATCATCATATTGCGCAAATGTGCCGCGTGCGCATCCCCGTCAATGGTCAGCGCCCATTGTCCGAGGTCATTCACGATCAGCGGCTTACTTTCGGTGAGTACCTGTTTGCGTGAATTCAGCGTTAGTGCCGGATCAGGCGGGTCGGAGAAGAATCGGTCGCTCATGCCGCCGCTGCGAAACAACGCCAGCGTCGATTTTTGATCATCCCAATACAGGTAAACCGCCGTTGCCGTAACACCGGGAGAGATCTTCGGGGCGGATTCGATCACCGTGTTCAGCACCTTGTCCGGCGATAACGTCCCGGTAAGCTGCGTGAGCACCCCGTTCAGCGTGGCAAGCTGTTCAACACGCGATGCCTGCTCATGACGAATCGAAGGATCAGGC
>JAPKMU010000572.1 GCA_026645745.1 Anaerolineae bacterium | reverse complement strand
TTGCAGCGGATCGGGGTGGCTCGGCGCTTCGGCATCCCCGGCGGAAGGCGTAGGTGAAAACGGTATGCGTAGAAAGCACGGCGTCTCGGCAGGTTGTGCAAACTTCAAGCGTGCGCCTGATGGGGATGAATACCCGGTTGGGGGATTGACGGCGGCAGCGGATTCTAAGATACTTGTCGCATGATAGGTGAAGTGAAAGTGTTATCGGATGGACGATTATCTGCCATTGACCGAGCAGCTCGATATCCTGTTCGAGGTGCGGCTGCATCCGGACGGGCGACCGTACACCCTGCATGAGGTCAGCCAGGCGACAGGCATCAGTCACGGCACCGTCAGCCACATGCGCACCGGGCGCGTCGATAATCCCCAGTTCAGCACCCTGCGCGCGCTCTGCCGCTTCTTCGACATCCCCCTGCGCTACTTCGAAACCAAAACCCGCGACGCCTGTTACGACATGCTCGCCTCCCTGCCCGAAGCGCCAACGCCGCATATGAACGAAATCTCGTTCCGCGCGATGCAGCTTTCGCCGGATGCACAGGCGGAAATTCTCCGCTTGATCCGTTGGGCGCACGCTGCCGAGGAACTGCGCAAGCAGGGGCGCGATGTCCCGCCGCTGCCGCCGCTGGAAGACGTCGACGGGGATGAACGATGACCGCGCCGCGTCTTGGCGACAAGCTGCGCCTGCTCATGCAGTCGAAACTCAGCGCGGACGGCAAGCCGCTCAACGCCCGCGCACTCGGGGACGCGATCGGCATGTCCGATCAGGTGATCCAGAATTTCCTGAACGGCGATGCCGATAACCCGCGCATGAAAACCATGCGCCTGATCTGCCGGGTGTACGGCGTGCCGCTCGATTACTTCATGTGCGAGACGCTCGCTGAGTGCCGGGCGATGCTCGCCGCGCTTCACCCGGAGCTTACCACCCCGCTCCTGACCACCATCACCGAAGAAACCGAGCAGCTTTCCCCGACCGGGCAGCGCAACGTCGCCAAGCTGGTCGAGTGGGTCACGCAAATGCGCAAAGGGGACAGCGAATGCTGATTAAGGGAGTACTATACCCTGCTGACAAGCTTCAGCGACCGCCGCTTATCATGGTTGATAGGGGTCCTCAAGGGTGGGGATACAGGGTGACAAAAAGGAATCATCCAGCTCGACAAGCTTGCCGCGCACGAGTCGCCACACGCGGAATCGATTGGTGTAGGCACCGCCCTCTCGTCTGTCCTCTTGATCCCACACATAGAGCAGACCGTACGCATCCGGATCGTGGGCAGCGAGCGAGTGATAAAGGTCAATCACGTCCGGATTACGGTGATTCCGAAGCCCCATTATCGACAGCATCCACGCCCCGTTTAGCACTTCCAAGTGTGCAGCCATGCCGCCCAAATCGTGAAGGGCTTCGATCTCGCGTATCAGTTCCGCAGGAGGCGCACTTCGAAGGGTTGCCCAGCCATGATATTCAAACATCCTCACCTCCGATGGGTGCGATTTTGGGAAGCAAAAATACTACAGTTTCCCTTTATACCGCATGCCGAGCGCCAAGTACTCCAACATCTCCAGCACGCGCTCCCGTTGTTTGTTCGACAATAAATCGAGGATCGCCTGCGCGCGTTCTTCGGGAGGGAGATGTTCATCGAGAAAAAAGAACATAATCGGTTTACCGAGCGCCGCTGCCCATGTCGGCAAATCAGGAGCGTCAATCGTCGAAACCCCGTTTTCGACATTCGAAATCACGCCCTGAGACATCCCTAACGTTTCTGCCAGCGCCTTCTGCGTGATCCCGGAATCCATCCGGGCGCGCCGGATGCGTTCGCCCAGCTTCTTCTTGTCGTCGTCGGTCATCGTTTTTCCCTCGTTATCAGCTTCCTCAATACTGCATGTCTCAGCTTACCACAACATAGTGAAACATGCGCAAATTCATTTCAACAATCTTGATATCCCCCTCTTGACGAGTCGCAAACCTGCGTTATAGTGGCATTAAAGCACAACAATTCAGGATACTTGGCAAGATGCGTGATCGTTCTAAGACAGTGACCATGCGTCTCATCGAACAGCAGCACGGACGCGCCAAGATTGAGCAAATCATGATTGAGGCGTACCGTCAACAAGGCAGCGAAGAAGGCGCGGCGGAGGTGCTGGGGATTTCTCAGCAGACGTTCAATCAATGGAAGCACCGGCTCAGGATTGCGGACACCATCGAAGCGATTGCCTTGACGATCCGTTACGGCGGAGAACCGTGATGAAGAAGCGTCCTGCTTCCCCACCCCCTGAGCCGGTCGCCCCACCCCCACGCCGCCGCTCCCTCGACATGCTCCAGCGCGTCAGCATCGTCGCCGCCATCGTCGCCAAACGACTTCATCCGCGTGACGTGGCTGCACCGCCCAAAACACACGACGGCGAAAATCGCGTA
>JAPKMU010000571.1 GCA_026645745.1 Anaerolineae bacterium | reverse complement strand
GTGTGATGCGCGCTGACTGCGCACGGATTGTGACTTCGTATAAGCGGTTTCCTGCCGCATCGAGTGTACGTCCCGCCAAAGTCCCAAACGTTGGGTAGGGGCGAATCCAAAGCTCAGGATTGCGAGTCGCCCCGAAGTTATAGGGATCGCCAACACGCACTTCAAAATGTAGGTGAGGTCCCATCGCAATTCCGGTTGCGCCCACTGTACCAAGCTGCTGCCCACGATTGACAGCCTGCCCGGTTTGTACCTCGAACCGATCCATATGACCATAAAGCGAGTAAACAGGTCGTCCGTCTGGCGTTGTGACTGCATGCTGAACCACCACCACATGACCATAATAATTCGGGTAAGGTCCAAAGACGGTGGAGGTGTCATCGCCTGCGTAGAAGACCGTTCCTGCTTCGACTGCAAGGATTGGTGTACCACCGGGATTCACGAATTCAACCCCATGATGAATCTCTAATCGCCCGCCCGCTGTGCCGCCATAGGGATAGGTGCGATCGATCCAATTGGTTGCCCCATCCGCAATTGGGCGCGAAAACACATAATGATCCGCGATTTGAGCGGCAGGATTCGGCGGCGGCGGTGTCCATGTTGGGAGAGGTGTCCCCAAAGGATCGGTCAGAGTGGCGAGTAGAGCGTTTGCAATGGGGGTAGCGGGCGGGAGCGTATTCGTTGGTGTCGGGGTGCTGGTTGGTGTCGCAGAGGGACGCAGCGTATTCGTTGGAAACAACGTCCATGTTGCAGTAGCACTCGGCGTATAAGTATAGCGGAGCGTCGGCGTGGGGGTAGATGTCATACCGAGACGGTCGAAAAAGCCAACAGGTGATTCAGGTGTACCTTCCTGAAACGGAAAATCCCCCTGCACACTTGTGAAAACAATTCGGGATGAATCACCGGAGCGTTCGACATGCGCAGCATCACCCTGAGTTGCAGGCAGCGCTACAGAAAATGTGCTGCTGCCCGTGCGACACGCCGAGGCAAGCAAAAGCAATCCAGCCGTCAATACGAGACGAAACGACTTCATAGACCTCACTCGAAACTGATCTCACGATAACGACAAATGGAAGGGAATCGCCGCCACTCTCATGGAGTACCCTCATCCTCAGATTCGATGTACGTCGGCGGTCGAACATGCGGCGACTGCGGCACACCGACACCCGGTGTCAGGCGCGCGAGTTCACTTTCTTCGATGATTTTGTTGTTGTAGCGCTCGTAAAGACTTGGGTTTTCCACCCGATCAACGGCATAACGCCAGCGCCGCACCCCTGCCCCACGCAGCACTGAACGACACTCACTGCAACGCACGGTATAACGTGCGCGCGGAATTCCCAGTGAACGTGTCACCGTTGTTTCAAGATGGAGCGTACCACGTCCGCACGTCGGGCAGCGGTCGATCACGAAACCGCCCGTATAACGTTCAACCCCCGATGCCCCGCGCCAATACAATCCGGCGTATCCAATCACCAGCAGCAGCACGCCACCGCCGACCAGAAGCTCCGGAGCAATTCCGCCCGGTGGTTCGCTGATAATCGTGTTATTCGAGGACGACGCGGCGTCGGCAATCGCGGTGCCTTCGACAGTTGATGATACCCCTGAGGACGCGCTTGTTTCCGTTGCGCGCCGGTTGATTTCATCAAAGATCGCCGTGCCAGTGCTGTTCATCGCTCCAAGCGACAACAATGCTTCGGTGGGTGTTGCGCGGCGGTGGACTACTATCATAATCGCAGTGCCTGTGAGCAAGAAACCCGAATCAATCGTGCTCGTCGGCGGGATTGGTGTAACCGTCGCGGTAGAGGTGTTCGTGAAAGTTGCGCTCGCGGTTACCGACGGCGTAAGCGTTTGCGATGAGGTCGCGGTCGCTGTTGGGCGGAGTGTCTCGGTCAAGCTTGCGGTTGCGCTCGGCGTGGGCGTACCTGTTGGGATAGCCGCCTGCACGACGAGTGAAGGAATGCCTGTATTCGATGATGTTGGCGTCGCGCTCGGTGTCAGGGTTCGTGACGGGGTTTCAGTTGGAACAGGCGTAATCGTCTCAGTAGGCGTAGACGTGAACGTAAACGTCAGCGTTGCGGTGGCAGTAGCCGAAGGCGAAGCGCTTGGCGTAACTGAAGGCGTCAAGGTCGGAGACGGTGTTTGCGTATGCGTTGTGGTTGGTGTCCACGTCAAGGTCGCCGTTGATGTATCACTGGGAACCGGAGTCAGGGTAATCATCGCGGTTCGCGTGCTGGTTGCGGTCGCAGTCGGCGTTAGGGTTGCCGATGGTGTGAGAGTGCCTGTAAAGGTGGCAGACGGAGTTAGCGCATTGATCTGCAAAATGGGAAGCGGTTCAAGATCAACTGCCCAAGAAACCAATGTACGGCTGATCCAAGCGAAACCACCCGTGCGGCGAAGCAGAATCCACGCCGAATCCTCACTG
>JAPKMU010000570.1 GCA_026645745.1 Anaerolineae bacterium | reverse complement strand
ATCTCGATGATGCGCGTAGCAAGCGTCGGAGTCGGTGTTTCAGGTGTGGGCGTAATGGTGGGCGTTTGCGTAATCATGGGCGTGGGGGAGGGGGTTAGCGTGGGGATGCTGGTGGGAGACGGCGTAAGCGACGGCAGCACCATCAACGTGGGAATGACGACCACCCGATCCGGCGGCTGAGCGCGGAGCAGGACAAACACTGCCGACCAGGTCAGCAAGCAGAGCAGAACCAGAACTACCACGAAACGCCGCCGCATCATCACGCTCCAAGCTGAAAAAACACGGATTCAGCCTAGCAAAACAGAGCAACGTAACCGGCGTAAAACTGCGGTTGGTATGGGGAATAATCAGCGTGGGTTCGTTTGTGGTTTTCGTAATCCCCAGTTGCTATACTTTCCGATATTCCGTGTCATGATAGGTGAGGCTTCTTCCATGCGGCGTGTGACACTCTCATTCTCGTTGTTAAGCATGCTGATTTTGTTGACGCTCACGACTTTCAGCACCGATGCCCAAGGAGAAACCGTTCGTATCGTCGTCTACCGCTCTGCAGACAGCCTGACTCTTTATCTGCCTGATGTGGGGTTCCCAGATATCACCGGGTTATACATTGAAGCCACCACCGCCATTGGTGAAACCGTGCGCCGCGATCTTGCGCTGCTTCCCGCCTTTCGCGGACTTCCCTACAATCGTCTTCCAGCGCCAATCTGTTTTCATTTGATCAGTGCCAGCAGCGCAACGCTCCCATTGGACTGTCAAACGACCACGACCCTCACACAACTGATGGCGGCTGGTGATATCTTCTGGCATGAGCAGGGGGATCGCACATTGGTCTTCTATCTGGGAGAGATACCTCAAATCTGTCCGGCGGGTGCGCCGCGCTGCACGCTCGTGTTTCCTGCTCTGCCAACGCCCACACCGACTGCGACCAGCACGCCGACGAATACCGCAACGGCGACGGCAACGGCGACCGCCACTTTCACGCCGACGAATACCCCGACCACAACGGCGACTGCGACTGCTTACTTCACGCCAACGAATACTCCCGTTTTTTCACCCAGTCCTGCGCTGACGGTACATGCAACTTCGCAAGTCACCATTGACTGCGGCGGCGCTCGCCCTTCTTATTATGGCGGGGGGGACATAGAGATTGGCATTACGGTCTTCAGCAATGCGTTTTCTCAGCGCCAACCTGTGCGCTCAATTCCATCCCTTGCAGGTGATGTCATTACGGCGGTTGGAGGTGATACGCGTCGATACCCTATGAGATACATGGTTATACTTGATGGACCCGTATGTGCTGATGGCTATCGATGGTGGCAGATTCAAGTACTCGATTCCGGACAAATCGGCTGGGCAGTAGATCATTACTTTACTATCCCTTCTTCTTGAACCGGCAAGAGACGATCCTCAAGCAGACAGGAAGTAGTGTGGCTTGAAGGAAAAGTGGTTCGACGTCTATACTGGCACGACAGCCGCGAATTGTGGGCCATGCCGAAAATTGAGCCGTAGCTTTGCTCCCCAATCGCACTTGCTAGCGGTTCACGAAGCGGACAATTCTAGACTGAATCTCGATGTACAACTAAAGCACCAGTAACGGTTCGATACGTGCGTTCAGTCGATGCGTAGCCGTAGCACCTACCCCATACCTAGGGACTTCCGCCCAGAGTGCTTCGCCGTAGGCCGCGAGCACAACCGCCCCGTCAGCCGCGCCGGTCAGTGGATCGAGCAGCCACCTTGATTTAGGTAATCATGGTGTGATTGCACGTCTCGATGCGTGATCATAGGGTGAGAACGAAGTAGGATGTTCTTTCTCAGCATTGACTGACAACGTTGTTACAGTACCAACGGAAACACGAGCAGCACCGGCAATACACCGCCGAGCGCGCCCATGGCCACCTGCAACACGGAATGATTACGCGTCTCAACCCGTGACCACAGCGTGAGCAGCACAAGTATGAGATAGCCGATCACGAGGGCGGGATGCACCAGCTTACCCGCCATCACGAGCGTCATGAATGAGCCGGTCGCAATCGCGGAGTGCATGCTGATTTTGGTCACGTAGCGATTGATCGCCCACTGCATCGGTATCCACACGACCATTGCGCCAATCGAGGCGACCAATTCACGCGGCGCGCCCCCCAAAGCGACCACGGCAAAGCAGGCAATGATCAACCCCCAAGCAATCAAATACAAGGTGTTGCGTGATTCGCGGATATGCAGTTCCCGTCCGCGTCGCTTTGACCACGCCGCCAGCGCGATCCCCGGCACAAGCAGCATTCCTAAGACGATGGCAGACCATTTCACGACCTCGCTGAGTGGGTTGCCGCTCAACATAACGATTGTGGACGGGATCGGCAGCAGAAACGGATGGACGATGCGGCTGATCCACACCGCGAGCTTGTTACTGTGATCGGGCATCAC
>JAPKMU010000056.1 GCA_026645745.1 Anaerolineae bacterium | reverse complement strand
GAGAACCCCGTCAAGGTGAACCTTTTGCCGACGCTCATACCTACCGCTCCAGAGGTACTGCTGAAAGACCCTGATTTGCCTGCATGGATGCGCCGCGCTTTTCGAGGCACGGACTGGGGCGCGCTGCTCACGCTGGTTTTCAGCATCCTGATCGGGTGGTCATTCATCGTGCAGCCAAACTCCGCTGTTGGAACCATGTGGGAACGGAGCATTTTCCGTACTGCTGACACTTCAGAAGCACTGGTAGAAGGTCGTTTATATCCGCGCTGGTCACCGCATGTTATGGGCGGCATTGGCGCACCCATCGCGCATTTTCTCCCGCCCCTTCCCGCATATGTACCAGCCGTGATTGACGCGCTTTTTGTCGATGATGCCGTTTTGGCGGTGCGTCTTTCAGCACTCACGGCGTTTATTCTCGGCAGCACAGCAGTTTACGCGTTCTCGGCACGGCGCTTGGGCGGCTCAGCCGCGCTGATTGCTAGTTTACTGTATATGTTCAGCCCAACGGTCGGGATTGTCGTACCTCACTTGCAAGGTGATCTGACCCATGTGTTCGCACATGGGCTTCTGCCGATTTTCTTATGGTCGTTCGATGGATCGCTCATGCTCGGTCGCCGCCTTGACTTGACGGCACTGATTTTGAGCGGTGCAGCGTTGATCTTGACTGATCCGCTGTGGTACGCACTCGGCATTCTGTTGATTTTCCCGTTGATGCTTCCGGCTGTATCGTCGTATAAGCGAGTAACACTCCGCACCGCTCTGCTTGCAGTTCTCGCGGGCGGCGGACTCAGCGCATTTTATTGGCTTCCCGCGTTGGTCGAACGTGAGATGGCAGTATGGTTGATCCCGCTGCCCTCGCCGCATCCCTCGATCACGCTCGGCGGGCTGTTTTCAGCGTTCCCGCTGCTTGACCATCGTGCCATGCAGCCATCGTATCCCCATGCACTCGGCGTCAGCATGATCGCGTTTCTGATCCTTTCCGTGCCATTCTTGGTACGGCGGAATGCACATCTGATACAGCAGGTATACGCCCTACTTGGCGGCATTGGCGTGTTGATCTTGCTCTTTCTGATTCCTGAACAAACGCATTTGCTTGGCGGCGCAGTCCTATGCCTTTCAATTGCGGGCAGCAGCGTTATCCAATGGCGGGAGCGTCTGCCTTCGCGCGTCCAACATCTGCTTATGCCTTTTTTCATCGGTGCGCTTTTGATCGGTACTGCCGCCGTGTGGCTGACACCTCATTCCGATGGTGCGCTGAGGAACTTCTCGCCCGCATCGCAGATCGCATTTGAACAAGCGGGTTTCGGGTTTGCGCTGCTTTCGGATGATCAGCCAGTGCCAACCGCATACACGCTGACGGGACGCGCTGATGCAGACAGCAATCCGTTTGAGATTATCACGCCGGGAGCCGATGCCCAGATCGGTACGATTGCCGCTGAAGGACATCGGTATCAATTCCAAGTCCAAACGGCTCAAGAAACCGAAATCCGCCTGCAAATTGCATGGTTTCCCGGCTGGCAGGTGACGAATTCCACAATAACGGTTTCGATTGCGCCCGGAGCAGATGGGATGATCGTTGTGCGGATTGGCGCACACCAAAGCGGGGAATTTACGATTGAATTTGGGACGACGCCCGCGCGCACTTTCAGCTGGCTTGCAGCCGGTTTGAGCGCCGCCGCCGCGATCCTGATCGTTACTTTCCGCCCGCTCACCCGCCAAGAACATGATGAGCTGGCATTGTTTCCATTGATCCCGAAACAAGATGCGCATTTGACCACGGCGGTCGCGGTTGTGTTCATCGCGGCAATCGCGCTGTTTGCACTCCCCGCCGCACCGTATGCACTCAGCGCCGCCCCCGGAAGCGGTATGAGCGGCAGTATTCCGCTGCGTGCCCGCAGTGATGTCGGACTTGAAGCCCTAGGCTATCACATCGCACACGCTGACTATCAACCCGGCGAAAACCTCACATTCACAATCTATTGGCGCACGCTCCGATTTCTTGACCGCGCGTATACGGTGCAGCCGCTTCTTCTCAGCCGTGCGACTGGAGCGCCTGTTGTGGTCGGTGTGCGCCATCACCCCGGCGGTTATCCAACAAACCGATGGGTCACGAATCGTTACATTACAGATGTCCAAACATTGATCCTTCCGGATTCACTCACCCCCGGTGAATATGATCTTGCCGTCGAGGTGTCAGCGTGCGCGCCGCGTGATCCCTGCACTGTGATGGACCGCTTGACATTTTTCAGCGCCAATGGTGGGCTTTATGGGGCAATCCTGCGTCTGCCTGTGATCGTGACAGTTTCGGGCTAATCATCGTTGAAATTGCCTAATGGGTAGCTACAATTAGGTGCAACCAATTACGAATTTGAGAAGGCAGTTCATCAATGTCATCACAAACAGCAGATTTCGCGGCTCAGTTGGGTCGTGCGTGGGCTTATCATCGGCAAGGTAATAACAGCAGCGCGATCACCGAATTCGAGGCTATCCTCACGGCTTCACATGAGAATGTGGATGCGCTGTATGGCTTAGGTCTCGCACTGCGCGCTAGCGGAAAAACCGCACAAGCCCTTGAGATGTTCCGCCGCGCACACCAAGGGTTGGCTTCGCTGGAAACTCAAGGCAAAGATGCTGACCGATCCGCGATGCTGGATCGCATGATTAAGCAGCGGTTATCGGAACTTGAAGGCACTCCAGCACGTTAGGCGCGCAGATCACCATGATGAGCAAGCGAGAGCGTCTTGAAAAGACCGCCGCAGGAGAAGCAGCGGATCGCCTCCCGGTCATGTGCTGGCGGCACTTCCCCGGAGACGATCAACGATCTGCCGATTTAGCGCGCTCCTTGCTCGACTTCCAGACAGCTTTTGATTGGGATATTTTGGTTGCTGCCCCAGCTAACACCTACCTTGTGACCGATTATGGCGCATCGGATGAATGGCAGGGTGACAGCATGGGAATACGTCAATGTTCCCGCCGCGCCGTTGAGCGTTCACTCGATTGGACTAATCTCCGTCCGCTTGATCCCGGGCGCGGTGCAATGGCACGGGTTCATGAGGCGATTCGCTTGACTACCGATGCGTTGCGCGACAGCGTCCCAGTGATCGTGCCAGTTTTCGGTCCACTGGTGCAAGCCGCTCACTTAAGCGGCGAGACAGCGCTCCTCAAGCATATTCGCACCCAACCCGATCGGGTGCATACGGGCTTGAATACACTGACCGAGTCAACGCTGCGGTGGATTGATTCAGCGCGCAGGCTTCCGATTGCCGGATTTCTCTTGATCAGCCCTTACGCGGATTATGGAATGCTGTCTGAAGACGAATACGCTGCATTCGGGTATCCATATGATAAGAAACTGCTCGATTCGATCCCGTCGAAATGCTGGTTCAACATGGTACATCTGGGGAACGATACTCCGATGTTCAAGTTCGCCGGGAGCTTGAAAGCGCAAGCGCTTCATTGGCATGATCGTGACAGTCAGATGGCGCTCACACAGGGCAAAAGTCTCGTCAGTGGCGCGGTGTGTGGCGGGGTCAGCACGCGCGATATGACGGTCGGCACGCCTATTGCAATCCGTGACGCGGGGCGTGACGCGCTCGTACAAATGGCGCACCGCCGTTTGATCCTCTCGGCTGGCGGCGGTGTCGCCATCACCACACCGAACGCGAATTTCCGCGCGCTTCGAGAAGCAGTAGAACGGAGCGCCTGATCATGTCTATTCGAGTTATCGCGGGGAGCGCTAAGGGGCGGCAGCTTAAACTCGTGCCGGGGGACAGCACGCGACCTATTATGGATCGCGTCAAAGAGGCGCTGTTCAGCATCATCGGGCGGGATATTCTGGACAGTGTTGTTCTCGACTTATTTGCAGGAACGGGCAGTGTCGGCATTGAAGCGTTGAGCCGGGGCGCAAGAAAAGCGGTCTTCATCGACCGTGAGCCGAAGGCGATCCAAACGATACAGGAGAATCTCACGCTTACCCGTCTGACAGAAAGAGCGGTTGTTCGGCGTGGGGATGCGTTCGCCGTGCTTTCGGGGAAGCCGGACGCAGCCTATGATTTCATCTATATCGCGCCGCCGCAGTATAAAGACATGTGGGAAAAAGCGCTCAAAGCAGTTGACGCGAAACTCGAATGGTTGAGCGAAGATGGAACGGTTATTGTCCAGATCGATCCTGAAGAGTATGCTCCGATACCGCTTGATAATCTCGTCGTCGATGACGAACGAAAATATGGCAATACGCTCTTGATCTTCTACAGTCGTTCGGCTGAACAACCCACCGGCGATCTTCCGGCACAGGAGTAAATTGTGGTCGATTGGGTACGGCTCGAAGCCGTTGTACAGGAACTGCTCACCATTTACGAAGTCTCATCACCGCCGATTCCGGTCGAAATGATCCTGCAAAGTCCGCGCGATGGAATGTGGGATGAACTCGATATTACGCAGATTTCCGGCTCGTTCTTACAGGTAGGGGTCGGCTACTCGGTACGGATGCCGATGGCGCGCGTTTTGGCGCGGCATATCACGCGCAGCGAATGGGGCATCACGCGCGGCGTGAATCAGCTCGTGGCGGATGAGCCAACACTCCACGCTTTCGCGCGAATTCTGGTCATGCCTGCACAAATGGTCATGGAATTGAAGGAGGATGCGCGCACGCCCGATTTACTCGCCGCACACTTTGAAGTCCCCGTTGATGATGCACGCCTGCGTCTGCAAGACTTACAGGCTTACTCCGCCTGATGCGGCGCGTCTAGCAGATGACGCGCTAACTCAAGGGCATCTGCGGCGCTGGTGACGCTGCCTGTCACCTGTGCTTCGCGGATCGCCTCAAGCAGTTGTCCAACCATACGCCCGGGTTTGAGATGCAGCGCCGCCATCAATTCTCGTCCATTGATCACGGCGAGCGGTTCGACCCATTCTGCGCGCCGCTGAAAATACCCGTAAAGCAGGGTTCCAGCATGGTCTACACGCCGCAGCCAGCGGTCTTGATCGATGCTCACTCCGCCGCGCGCCAGTGTTCGTGCCAAATCCAACAAAGTGATGTCTATGCCCGCTTCACCCGCTTCACGCCAAAAGCGATAAATTGTGAGCGGATCGAGTTCTGTTTCGGAGTTCGCCAATGCCGCGAAGTGCGCGCGTCCGCGCACCAATGCCGTCAAGCGTTCACGCTCCGGGTTACTGAGGCGGAGCGCAGCGGCACGTGCTTCGACTGTCTCTACGTCGGCAGAATCGAGCAGCAGCGCCAATATCAAAAGGGCTTGATGGGCGCGATCATCGGCATAAACACGCTCAATATGTCCCTGAAGCGGCTTACGAAATCGGTCAAATGCCATCACGAGCACACCGAGCGTGAACTGTGCGGCGGTTTCTTCGGTGCGGCGCGAGCTGATCGTGGTCAAAATGCGTGTGAGATGCTCAATGGTGTTGAGCGCCAGCGAAAAACCGTCGGGGAGAGCGGCAGCCCCCGGCTGAGTTTTCAACAAGGAAACTTCAGGAACAATTGCCGTAAGCATCCCCAGCGAGTCGGCAATCCGCAGGGCTGAATGCGCTTTAGCGTTGTTCAACAGGTTGAAGAATTCATCACGCAAGCGTTCGGCAGAAGTCTCGACAAGACGCGGCGCAGTTTGGCGCATATCCGCCAGTGTTTCGGAATCAATGCGAAACCCAAACTTGATGCTCTGGCGAACCCCACGCAGCGCCCGAATCGGATCATGAGTCAGAGAAAGTGGATTGCAGCGGCGGATCACTTTTGCCAGCAGATCGCCCTCTCCCCCGCACGGATCGATCACATCGTTCAGATCGCCCCGCAGATCAACCGCCATTGCGTTGATCGTGAAATCGCGGTCACGGAGATCAGCCTCAAGGTCAGCGCCGCGAAACGAAGCGACATCGAAGATGATTCGCCCGTTCGGGGTATCCACCAATGCCCGCCCGACATCACGTTCGGGATCGAGCGGGTAAAACGCTCCACTCAGCGCGTTGGCGATTTTGCGCGCGACTGCGATCCCGCTGCCTGCTGTTGCCATATCGACATCAGCAATCGGTCGGCGCAGAAACGCATCGCGCACGACACCCCCAACCATATAGATCGGCGTGTCAATCGCGCTCAAACGCTCCTGCAAATCTAAAATGAGATCATCCCATACCAGCACGCGATTATTTGAGGTAGACATCCTTTTTCACCACCCCTACGAACGGAAGATTCCGGTACTTTTCGTCGAGATCAAGTCCGTAACCGAACACAAATTTGTCAGGAATGCGGAAGCCGACGTAATCAACCGGAATATCGATGGTGCGGCGGGAAGGCTTATCAAGCAGCGTGCATAACCGAACCGAAGCGGGTTTACGCGCAGCGAGCATCTCCATCACGAACTTGAGCGTATGCCCGCTGTCGATGATGTCCTCGACGATGAGCAGGTGTTTGCCCTGCACATTTCGGCTCAAGTCCATCACAATGCGCACATCCCCCATCGAGGTGCGTGCCCCTGCGCCATAACTGGATACCGCCAAAAAATCGATCTCATGCGGGATGGTGATATTCCGCATGAGATCGGTCAAGAACACAACGCCGCCTTTGAGGATGCAAATCAGCAGGAGTTCGCTGGTATCGTCATAATCCCTGCTGATCTGCGCGCCCAGTTCCGCAATGCGGTGCTGAAGCGTCGGGGCGTCAATCAAAACTTCTTCGAGAAGGGCTTGGTACATGATACACCTCAGGATGAAAGCCTCCTGAGTATACCTGAATTCGTCAACTTCTTACCCTTGATGATGGACCTGCAAACTGCGAACCGAGAGCGGTTTTTTGCGCAGCGCACGAATCCCCTGTACGACTGCTGATGCAGCGCTCATGGTTGTGATAATCGGCACACCGTAAATGTGCGCCGTACCGCGAATCAACCCACCATCGTGATGTGCTTGTCCGCCGCGCGGCGTATTGATGATCATGGCAATCTCTCCAGCGCGAATCGCATCAATCACGTTGGGTGATCCTTCGCTCACCTTGCGGATCGACTTGACTGGCAGCCCAATCTCCTCAAGATATGCTGCCGTACCGCGTGTGGCGATCAGTGTGAAGCCAAGCGCAACCAGATCGCGCGCGATCTTCGTCACCGCTCCGCGATCATACGGATTCACGCTGATCACAACGCTGCCGCTTGTCGGAAGTGCGGTACTCGCCGCAAGTTCCGCCTTGTAGAAGGCATGACCAAAACTGCTCGCGTGTCCCATCACCTCGCCTGTTGAGCGCATTTCCGGTCCAAGACGCGCATCGACGCCGGGGAACTTGTTGAACGGCATCACCGCTTCTTTGACAAAGAAACCATCCACCGGCGGCTCTTCGGTGAAGCCAATTTCCGCAAGGGTCTTTCCGGCAGCGATTTGCGCAGCATAACTCGCCAGCGGAACACCCGTCGCTTTGCTTACAAATGGGACGGTACGGCTGGCACGCGGATTCACCTCAAGCACGTAGATCACTTCGTCCTTGATAGCAAACTGGATATTGAACAGCCCACGCACGCCCATCGCACGACCGATCTGGTGCGTGTATTCGCGGATGATCTCGATGTGATAAGCACTGATCTTATATGGCGGCAGCACACACGCCGAGTCGCCGCTGTGAACCCCAGCTTCTTCGATGTGCTGCATGATTCCGCCGATGGTGACGTTCGTGCCATCGCACAGCGCATCGACATCGATCTCAAACGCATCATCCAAGAATTGATCGATCAAGACAGGGTGACCATTCCATTCGATGTGATGATCGATCCAATCGAGAAGCATCGCTTCGTCAAACACAATTGCCATGCCGCGTCCGCCCAACACATAGCTTGGGCGCACCAGCACCGGATACCCGATCTGACGGGCAACCTGTGCCGCTTCTTCGCGGGTCATCGCAGTCGCGCCAGCGGGCTGCGGAATCTCCAACTCCTGCATAAGCGTGTTAAACCGCCGCCGATCCTCGGCTAAGTCAATCGTTTCGACCGACGTTCCCCAAATCGGAGCGCCCGCCGTTTGGAGCGCATGCGCCAAATTGAGCGGAGTCTGCCCGCCAAACTGCACCAGCACGCCATCCGGTTTTTCCGCATCGATCACGTTCATCACGTCTTCTGCGGTCAGCGGCTCAAAGTACAGGCGGTCGGCGGTGTCATAATCCGTGCTGACCGTCTCCGGGTTGCAGTTGATCATGATCGTCTCGTAACCCATTTCCTTGAGCGCGAAACAAGCATGGACGCAGCAGTAATCGAATTCGATCCCCTGCCCGATACGGTTCGGACCGCCGCCTAAGACGATCACTTTTTTGCGGTCGCTCACGTCAGCTTCGTCGTCGATCTCATAGGTGCTGTAGAGATACGGGGTATGCGCCTCAAATTCGGCGGCGCATGTGTCAACGCGGTAATACGTTGGTGCTATGCCAAGCGCCAACCGTTTTGTGCGAACTGCCACCTCATCAGCTTTGACGATCTGCGCAATGTGGCGATCACTGTAGCCGTACTGCTTCAGGGTGAGCATCTGGTCACGTGTGATCTGTTCAAGCCTGACGCCATCAACCGAAAGTGTGCGTTGAAGTTCGGCAGTATCGGCAAGCTGGCGCACGAACCAAGGATCAAAGCCGGTGCGTGCCGAAACTTCTTGCGCGGTCATGCCATCGTGCATCGCAGCGCCGACTTGAAACAAGCGCTGCGCTGTCGGCACTTGTAAGGCTTCCGGCACAGTGACGGGGAGTTTGAAGCCGAAACCGTACATCCCAATATCGAGCGACCGAATCGCCTTTTGCAGCGCTTCGGCAAACGTGCGCCCGATCCCCATGACTTCCCCGATCGCCTTCATCTGCGGACCTAAACGATGATCCGCACCGGGAAACTTGGCAAAATCCCAGCGGGGAATCTTGACGACCACATAATCGAGAGATGGCTCAAAGCTGGCAGGCGTCACTTTGGTGATGTCGTTCGGAATCTCATCGAGCGTGTACCCAACCGCCAGCAGTGCCGCGATTTTGGCAATCGGGAAGCCTGTCGCTTTGCTCGCCAATGCGGACGAACGCGAGACACGCGGATTCATCTCGATCACGTAGACTTGCCCATCGGCGGGATTAATCGCAAACTGCACGTTTGCGCCGCCTGTCGCCAGTCCCACCCGATCCAGCACGATTTTCGCCATATTGCGCAAGCGCTGGAGTTCCTTATCGGTGAGCGTCTGCGCCGGGGCGACGGTGATGCTGTCACCTGTGTGAACGCCCATCGGATCGAGATTTTCGATGGTGCAGACGACGACGAAATTCCCCGCCGTATCGCGCATCACTTCGAGTTCGTACTCTTTCCAACCGAGTACGCTCATTTCGATCAAGACCTGCCCAACCGGACTGAGTTTGATCCCGCGCTCCGCGATGCCGCTGAGTTCATCCGGGGTATGCGCGACCCCGCCACCCGATCCGCCAAGCGTAAACGATGGGCGGATCAAGACGGGATAACCGATCTGCTCTGCCGCGCTGAGCGCTTGATCCACTGAACCGACGATATGACTCGGTGGGCAGGATAAGCCGACTTCCGCCATCGCCTGTTTGAATAATTGGCGATCTTCGGCGAGATCGATGCTTTCCATAACCGCGCCGATCAGCTCGACGCCGTGTTCTTCGAGAACGCCGGACTCGCTCAAAGCTTTGGTCAAGTTGAGCGCCGTTTGTCCGCCGACCGTTGGCAAGAGCGCATCTGGCTTTTCTTTCTCGATGATGCGTTCGACGATCTCCGGTGTGAGCGGTTCGACATAGGTCGCGTCCGCGAATTCGGGGTCAGTCATGATCGTCGCCGGGTTGCTGTTGACCAGCACCACGCGGTAGCCTTCGCGCCGCAGCGCTTTACATGCCTGCACGCCGGAATAATCGAACTCACTGCCCTGCCCGATGATAATCGGTCCAGAGCCGATGATCAGGATGGTGTTGATATCTGTTCGTTTTGGCATTATGAGTGCGCTTTCACCGCTTGGTGCTTGACCCGCTCCACAAATTGATCGAATAAATACAGCGAGTCATGCGGACCCGGTGAGGCTTCCGGGTGATACTGCACGCTGAACGCCCCTAGCCCTTCGTGCCGGATGCCTTCAATGCTGTTGTCGTTCAAGTTGATATGCGTGACTTCCCCGCCCTGCAGATCGCTGTCTGGCGTGACCGCGAACCCGTGATTGTGCGCGCTGATCTCGATCACACCCGTCAGCAGGTTTTTCACCGGTTGGTTGCCGCCGCGATGCCCGAAGCGCATCTTTTCGGTTTTTCCACCCAACGCCAGCGCCAAAATCTGATGTCCGAGACAAATCCCGAAGATCGGCACTTTGCCGAGCAGTCCGCGCGTGTTGTCGATCATGTACGTCACCGCCGCCGGATCGCCGGGACCGTTCGAGAGGAATACGCCCGCCGGGTTCATCGCCAGCACGTCAGATGCCGGAGTGTTTGCTGGAACAACGGTCACACGTAACCCGCGATCCGTCATCATGCGCAGAATGTTCTTCTTGATTCCGGTATCGTAGGCGACGATCAGCGCACCATGCGGATCATAAGGATGCGACGTGTACCACTGCGGATCGCTCTGTTCCGTCCAGTGATACGGCTCGGCGCATGTGACTTCATCAACGAGATTTGCGCCGCTCATGTCTGGGGCGGAGCGTGCCATTTCGACCAGCGCTTGCGGATCAACCGCATCTTTTCCGTGCGCGATCACGGCGCGCATCACCCCTTTTTCGCGGATATGCCGCACAAGCGAACGCGTAGGAATGTTCGCAATCCCGATCACGCCGTGTTCGCCGAGATAATCATCCAAATTGCGCTGACTGCGCCAGTTGCTCACCGCCGGGGAAAGGGCGCGGACGACGAAGCCCGCCACCCACACCCGATCTGATTCCACATCTTCCGGGTTGATTCCGGTGTTGCCGATGTGCGGCACGGTCATTGTCACGATCTGGCGGTGATAGCTCGGATCGGTCAGGATTTCCTGATACCCGGTCATCGACGTGTTAAAGACGAGTTCACCCGTCTGTACGCCGTCCGCCCCAAACCCGACCCCCTGATACGTCGTTCCGTCTTCCAGCGCCAACGCCGCTTGCATGATGTTTAGCTCCGGTAGTGTCCGTTGATTGAAACATAATCGTGCGAAAGATCGCATGTCCAAACGGTATAGCCGTTCGGCTCACCGCTGCCGCAGTCAAGTTCCACCACAATCGACGGCTCATGCATGATCGCGCTGGCTTCGTTTTCGTCGTAGGCGGTCGGCATTCCGTTTTCAAACAGGAGCAGTTCGCGCCGAAGTTCTTCCCCCCGACTGACCCACAGCTTGAGCTTATTCGGATCAAGTTTCGCGCTTGACCGACCCGCCGCCGCAATGATCCGCCCCCAATTGGCATCACCGCCGTAAAACGCCGTCTTGACGAGGGGTGAGGTTGCGATTGTGTTGGCGATGCTGCGCGCATCGTCGTAATCAAAGGCGTGCGAGATGTGAATCGTGATGAACTTGGTCGCACCTTCGCCGTCGCGGACAACTGCTTTTGCCAGATGCGCGCATACCGGGTCAAGTTGAGTACTTAACTCGTTGTAACGCGCGCTGATTCCGCTTGCGCCGTTCGCCAGCATCAATACCGTGTCATTGGTGCTGGTATCGCCATCGACCGCGATCCGGTTAAACGAGTATTCTGCCCCGCTGTGCAGCATATCACCCAGATCAGGGTTGCGGATATGCGCAGCAGGTTCGGGATAATTGGCTGCCGCATCGGTGACGATCAAGCCCAACATCGTCGCCATGTTCGGCGCGATCATGCCCGCACCTTTAGCGATACCCGCAATCGAATAGCCTTGCGCCGCACGGTACGACGCCATCTTCGGTTGTGTGTCTGTCGTCATGATCCCGCGTGCGGCGGCTTCCCAATTCTCCGCGCCTAAAGCATCTACCGCTAAGCCAATCCCGCGCTGAATCTTCTCCATCGGTAGTTGAGTCCCAATCACGCCCGTAGACATGACCAGCACTTCGTCTTCGCCAATGCCGAGCCGCTCCGCCGTCCAGCGCTGCATCTGGCGGGCATTGTCGATCCCCTGCTGACCCGTGCAGGCGTTCGCGCATTTCGTGTTCACAATGACCGCGCGGATATGGGTGCTGTTCTTCGCCAGCGTTTCTTGATCGACCACTACAGGCGCAGCTTTCATAAGATTTGTCGTGAACACGCCCGCCGCCATACACGGCGTGTCGCTGTAGATCAGCGCCATGTCCAGCGCACCATCGGCTTTCAGTCCGGCATGAATGCCGGAAACTTTGAAGCCCTTCACCGATGCAATCGTTGAGTGAACGTCCGTCATTTAGAGTTTTGCTCCAGCGAGAATTCCGGTCAGTTTGTCGATCAGCGGGTCTACGTCGGCTTTGGTGGCGATCAGCGGCGGCACAAAGCGGATCACATTCGGTCCAGCGTTGACCATCAGCAAGCCGTTTTGATACCCTGCTTCGATCATCGGGGAGACATCCGTCGTCAATTCCAGCCCGACCATCAAGCCGCGCCCGCGCACTTCTTTGATCAGCGGGCTGTTGATCTCTTGCAATCGTTCCTTGAGATACGCGCCCGTGTCGCGGACGTTCGCCAGAAATGCGGGTTCGCTGATGCGCGTAAACACGTACTTGGCGACCGTCGTGCTAAACGGATTGCCCGCAAACGTTGAACCGTGATCGCCGGGGTGAATATGATCGGCAACAGCATTCGTCGTCAAAATCGCACCAATCGGCAGACCGCTGCCGAGCGCCTTCGCAATCGTCTGAATATCCGGCGTGACGCCGCTGGGTTCGCTTGACCACAGCGTACCTGTGCGCCCCATACCGCACTGAATCTGATCGAAGATCAACAGCGCGCCGTGCTGACGGGTGAGTTCGCGCAGCCCTTGTAAGAATTCGGGTGTCGCCGGGTTAATTCCACCTTCGCCCTGCACGGGTTCGAGGATCACGGCGGCGGTTTTGCTGCTGATCACGGCGCGGGCGCTGTCGAGATTGTTGTATTCCGCAACGATCACACCGGGCATAAGCGGGTGAAACGGCTTCTGGTATTTGTCCTTCGGCGTGATCGACAGCGAGCCGAGCGTGCGCCCGTGAAACGCTCCGGTGAAGCAGACGATTTCTTTGCGCTCGGTGTCGCCGTTGTCATAGGCGACTTTGCGCGCAAACTTGAGCGCGCCTTCAACGGCTTCAGTTCCGCTGTTGGTGAAGAACACCCGATCCGCGAACGATTTTTCGCAGATCAACGCGGCAAGTTCCGCTTGGGGTGCGGTGTAATACAGATTACTGGTATGGATCAGCCCGGTCGCGGCATTTTGGATCGCCGCGACAAAGCCGGGGTCGCCGTAACCGAGGGCGTTCACCGCGATCCCCGCGACCCAATCCTGATAGGCGTTTCCGTCAGTATCGTAAACGGTCATGCCCTGCCCGTGTGACAGCACGAACGGCGGGCGCTTATACGACTGGACGACGTGTTCATTTTCGAGCTGAATAACCGGATGCGTACTCAACGCTGATGCTCCTTACCCCTGCGATTGCACATTGTCCACTAAATGCGACCAGTTCAGCCGCCGTTCCACCCATTCCGGCGCAGCGCGGCGTGGATCAACCCACCCGTTCGCCGCCTCATAACGGATGGTTGCTAAACACCAACCGAGAATTTTCTCGGCAACTTCCCGATTAATCTTGCCTGATCCGAGAACATGCACCGCCAAATCCCGGCTGTAATTTGAGGTTTTGACGAGCGCGTTGTAAATCAAGTGATGCAGTTCATGACAGTTGGCGCATAACTGGATCGTCACCCGATTTTCACCGTGCATGGCGATGTCCCACAAATGATGACGATGCGACGACGGATAGCCGCAAGCGGTACAGGCGGTGATCCGTTCGCTGTACGTCGGGCGGCGGCGCTTTTTGATGCGCTGATATTTGCGCAGTCGATAAAAGCCAAGCCAGTAATCGATCAAACTCAACCGCTCGTCATCATCCGCGTGCGCGGCGAAAACTCCGACGAACGAGCCAATGATCTCATCCGACTGTTTTTCACCGTGCAGTTCACGGATCAACGCGAACAACTCCTCTTGCATTGCTTGTTCGCGTTCAGAATTCTCGTTCACGGGATTGATCCAACCCAACTCAAACGTTCACTGATCCTCTATGACACTGGCGTAAAGACCGTGCCGCCGCCCATTTTCAACCCGTCAAGGTTGGTGATCACGGCGCGTTTTGCGCCATTTTGGAGCGCGTCAAGCGCCGAACGCACTTTCGGGATCATGCCGCCAAAGATCGTCCCCTCAAGAATCAGTGATTCGACTTGCTCCGAGGTGAGGCTCGGCGCGATCATCCCGTTCACCAGAACCCCCGGCACATTCGAAATCAAGTACAGGCGGTCGGCATCAAGCGCGCCAGCCACCGCCGCCGCCACTTGATCCGCGTTGACGTTGTAAACGGACTCGTGACCTAAGCTCACAGGTGCGATCACGGGCGTGACGCCTTGATCGACCATGTCCATCAGCACATCGGCGCGCACAGCGGTTACGATACCGGTGAACCCCATATCCTCGCTCGCGTGCAGCATCTTCTCCGCCTTGATCAAACCGCGATCAACGCCGCTCATCCCTTGCGCTTCGACTCCTGCCTTGACCAGCGCCGATACAACAGTCGTGTTGACCAGACCACGCAAGACCATCTCGACGACAACCAGCGACTCGGCGTCGGTGATGCGCACTCCATCAGCATAGCGCGGCGTGATTCCCATCTGTTCCTGCACACTGCTGATCGACTTACCACCGCCGTGAACGATCACCGCCGGAGTGTGAAGTCCAGCAACAATCGAGGCAAATTCCGCTAAATACGCCGGATCGTCCAGTTCGTGTCCGCTGATCTTAACAACAATGAGCTTCGCCATTTTCCCTAAGCCTTCAGGGCAGTTGTCTCTGGGAAACCAAGCATCAAATTAAAGCACTGCACTGCTTGTCCCGCCGCGCCCTTACGCAAATTATCCGTCACACTGGTGATATGGAGATAGCGATTGGTCACAGGGGTGAGACTGATCGCGGCGTTATTCTGACGCACGACATGTTTGAGCGTCGCTTGTTCACCAGCGGGCAGTACATCCACGAGGGGTTCGCCGCTGTAGGTTTCTTCATAAAGCGCCTGCGCTTGATCAGCAAAAAAGTGGTCGCCCAGTTGGACATAGATACTCGCCATCAAGCCGCGATCCACTGGAAGCAGGTGCGGCGTAAAGATCAGCGTACCGATATGCGGATCGAGCTTCTGAATTTCCTGTTCGATCTCGCCCACATGACGATGGGATCGACCGGGGCTGTAGGGGGAAAAATTGCTGTAGACTTCAACAAAGTGCAAATTTGGCTTGGGGTCGCGCCCTGCCCCGCTGACACCGCTCTTCGCATCAACAATGATCGGCGTACTCGGCGCAATCGCACCATGCTTCAAGAGCGGATACAAACCAAGAATCGTGGTGGTGGGGTAACATCCCGGTGCGGCGATCACAGATTTGCCGACAATGTTCGCGCGGTTGATCTCTGGCAGACCATACGGCGTTGGCAGAAGCTCCGGGTGTGGGTGCGCGTGGTTATACCACTGTTGATAACGTTCCGGCGTATCAAGGCGCAAATCCGCCGATAGATCGATCACTTTCACCCCGGCTTGATTAGCCTTCGCCGCCATTTCTGCGCTCACTCCATGCGGAAGCGCAAGAAAAACCGCATCGACCGCGCCGAGATCGGCTTCGTCCGGTTTGATATACCGAAGCGAGGAAAAAGGCACTTTCTGTCCCGCGTAAGTACCGGATGTCGCAAAAACAAGCTCAACATTGGGATGTTTCGACAGGATTTCGACAACATCCTGCCCCGCATAACCTGACGCCCCGTATACCCCGACGCGCACATTCGTTCCGTTCATCTGCTGGTCTTGCCCTCCTCGACAAAAGAAAACCCCCTGCCTCATTCATGAGGTCAGGGGGCTTGAGTTCTCGTTTCGTTGGGATGCCGTGCCGCGACCGCCCTAACGCCAAAAACCCAGCCTGACCTCGTTGGTCAGCGGGCGACGACGGAATTCGCGGCGGCGCGGATAATTCGGCTGTGTCATCAACCGGAAAAACATGATGGTCATCCCTAAGTACGACGCGCGTAATGTACATGAACCCACGAAAATTGTCAATAAACCACGCGGCATTGTTCAGGGGTTGTCAGTCTCGCTTGACGCTCTCCTAACACGGAAGTACGATCACGCCTTGCGGAGGACATGCCATGATTGAAGTTGAAAACCTGACAAAACGATACGGTGCGTTCACGGCGGTGGATCGCATCGCGTTCAAAACGAATTCCGGCGAAATCGTCGGGCTGCTCGGTCCGAACGGTGCGGGCAAAACCACGACAATGCGTATGCTAACCGGATTTTTGCCGCCCACCGAAGGCAGCGCGCGCATCAACGGACACGATATTGATACGGATTCAATCGAAGCGCGGCGTGCGGTCGGTTACATGCCTGAACGTATCCCCGTTTATCCCGATATGAGCGTGCGCGCCTATGTAACGTTTTGGGCGCAGCTTCGCGGCATACGCCGCCCTGCCGCACAAGTCGATAAAGTCTTGAAACAGGTGCAGCTCTTCGACCGCCGAAACACGCTCATCCGGCATCTGTCAAAAGGGATGCGTCAGCGGCTCGGATTGGCGCAAGCCCTCGTCCATGATCCACCCGTGATCATCCTTGATGAGCCAACCATCGGCATTGACCCGCAGCAGGTGATCGAAGTCCGCGAGACAGTGCGGGCGCTGCGCGCCAAACATACGGTGCTGCTCAGTACCCATATCCTCAGCGAAGCCGAGCAGGTGTGCGACCGCGTGCTCATCATCAACAAAGGGCAAATCGTCGCACAAGGTAACCCGGGCGAACTGCGCGAAAAGCTGCAAGGCGGCACGCTGCTGTACGTTGAAATCGGCGGCGCGTCGTCGAAAGAAGCGAAAGCGCTCTTGGCAGCGATTCCCAACGTGATAAGCGCCGAAAAAGAAGGTAAGGGTTGGCGGCTGAAAGTCAGCCCGAATGCAGATGTTCGCGGCGAAGTCTCGAAACGGGTGATGAGCGCGGGCTGCACACTGCTGGAAATGCGCGCCGAAACCACATCGTTGGAGGCTGTCTTTTTGGAACTCATCAGCAAAGAAGAAAGCGGCGCATCATGAGTACATGGGTTGTCTTTCGGCGCGAAGTCGCGCATTACGCTGGATCGCCGTTTGCATATGTGATTGCGTTTGCGATTCTGATCTTGACTGGGCTGCTCTTCCGCGAAGAACTCGTCGCCAGCGAAGCCTCGATTCCCAATCCTGCCGTGATCCCGAACGCACTTTCGTTCTTCATGATCGTGTTCGCGCCGCTGCTCACCATGCGACTGCTGGCGGAAGAAAAACGCGAAGGCACACTCGAACTGCTCTTGACCGCTCCTGTGCCGGATGGCAGCATCGTCATCGGCAAATTTCTGGGCGCTTGGTTCTATTATTCCGTCGTGATCGGGATCACGTTGGCATATCAAGTCGCGCTGTCGTCCCTCACTGCGCCGGATATTGGTCACAGTATTGCAGCGTATATCGGCATCTGGTTGTACGGCGGCGCAACCCTTTCGGTAGGAATCCTTTTTAGCGCGCACACCGAAAATCAAATTGTGGCGGCGTTTCTGTCGATGGCAGCCTTGTTTCTGCTCTGGTTAGCCGACCTTGCCGGACAGGTGATCAGCAACATTGATGCGGCGCGCGTGGTGCGTGCTCTTTCCCTTCAAGGACATTACTCGACCTCGTTCGCAGTCGGATTGGTACGGATGGAAGACATGGTGTTTTTCCTCGGCATCATCCTGCTCATGATTTACCTTGCGACACGAGCCGTCGAAGCGAATAGGTGGCGCTAAATGCAGCAAAAAATGGTCACACTTACACGCGGCGGACTCGGCACATTCTTCAGCTTGGTCTGGTTTAGCGGATTTGTCGCTGCGGCTATCCTGTTGATCTGGGGCGGATTCTCATGGTTGGTGATCGCTGCGGCTGTCATCGGATTGATCGGGATGATCCTCTGGTGGTTGCTCGTTCCGGACGACTTTCGAGCCTTCATCAGCGGGCGCAGTGTGCAGCACAGCACAGCGACGATCTTCACGACCGTTATTCTCGTCGGGATCATCGTGATGGGATACTTACTCATCGCACGCGCCGCTGTGACATGGGACTTGACAATCTCGCAGCGTTTCAGCCTCACGCAAACCTCGCTCAATGTGATCCAGCGCGTTAACCGCCCGATCCAGATTACCGGCTTCTATACGGCACGCGCGGCAGGTATCCGCGAAATCGACGATCAATACTGGCGGCTGTACGAAACCGCATCCGACGGCATGATCCGCCGCCAATACTATGACCCAGAAGAATTTCCGGCATTGGCGCAGCAGTTCGGCGTCACGAGTGATTCGGAGGTTTTTCTTTCATACCTGAACGACGATGGAACGATTGATTACTCGTTGGTTGCGCGTGTGTACTTGACCGAACAACAGGAAAGCGATATGACGCTGGCGATCTCCCGTCTGCTTGTCGCGGGGACGCTGACGGTATATTTCAGCACCGGATTTGGGGAACGCAGCCCAACCGACGATACACAGGAAGGTGTCAGCTTCATCAACGGCGGCATGCGTCAAAGCGGCTTAGTCACGATGCCGCTCGACATTGGAGCGATTGCAGCGCAAGGCGGCGATATTCCCGCCGACGCATCCGCCCTGATTTTTGCGCGTCCGCTCCGTGATCTAACCAGTGATGAAGTCGCTGTGATTGCCCGCTATATGGAACGCGGCGGATCGCTCCTTCTGCTGTCAGACGTGCTGTTTAATCAGTTTCCGTTCATGGATCAGAATGGCGAGTTCAACAATTGGCTGTGGCAAAACTACGGCTTACGCGCTCTCAACGCGGCGGTTGTTGATTTCGTCACAGGGCAAACAACGCCGCTCGATATCATCGGTGCAGCGATCTACGATGAAACCGACTTCGCCGAGAATCTTGATCCGGCAACAAATCCGGTGCTCTTTAGTTTGGCGCGCGCGATTGACATCAACCTAAGCATCGAGAACACGGACGTCTCGAATGGTCGGCTGATCCGCTCATCCGAACAAAGCTACGGCGAAACTGACCTGATCACGCTCGGAGAAACGAACACCTACACCATTGACGAAACCGCCGATATTCCCGGACCACTCACATTGGCGGCATGGGCATGGAACACACAGAACGACTCGCGCGTGTTTCTGATCGGCGACAGCGATTTCGTCACAAATGGGCAGGTTGCGAACATTATGGGTAACGGCATCTTGTTCACAAATGCGATGAACTGGCTGTCGCATCTCCAAGATGAAGTTGAATTCGGCTCACAAGGATTCTCGACAGGCGTGCCGATGTTTTACACCCGTGAACAGTTGGATACCGTGAGTTTCTTTGTCGTCTTCTTGATTCCAACGGTTGTCTTGGTCACAGGGATGGCGATTTGGGCGAGGCGGGTGCGTCGATGATTCGTAATCGTTCGCTCGTCCTGTTAATCGGCGTTTTCGTCGTATTGATTGTGATTAGCCTAATGGCACAGATCGTGCCGCCAACGACACCGGAGATTTCGACGACGCCCTTTTACCAACGCGTCTATCCTAACCTAGAACCGGAATCAATCACGGCGATCAGCGTGACCGACTCACAGGGCGAAGGCATTGTGCTTCGTTATGACGCCTCGAATCAGCGCTGGGTTTTCGAGGCGACGGGTGCGGTGTTTGCGACGGACGTAGCGGAGAACATAACCTCCACATTGAGCATTTTGCCCTAT
>JAPKMU010000569.1 GCA_026645745.1 Anaerolineae bacterium | reverse complement strand
ACAACAGCCTGTACACCGTTTTGATGGCGGAACGCGCCGATGCGATGGATGTGCTCAAGGAGTGCGTCATTCCGTCGCACTGGGATGAAAATCTGCACGTCCTCCCCGCCGCTCCCCTGCTTGAAGGCGTGGAGCGGGAATTGAATGGAGTCCCCGGCGCACCATTCCGTCTCGCCAAACCGCTGAACAAAATCGCGGGTCAGTATGCCGCCGTCGTGATCGATACGCGCCCGTCCTTCTCGCTGATGACCGAAATGGGTTTACTCGCCGCCACCGATGCGATCATCCCCGTCGAGCCGCGCTATCTGGAAACGGTCGGCTTGATGAGCGTGATCAGCAAAATCAGCGAGGTACGCGATGGGTGGGGACATCCGTCCTTACGTGTGAGCGGTATCCTTGTCACCAAGATGGACACCCGCGTGCGGGGTCACAACCAGCAGATCGCCGAACTCACTGCCCATCCACTGCTCGGAAAACTGCTGTGCGGAATCATCCCGTCCAACGAAGCGATCTCTTACGCGCACAACGCCCATCAAAATATCTTCACCTACGATCCCAAAGCCTCCGCCAGCGCTGCGTATGCGCAGTTCGTCGGGACAATGCTGCGCCGCACGCTGAAAGGCAGTGCATAATGCCGAAGGATGAGCGTAACCGCGCCGTCGAACTGCTCCAGTCGGTCGATCCGCGCCTGCTGGAAGAACTGCCGCAGGCGTTCGACGACAACACAATCCGCATCGAGCGGCTGCCGCTGGAACTGATTCGCCCCGATCCGGTGCAACCCCGGCGCGTGCTGCCGGAGCGGATTCACTTCGAGTTTCATGGTCAGCGGCTCACCCCGCATCAGGCGCTCCGCGAATTGGTGCAGATCGCGCAGATTGCCGCGCGTCAAAATGGTCGCCCGTTCACCAGCGTGCTCGATCTGCTGCCGAATGCCGACGACGATCGCCCCGATTCCCCTGATGGCAAGCTCACGCCGGAAGAAGCGCTGCTGCGCGATCTTGTGAGTATGGCGCTCACGCTGCGCGATGATGGGCTGGTCAACGCGCTCACCGTCGTGGATATCTCCGAAGGTGTAATGCGGCTGTATCGCATCGAAACGGGGGAGCGGCGTTACTGGGCTGCGTGGCTGCTGCGTGATTTCATCCCCGGCTACGAGAGTGACGGCATGATCGAGTGCCGCGTGGTTTCCCACGACCGCACCTCGGTGTTTCGTCAGGCAAAAGAGAACACCGCCCGTCACGGACTCAACGCAGTAGCGTTGGCGCGTCAAGCGGCACTCCTGATCCTGTCCGTGAACGGCTACGAAATTCCGCCCTATGCCGTCGGGAACGATTACTACCGTCAGGCGCTTGAGCTTCGCATTCCGCGCGGCTCGGCGACGGAAATATATGCCGCGATGGGTGGGATTGATAAGCGGCGTTTCAGCCAATACAAGGACTTGCTCAACCTGTCCGACGAGGCACTGGAGTATGCCGACCGCCATAGTTTGGATGAGGGGGTACTGCGTCACCTCCTCAAGCTGTCGCCAGATGATCAGCTTGAAATGATGCGGCAGATCGTCCAGTTCAACCTATCGGGTAAGCAGGTTGAATCCATCATCGAGCAGGGATTTCAAGTCAGTGAGGATCAAGCCGCCGACAATCTGCCACCGTATCTGACACGCTTCGCTAAAGCCATCGTTCGGGATGTTGAGAAGGTTAGCCCTGATCTGCTGTGGCTGGCTGTTTTGAATCAGCACGGCGATCCGCATTTGGCGCAGGCATATCTCCGCCGTATTGCTGAACTCGCATTTTCTGCTGCGAGCCGTTACTCGGAGAGCACATAAGTCCACACGTGTGGACTTATCGGAAAGGCTAAAGCGATGAAACACACGATTCGACCCCCTCCAAAAAAAGCCCCCACCGCAGATGTACGCGCAGGTGGGGAAGGAGAAGGAGAGAAATCTGTAATCTTCTGACGTGATACGGTTTGAACTGGACACTCACACTGTATCACGCCCCTTCCCCTCCTGCAACCACATAACGACCTTTCGTCAAGCTGTTTTCGTTTGACCTCTCGTTTGTGCTGCTTGGAGGGTTTGTGTATTCCCACGCGCTTTTGATCGGCGCGGCGGTCAGCTTCGTGCTGCTATTTCCCGGTCGCCTGCTGCACCGCAGCGCCTAATGGCTGTTTCGCCCACATACGCGGCGGCTTTGAGCTGCATCGCGCGCGGCTGGTCAGTGATTCCGCTGATCGGCGGCGCGGAGCTTGTCCACGGGAAAATCCCGGCGGTCGCATGGTCGCGCTATCGCCGCGCAATGCCCTCGCAAGGGAATTTGCAGCGCTGGTTTGTGGAGAAGGAGTTCAGCGCGTATGGCGTGGTGTGTGGCAGCCTTTCCAAGCTGATTGTGATCGATTTCGATGAGGCGGCGGTCGCGGCGGAGTTCGC
>JAPKMU010000568.1 GCA_026645745.1 Anaerolineae bacterium | reverse complement strand
GAACGGTTTGGGGCGCTGCTAGACGAAGCTCAGGCGATGGGTTTCACCGAGATTGACATTTGGGGCGCGCACTTACACCCGGAATGGGCGACCGATGAACATATCAGCATCGCGCGTGATCTGCTCAACCAGCACAACCTGAAAGCGATCAGTATCGCGGGATGGTGGGATACGCTCACCGGTTTTGAAGCCTCATGCAAGATTGCCGTAGGGATCGGTGCGGGCATTCTGGGCGGCGGCGGCGGCTTGATCGAACATGATCGCGTCGGACTGACACGCTTGCTTGAGCAGTACGATCTACGCTATGGACTTGAGAATCACCCCGAAAAAACACCTGAAGAAGTGCTTGCGCGTTTGGGCGATCCAGCGGGTGGGCGCATCGGCGTTACGCTCGATACAGGATGGTTTGGTACACAAGGCTATGACGCGGCGGAAGCGATCAAGCGGCTGGCGGATCGACTCGTCTACTTGCATCTGAAAGACGTGGCGTCCGTAGGTACACACATAACCTGCCGTTTTGGGACGGGCGTTGTGCCGATTGAACGGTGCGCTGCTGCTGTCAAAGAAATCGGGTATCAGGGCGGGATCAGCATCGAACACGAACCAGAAGACAGCAATCCGACCGAGGATGTGAAAGCAAGTCTAGCGCTGCTGCGCGGCTGGTTGACTTAGATTGGAGAGGACTGATGAACGATAGACTCGGCATCGCTGTTATCGGCACGGGCAACATTGCGAAAGGCTATGTCACCGATCTGCTGCGCTACCCTGAGATCGAAATCATTGGGGTCAGCGACATCGACATGATAAAAGCACAGGTATTCGCGGCGGAACACGGCGTGACTGCTTACCCGAATGACCACACGCTGCTGAGTGATCCGCGTGTGCAGATCGTCGTCAACTTAACGCCGCACTTCGCCCATCGGGAAGTCACCGAGGCAGCGCTGAAAGCAGGTAAACACGTTTACAGCGAAAAACCGCTTGCGCTCACATCGGTGGCGGCGTGGGAATTGGTGCACCTAGCGCGTGAGCGTGGGCTTCGGTTGGCATGTTCGCCGTTCACCCCGATTGGTGATGCACAGCAAACCGCATGGGCGATGATCCGGCAGGGCAAACTCGGCAAGGTGCGCGTCGTGTACGGCGAAGCGAATTGGGGACGGATCGAATCATGGCATCCCGCGCCGATTCCGTTTTACGAAGTTGGCGCATTCTTCGATGTTGGGGTGTATTTGCTGGCAATCGTCACCACCCTGTTTGGCGCGGCGCGGAAGGTGTGGTCGTACGGTGCGCTTGTGCTGCCGGATCGGGTGACGAAAGAGGGGCAGCCCTACACGGTGACGACACCCGATTGGCAGCTTGTGATCCTTGAAATGGCGGACGGGACACAGGTGCGGATCACCTCCGATTTTTATGTTGCGAACAACAGCACGCGCCAAACGGGGATGGAATTTCACGGGGATGCCGGGTCGTTGTACATGGAGTCATTTTTCCTGTTCGACTCGCCGCTGCTGTACGCACCGTTTGGGGAGTCGCTTCAACCGGTTGCGCTGCCGCGCGAACCGTATCATGGGATTCCTTGGGGGAGGGGAGTTTTGGAGTTGGCGAATGCGATCCGCGAAGGTCGCCCGCATCGCTTCAGCGGCGAGCAAGCCGCGCACATCACGGATATCCTGACGGCGGCGGATAAGAGTCAGGAGACGGGGCAGGCGGTCACGCTGACGACGGATTTTCCACACTTTGAGCCGGAGGACTGGGCACGCGGGGATGTAACACGATAACCAGCGCACGAAACCTGCAAGGGAAATCTTGGACTCAAAAATCGAAGAACTCTCTGATGAACATCAGGCATGGCAGGCTCTGCTCAATCATCTCGCCGCGATGAACATGATCCACTGGGCGACCGACAGCGGCAAGCCCAAGCCGGATCGCTTTTATTTTGCCGTGATATGCGGCGCTGAGGTTGTTGGGCATCTTACTATCCGCAAGCAGGCGATCCTTGTGCCTGCCAGCGCGCTCACGCAGAACGTGGACATTCCGTTGACCGCGGCAGATGGTGAACCGCTTTCTGAAGTCTTCGTAGAAACATTCGCGGTAAACCCGGATCACAGGCGGTGTGGGTATGGGCGAGCATTACAGGAACGCGCCTTGATCAAAGCAGAGCTGCTTGGTTGCTGTCAGATGCGCTCATGGTCATCAGCCGACCGT
Organism: Anaerolineae bacterium; assembly: GCA_026645745.1. Classification (GTDB taxonomy): domain Bacteria; phylum Chloroflexota; class Anaerolineae; order Aggregatilineales; family Phototrophicaceae; genus Flexifilum. Next base: position 230 of record JAPKMU010000568.1, on the reverse strand, counting down.
GTAGAGAATTACGCGCTGAAGATCAGCATGGGATTTTCCGTGCTGCCCGCACTTTACCCCATGCCGGGCGGTTCAGCGATCAGCGGGGTGTACTTCGTGAAGCGGATCGAGCAGGCAAAATAAGAACGCCGATCATGATGTGATCGGCGTTCTGTTGGGCGCAAAGGGACTCGAACCCCTGACCCCCCCGGTGTAAACGGGATGCTCTGGCCAACTGAGCTATGCACCCA
>JAPKMU010000567.1 GCA_026645745.1 Anaerolineae bacterium | reverse complement strand
AACCAACCCAAGAATGTCAGCGCCGCCAGCGCGATCACCACCGGAACGAAAATGCCCGACACTTGATCCGCGATGCGCTGAATGGGCGCTTTTGAAGCCTGCGCGTTTTCGACAAGACGAACGATTTGCGCCAGCGCCGTTTCTGATCCAACTTTGCGCGCCTCAACAATTAAGCGTCCCTGTTTGTTGATCGTCGCCCCAATCACCGGACTGCCAACTGTCTTTTCAACAGGGAGGCTCTCACCCGTCAGCATCGATTCATCGGCGGACGAACGCCCCTCAATCACGATCCCGTCTACCGGCATTTGTTCACCGGGGCGCACGACAAGCGTATCCCCTGCCAGCACTTGATCGACCGGGACGGAGACTTCTTCTCCATCGCGTAACAGCGTCGCCGTTTGCGGTGCGAGGTTCATCAAGGCGCGGATCGCTTGGCTGGTTTTGCCTTTTGCGCGGGCTTCAAGCAGCTTTCCGAGCGTGATCAGCGTGACGATTACGGCGGCAGTCTCAAAGTAGACATGATCGCCGATGTTGGGGATGTCGAACACGATCCCGATCAAGACGGCGATGCTGTAGATATACGCGGCAAGCGACCCCATCGCAATCAGCGTGTCCATGTTCGCCGTCCGGTTGCGGAGCGCCTTCCATGCACCGACAATATACTGCCGACCGACGATGAACTGCACCGGAGTCGCCAGCAGGAAGAACACGAACGGAAAACCCGACCACGCCAAGAAGCTGAACGGCGATGCAGGCGCGGACATCATGCCAGCGTGCCCTGCCGGGAGACTTGCCATATACAGATCACGCGCCATACTCAACAGAAACAGCGGCAGCGTGAAGATCACGCCGATCAACAGCATCCGTTCTTGGCGCGCAACTTCTGCTTGACGCGCGGCACGTTCGGCATCTTCGGGGACAGCGGCGGCGCTGGTGTCAATCACGCCGTAGCCCGCATTTTCGACCGCGCGCACGAGATCAGCGCGGCGGGCGAGACCGGGAATATAAGCAACGGTCGCTTTTTCGGTCGCAAGGTTAACCGTGACATCCAACACGCCGTTAGGCTTCTTCAAGGCGCGCTCGACATTGCGCACACATGAGGCGCATGTCATCCCCGTGATCGGCAGTTCGAGCGAGGCTTGCGCGACGTGATAGCCTGCATTTTCTACTCGGCTGATCAAATCGGGCACGCTGACCGCCGAAGGATCAAACGAGACGCTGGCTTTTTCGGTCGCAAGGTTGACATTGGCAGTGCCAACCCCTTCGGCGCGGCTCAATGCACGTTCGACATTGCGCACGCACGAGGCGCACGTCATCCCCAGAATGGGCAGATCAACCTGCTGGAGTTCAGGTGTAGTCGTATCGGTCATAGGGTGTACTCAATCGTTCAATGGCACAATTCTTGTCGCGCTAATTCTAACAATCATTCTGGGCAGCAGTAGTACCGTGCGACATCAATTATGCTGATGCGTGTCATACTTAAGAAGGGGTCATATGTTCATGTCTTACCCGACGCTTCGATGATCAAACGTGCGGCGCACATATGCGCGTTGCTGACATTCTTCTTGATTCCCGTTTGGCTCAGACTGCCGCTTCAACTGCCAGATGTGTACGTACTCCGCTTTTTGATCCTGCTTCCGGCGTTGGCGACGATTGCCCTGTGGGCGCTGACGGGTTTTCAAGGATGGAGCACGGGCGGCAGATGGCGGCACATCAGCCTTGCGGCGCTGATCATGCTTGCCGTATGGGGCGCTGCTTCGACTCAGTGGGCATTTATGCGCGCCCTTGAGCCGGAAGTCGGTATCAGCGCGGCGATTGGGTTAATCGTAACTGCCCTATTCGCCGCAGCCGTGAGCAGCCTTACCATCTCGCCGCGCGCCGTGACCGCTACGCTGGCATTTGGGCTGCTGTTCCTCGCGCTGATCGTGATCGGGCAAGCGGCGGCTCAAAGCTGGCTCGGTCTGCGCTTTCTGCGTGAGTTCGAAATTGAAGCAGGCATGACAGGGATTTCGGTTTTGCGCGCAGACGGTTTGGAGTACATCCGTCCGTATGGGCTGATGCCGCACCCCAACATGACGGCGGGTGCACTGGTGATCGGCACACTTGCGGCAGCCGCATGGATCGGATCAGCGCGGCGGGTGATTCGGTTTGCGGCGGCGCTGTTGAGTGCGCTCGGTGTGCTGGCGCTCCTGCTCACATTTTCGCGCGCAGCGTGGATCGGATTGGCTGTAGGTGGGATCATCCTCGCGCCGGTACTGATCCGCCGCGCATGGAAATATCCTGTGCTTCGGAGCGCCGTTGTTTTGGCGGTCGGCACGGTGCTGATGGCGGGTGGATTCGTCTTGGCGCAGTATACGCCGCTGGTCTTGGCGCGGACAGGTCAGATCGAAGAGTCGATTGAGATGCGGTCTGTGGCGGATCGACTCGTCTATATCGACTTTGCGATCCGCTC
>JAPKMU010000566.1 GCA_026645745.1 Anaerolineae bacterium | reverse complement strand
TCCACCAACTTTACGAAGATGTCCGCCACTCGTTTGGTCCATTCGCGCAGGGTCCCGCTGCTGTTGCCGCCCGCGTTGGCGATCAGGTCGTGTTCAGCGTGGATGCGCTCGGTCTGCGTCCATTGTGGTTTGGCGAGACTGAAAAGGAAATCTTCGCCACATCCGAGCGCGGCGTATATTCGCTCGATATGATGACGGTTGACCCACGACCGCTTGCCCCCGGCGAAAAAATGGCGGTAATCATCAACCCCGGACGTGCTATCGAAGTGATGGACTATCCAGCGATTCAGCGCTACATGCTTCAGAAAAGCCCATTTGGTTACGGAGGGCGTGCCAGCAACGGTCACAAAGCGACCGGTGAATACGGGATAGCGGCGGCAGGCGGCGGAGGCGGGGTTGCCGAAGCAAGTGCTGACGCACTCGAAAGCAGCATGATCCATCCTGCCACATGGCATGAATCGGCGGTATCGCTGAATACCACGACGCTTGGCGCGCTCGGTTGGGAACGTTATCACACCGGCATTATTGAGACGCTGGCTGATACGCAAAAAGAACAAGTCGGTGCGTTAGGATGGGATGGTCCTCTGGCGGCATTCAGTCAGACGCGCGTCAATATCGCGGATTACTTCAAGGAAACGGTCGCGGTTGTCACCAATCCGGCGATTGATCGTGAGCGCGAACAAGCACAGTTTTCGACCGCTGTCTATCTCGGTATGCGTCCGGGCATTCACGCACCTGTAACAGATCGCACCCAGTCGCTCAAACTGGAGATTCCACTGCTCATCGGCGGTCATGACGCCTTAGGCAGCCCGGATGATCTGCGTCAAGTTGCGCACAAAAAAGGCACATACACACTTGATGATGTGGTTGCCCATTTTGGCGACCGCACCGCTGTGATTTCCATGAGCGCTGGTTCTAGCGAATCGGTCGCTGCTGCGCTTAAACGGCTGGAAACCGAAGCGATTGCCGCCGTAATGGACGGCGCACAGATCATTGTGCTGGATGATGCCGCCGCGCTAACAGGCGAATACCTGATGATCGACCCGCTGCTTGTTACCGCCGCGATTGACTCGGCGCTGCGGACGGCGGATTTCACGCCGAACATGCGCCGCCGTGTCGGTTTGATCGTGCGGAGCGGTGCGGTGCGCGACTTACACGATCTGGCGCTCTTGATCGGCGTGGGGGCGAATGCGGTTGTACCGTATGCGCTGTATGCTGTTGCGTTAGGAATTGCGCCGAAACCGCCGCGCGAAGCCCTACCATCAGCTGAGGTGATCGAACGGCTAACGCGCACAGTAACGGTGCTCATCGGCGGCTTGCAGAAAGTGACATCAACGATTGGGTGTCATGAACTGCGCGGCTACGGTCGAGCATTCAGCAGTATCGGGCTTGCCAGTGATGTCGCTGCCGTGTTTGGCACACCAAACTACTTCGGATCGGAAGCACGCGGTACGACATGGGACGATTTACAGAGCGATTACGAACTGCGCGCCGCCGAGCTACGCGGCGAACAGCCGAACAAGCTGTGGAATCCTGATCGCTTCTACCCGAAGATGTGGAAGAAGATCGAAGACATCGCACACGGCGAAATGACGCTCGAAGAATACGAGCGCGATATGCTGGCGCTCGAAGCGGAAATGCCTGTCGCGCTGCGTCATTTGATCGGACTTAAGACGACAGAAAGCGATATTTCCCCGGATGATGTCGATATTTCGGTTGGTCGTCACTCAATGCCCCTGCTGATTGGCGCGATGTCATTTGGCTCTCAAGGTGAACTCGCATACCGTGCTTATGCCGAATCGGCGTATCACTTGAATATCGTGTGTATTAACGGTGAAGGCGGTGAACTCCCCGACGTGATGGGACGCTATCCACATCATCGCGGGAATCAAATCGCGTCGGCGCGTTTTGGTGTGAACATTGGCTTCTTGAATTCGTGCGATTATCTGGAGATCAAGATCGGTCAGGGTGCGAAGCCGGGCGAAGGCGGACAGCTCCCCGGCGCGAAAGTAACGGAACAAGTCGCACTTGCCCGCAGCACCCCGACCGGTGTTGACCTGATCTCCCCCAGCAATAACCACGACCTCTATTCGATTGAAGACCTCGCCCAATTGATCGATGAACTCAAAACCGCCAACCCGCGCGCGAAAGTCTCGGTGAAGATTCCGGTTGTGCCGGGGGTCGGGATTATCGCGGTCGGCGTCGCCAAAGCGGGTGCAGATATCATCAACATCACCGGCTATGACGGCGGCACAGGTGCGGCACGCGCGCACTCGCTCCGTCATGTTGGTCTGCCAACCGAGATCGGCGTGTGGCTGGCGCATCGCGCCTTGAGCGAAAGCGGCTTGCGCGAACAGGTCGAACTGTGGTGCGATGGCGGCATGAAGTCGGGACGCGATGTCGTCAAAATGATGTGCCTCGGCGCAAACCGTGTCGGATTCGGCACGATAGCGATGGTCGCGGTT
>JAPKMU010000565.1 GCA_026645745.1 Anaerolineae bacterium | reverse complement strand
TTGATGCGGACTTCTCCGCGTGTTTGCCAGAAACCCTTCAGTTCAAATCCGAGAACTGCTTGATCATCTACGTTCGTCCACATCCACTTCGTCATGCCCAAGCCGAGCGCACGCCATTTGAACACGCGCCCATCGGGATAGGTGAGCGTTCCTCGGCTGCCTTTTTGGATATATTCAGCAGGAGCTTCGCCCGTGCCTACGGATGTGATCAAGATGCGGGTGGGCTTGAAAAGGCGGATTTGGCGTTCAAATGTCCAGCGGTTGCCCGGTGAGTCAACGGTTACCCGCGAACTCATGTTTTCGCGGTGGATCGCTGCATACACCTCGCCATCGGCGTCTTGCAGCTCAAACGACGGTGGCTGCCACCATCGTTTCTTCGCCTTCACCCATTGCAAATCCTGATTTTGCAGGTCATCAAAGGTTTTCATCAGCATTCCTTTCGCTTGTTGACCCCATTTCTATATACGTACCGAGCGTGCGAAGGTTGCAGTCCTATGTCACTTCGCATATGATCGGCTCAGAATGGGTCATAAAGGCGGTGCGCAATGCTGGATACAGGACTTACGGGAAGAACCGCGCTGATCACCGGCGCGAACAATGCAATGGGGATCGGCGCGGCGGCGGCACGATTGCTAGCAGCGGAAGGTGTGCGCATCTTCTTGACGTACAAGCGCGGCATACACCACGAAACAACCGAAAACGCTGAACCGGGAGTATCGCTCTACAATCGATTAAGCGCTGCATCCGGCGAACAGATCGCGGCAGAAATACGCGGCAGCGGCGGCGATGCTGAAGCGGTTGAACTCGATTTGAGCGATCCAAGCGTGATCGCGCCGCTGTTTGATCAAGTCGAGGCACGTCTCGGCGCGGTTGATATTCTGATCAACAATGCCGCGCATTCGACCGCCGATACGTTCCTGCCGTCAGCGGATACGCTCGTGAACACCCATTCGGTGCAGTGGCTCGGCGGAAACGTCCCCACGCTGACCCAAGCCAGTCATGACGCCCATTTCGCGGTCAATACGCGCACTCCGGCGCTGATGATGATCGAATTCGCTCGCCGCTTGATCGCGCGCCGCGCGTCGTGGGGGCGGATCATCAACCTGACGACCGACGGTTCCCCCGCTTTTCCGAGCGAAATCGCCTATGGAGCATCCAAACACGCGCTGGAGAGCTACACTCGCTCCGCCGCGCTTGAGTTGGGTCAGTTTGGCATCACGGTGAACGCCGTTTCACCGGGACCGACACAAACCGGGTGGATCACGCCCGAAATGGGCGAGGAGATTGTTCGCTCAACGCCGTTACGCCGCATCGGAACAGCGGAAGAAGTCGCGGAGGTGATCCGTTTTCTCGCTTCGCATCAAGCACGTTGGGTGACGGGGCAGATTATTCATGCCAATGGAGGACACCGTGTTTAGCATTCGAGCGTATACACCCGATGATTATGAACGACTGATCGCCTTCGCGGGTGAGGTCGCACGGCTTCAAAACATGCACGGCGTCCTGCATCCGGGAGACGTGCGCCACAACATGAGCAACGGTTTGCGCGGTGCAGACCCGTCAGATTATTTCTTCCTAGCGGAAAACCTTTCGGGTGACCTGTTGGGATATGTGATGTGTTTTCCGGCACGCTGGCAAGGATTCAGCGTGGTCATCCATCCACAGCGCCGCACTCCTGATCTAGAACGCGCTTTAATCCAACATGGCGAAGCCGTCGAGATCGCGCTGATGCAGGCGGCGATCAACAGCGCCGATGAAGCCAAAAAAGCAGAGCTGCGCACAAAGTACACATGGGTAAGCAGCGAACTCGCCGATGGCGACGAGATCCGCCGGGAGCATTTGATCGAAGCGGGCTATACACCGGGCGAACCCGATCTCATGGTCGCACATCGCGCATTAGACACCCTGATCCCTGATCTTGTGCTGCCGGATGGATACACCATTCGCAGCGCCACAATCGCGGAGGCTGATGCCGTCGCTGTTGTACACAGCAGCGCATTCGCTTCCAACTGGCAGCCGGGGCATTATGCCGTCGTCATGCGCTCACCTGCATTTGAACCGCAAAACGAACGAATCGTGATCGCGCCAAACGGTGATGCTGCCGCATTTGCGGTGCTCTGGTTCGATCCGGTGAGCGGCAGCGGCTTATTCGAGCCGGTCGGGTGTCATGCGGATTATCGTCGGCGCGGACTCACCAAAGCCTTGATGCTCGATGGACTGCGGTTGATGCGTGCGGCAGGGTTACATACGGCATATGTCGCACATCATGTCGAGTCCGATGATCCGGCGGGAGCGGCGCTGTACCGCTCCGTCGGATTTCAGCCCTTGTATACGGTTCGGGAAACGCGCAAACCAATCACGCTGTAGCGGATGAGCGGGTGCGCAGCGCCAAGTATCCGAGCATGACCAGAAGGATCACCTCTGGAACGCGGAGGAACAGCCCCCAAAATTCGTATTCTGGGACGCGCTGCGGGGCAA
>JAPKMU010000564.1 GCA_026645745.1 Anaerolineae bacterium | reverse complement strand
CAGTATCGGACAAGCCCCCATCCTCTCTCCAACCTTCGGTTAGAGAGAGGAGAAAAAAGTGATCTGCTCCCCCTCTCTATCGCTTGCGATGGAGAGGGGGTCGGGGGGTGAGGAGCGGTTAAAGACGGTGCGTTAAAGCATGGGCGGCTGATCACGCCGCTGCCGCCGCAAACGAAGCTGACTCGGCACAACGGCTACAAGCCCAAGCCCGCCGAGCGCCGCCGCCATCCAGCACTGGAATACTTGGTCGATGACCCACTGAAAAAAGCGGAAAACATCGTATCGCGCACAAGATTCCGCCGCAAAATTGGTTGCACGACACCACGCGATTTCAGAAGGATAGCATCTCTCCGACTGTTGCCCTTCCTCTGTGGAACAGAAGTCAGGAACTTCTGCAGGTTGGACGGGCGAGACGGCAGGCGGGGCAGCCTGCGGTTCGCCGCCGTTCGCGGCAATACACGCAGCCATCGAGAAGCTCTTGAATCCCGACTGAGGTGCTAGATTCCCCGTGCTGCCATACACGGTAAAAATGTCAGATGTTTCGTGCATCACCGTCGTGCCGCCGCCCGCGTCATAGCCGCCGCCTACCGGCAGCGCGAGTAAATCCGCCAGTGGAACGCTGTGCAGCATCAAGCCGCTCGGCACGCCGCGCCAAATTTCCAGTTGATCAAATGCGCAGTACAGCGTGTAATACTCGTCGGCGGCGTAGTTCAAGCGCCCATCGGTCGCACCCGCGCCCGCGCCACCGCCGCCAGCCGAACCACCGCCTGAACCGCCGCAAACGATCGGTCCGGCATTGGTGGCAAACGCCGACGCGATGGATGCAGTCGCAGTGATTGAATCGCCGGAAACCGCATCGACAACGAAGCCTTGAGACACTGAACCTGACGGATATGCTGAAAGCTGTGCTGAGTCAATCAGCGATCCGTTTTTGTAAATCTGAACATCAATAGCAGCATCACTGTACGTAAAATCTATAACCGTGATCGAAATTGCGACGTAGGTACAGTCGCCTTCGATAAACCCAAAGCTGGTAATACTCAAGCCCCCCGCAGCTTGGGAAACCCCGATTCCCAGTGCAAGGACAAACAAGATGCTCACGAATCGACGCAGCATGATGCTTCCTCATATTCTTCTACGAAAGTACAAGAGGTTGTGCATGTCCTAGTGTATAGGTGAAAGCAGGAGCATGCTCAGCGCTGTTGTAAGGAAGTTATCCGCGATTGAAAACGTTAATAAAAGTCGTAATCGCGCTTCTAGGCTTGCGCGAGGTAACGTTCGAGCGCCTCGACCGCGCTGGCGGGGGTTTGCTTATTTAGCACCAGATCATCGGGGTAGATGACGAGGTTGGGACCAACGGCGCACATGCTCAAGCAGCGTGCGGTTTCGAGCTTAACCGGCATGTCATCCTCGTTCGCGGCGCGGATCAACGGCGCGACCGCCTGATAAATCGCCTCGGCGCGTCGTCCGAGGTTGCAGTATTCGCCCATGCACAAAACCACGCGAATTTTGCGCGGCGCGTCACCGTCGGTCATCAGTTCCCTTTCCACTCTTGCCTCTATTATCCCACAGGAACGGGGTATACTAGCCCTAGTTTTGTCCGCTCACCTAAAGATAGGCGGCTATGGCTGGAAGAATCTTCAAACAAACCTTTCGCGTGCGCTCGTATGAATGCGACTTTTACGGGCACGTCAACAACGCCAATTATCTCCGCTACATGCAGCAAGCGGCAATCGACGCCTCCGCCGACGCGGGATGGGATGAAGCCCGCTACCGAAAAGCCGGGCACTTGTGGCTGATCCACGAAACAGACATTGAATATCTGCTCCCGCTCCGATTTGGCGATACCGTCGAGATCACGACATGGGCAGCCGATTTCCGCCGGGTGCGTTCGACCCGCTATTATGAGCTTCGCAACGGCAAAGGTGACATGGTCGCCCGCGCCAAAACCGATTGGGTGTATATCAACCGTGTGACCGGGCAGCCCGCCAGCGTCCCACCGGAGATGATCGCAGACTTCGCCCCACCTGATCTGGCTGAGCGTGCCGATGTGACGCAAACGCTCCCCCTCGTGAGCGAGCGCAAGAAGTTTCCTGCCGCGCCGCCGCCGCCGCCGGGTGTGTTCACGCAAAAGCGCATTGTCGAATGGCGTGACGTCGATCAAGAGCGGCACGTCAACAACGCGACGTACTTTAATTACATGGAAGAAGCGGGATTCGGCGCGACGCGGCATTTTGGCTGGCCCATGTCACGCATGACCGCCGAGAATATCGGCATCGTTGCGCGCCGTGTACAAATCGAGTACCGCTTGCAAGCGACCATCGGTGAAGAAATCGCCATCAGCACGTATCTTTCCGATACCCGCCGCTCGACGACGATTCGTCACTACATCATCACGCGCGCGGACGACGGCGCGTTGATCGCTCAGGCTCGCGGGTTGTTCGTGTTTATCAACCCGGAAACCGGCGCGATCACCCGTCT
>JAPKMU010000563.1 GCA_026645745.1 Anaerolineae bacterium | reverse complement strand
TGGCTGCACGATCTGTCGAAAGTGTCATGAAGGCACATGTCATGTCGGCATTACCACCCACGTCCGCACCCGCGAAGAAGCCCTCGATAAGGGAATCAAGCACTTTGAACCCCGCGACTACGAAGCCAGTGTTCACGGTATCGTCAATGTATTCCATCTGCTCGGAGAGGATATCAAGCGCTGGACGGCGGCGCTCGGCTTCACAAGCGTGCAGGATTTAGTCGGGCGCGCAGATCTACTGGAACAGATCAACATGTACGACCAAATTGATCTGAGTCCCCTCTTCATTACCGCGCCGCCGAATGCCCGCCGCGCGATGCAGCCGGGTGTTGGACGCATGTTGGCGCGCCCACGTAACACACTCAGCAAGCAGATCACCGCGCTTGTCAGCGAACACACGGCACACGGTGACTACGAACTGACGTATGTGGATGAGCAGGTCATGGCAATGGATCGCGCACTTGGTACGCACCTGAACGGCGCGATCAAACGTGGTGAAGTTCCGAACTGCGCCGACATCGAAGCGGTACATCTAAATTTCAGCAACAGCGCGATTCCCGGCAACGGTTTGGGGGCGTTCCTAGATGAGCCGCTGAATATCATGGTAGAAGGTGGCGCTCAGGACGGCGTGGCAAAATGCGCCAAAGGCGGCACGCTGGCAATTCTGAAAGGGCTGAACCATGACGGCAGACGCCTCGACGGATCGGTTGGCAAGAGTTTTGCGTATGGTGCTCAAGGCGGCACGTTCATCGTACAGGGCAGCGCAGACAGCCGTGCCTGTATCCGCTTGAGCGGCGCGGATGTAATCTTCGGCGGCGAGCTAAAAGAACCGCTGCGAGACGAACTCGGCGGACTCGGTGCACGCGCGACTTTGAAAGGTTACGCCTGCGAGTACATGACCAGCGGTCGCGTAATCATCCTCGGCGATCCCGGTCCTTGGATGTGCGCGGGCATGTCCGGTGGGGTGATTTATCAGCGTATTCAGCCGGAAATGAATCTAACCGTCGATGCGATCCGCCGCCGTATTGCGAAGGGCGCAGTAGTGGACATTCTCGACATGGACGAACGCGGTACAGCGGACGTGCGTGAACTACTTCAGTTCTACATCAATGTACTGGAGCAGTACAATCAGCCGCGTGAGATCGCTCACCTGCATATGCTGATCTATAATCCGGCGGCACATTTTGTAAAGATCGCCGTTCCGAAGCGTGGATAATCCAGCACCAACAAACGAAAACGCCCCCGGTCATTTGACTTGGGGGCGTTTCCGTCAGCAGTGATTTGGGTTACTTCTTCTTTTCTTCCGGGTACTTCATCTTGTCCCAGTCCGTCTTGCTGACGAATTTGGTCAACATGCGCCCGTCGTCGGTCTTGCCCCGCACACCGTAACGGGTTTGACCGTTCTTGGTGGTGAAGGTGGTCTTCATGACCTGTTTGCCGTCAATCGTCACCTTCTTGCGAGTCTTCACATCGTAAAATTCCACAGAGTCAGCCATCGAAATAACCCTTTCTATGTGGTAGTGGACCGTCTAGCCTATCGGCTTCGTACGTGCGCACAGGTTTTCGCCTGCGCTTGTTTAACATCATATTATGGTTTTTCTCGTGAGGCAAGAGAGCGCAAGGGAAAAAAGCGGGTAAATCCCGTAAAAATAGGGTTAGGCTTTGGTTCGATTGCGTTCAAATAGTGCTTAAGTAGCGGGTAGAGTCGCCAAAACACGCTGAACTTTGAGGGCAAGGTTCAGAATCAGGCGGTTATCCGCGTCATCTAGATCAAGACCGGTAAGCTCACTGATTCGCTCCAGACGATAAACCAGTGTGTTTCGGTGTACGTCGAGTCCTTCGGCTGCGGCGGCGAGATTTCCATTTGCACGGAAAAATCCGTTGAGCGTGCGGATCAAATCACCCTGCTTGCGTGCATCATGCTCAACCAGTGGACCGAGTGTTTCGCTGTAAAAGCGGCGCATCGTATCCAAGTTGCGCTCTTTGAGTGCTAACAAGAATTGAAAAAGTTTGAGATCGCCGTAGTAGGTGGTTTGTTCGCGGTCGCCCAATTCGTTGGCGATACTCACAGCATCTTTCGCTTCGCGGTAAGAATCGCGCAGCGCAGATAACCCGCACACGGGACGGCTGATTCCGGCAGCAACCAAGCCATTCGGCGTGCGCGCCGCCAGCAACGCGCGCATTTCGTCTACTGCCGCCCGCACCCGCTTCGATGAGTCCATCGTCTCAATCGGGTACAGGGCAACGATCACATCGACATATTGACCAACCGCTCCCGGTATCTGGCGGCGGAGCATATCATCGCGCACCAGCGGAATCATCGACTCTAGCGGAACGCTCGTCCCCGCATCCGTGACAGCGCGATAGACAGCCACCATGTACAATGTGTCAGCATCAAACCCCGCTTGAGCGGCGCGGGTTGACATCAAATCGTCATCGGCGGGCGTGCCGCTCAACCACATCTGAACCCAATCACCGCGTGCTTGTTCGAC
>JAPKMU010000562.1 GCA_026645745.1 Anaerolineae bacterium | reverse complement strand
GCGTGTAGTTGATCGCGTTGCTGATCAGGTTGGTGAGCACTTGCGCCAAGCGATCCCCGTCTCCGGCAATCGGCGGCATTGCCGACGCTTCGACCGTCAAGCGAATCCCTTTTTCTTTGGCGACGATCATCAAGCGCTGACCGATGGCGGCGGCAAGCTGTCCCATATCAACGGGGGCGATCTTCATGGATAAACGCCCCGCTTGCAGCCTTGCAAGGTCGGTGAGTTCGACGACCATCCGGTTGAGACGTGCGGCTTCGTCGTGAATGATCCGCGCTGATTCGACCGGATCGCCGACGCCATCCATGATCGCTTGCGAGAACCCTTGAATCGACGTAAGCGGCGTTTTGAGATCATGCGATACGTTGGCGAGAAAATCCTGCTGCGAACGATGACTCGACTGCACATTTTCGCTCATCGTATTGAATGCTTCTGCGACAGCGCGCACTTCAAGCGGTCCACGAATCGGCACGCGCTCGCTGAGGTTGCCCGCCGCCAAGCGTGCAGCCGCATCTGCGACCGTTTGCAGCGGTTCGGCTACACTCCGGCTGATCAAACGCGCCAGCAAAATCGCGACGATCAACCCGACTGCACCCGCTTGCAGCAAAATCGGCAGGAGTTCCGTCCCAAACTCGCTCAAGGTATCTTGAAGTGTTTGCTGCGGCAGCGGATCAGCAAACAAGAGCGCATTGGCGAAATTTCGCTCCGGCGTGGATAAGCCGACATACAACCATTCGCCTCCATCCGGGTTTTCAAAACCGCCGCGCACCGCTTCTACCGAACCGAGCGCGTTCACGCTCCCCCGCCGGATCACGGCGGGTATTACATACGGCTCAGAACTGCCTTCAAGTTGTTTCCCCGGTTCGATCAAACCAGCGCTGTCATATACTACCGTTCGATCACTCCCGTTGAGCAGAAGAATCCGCACCTCACGTTCATTCGCCAGCACACTGAGCGAGTCGTACAGCGCATCTGCACGCGCTTGCGGGTTCAACATTTCACGCACCGAGTCCGGGCGATATTCCGCGATCAAGTCACCGATGTTGGTATTAAATGCCAGCGCCGCCAATCGCTGGTACGTCGGCTCAAGCGGCGCGGGGCGCGTATTGAGGATCAACACGAATGCCCCCGCGATCATACCTAAGGCGACGATCAGCAGAACGACATACGAAACAAATAAGCGGTTGCGTAGTGCGGCGAAGAACATGATTGACCTCTCACCCGCACCACCAAAATTGGAGGCGCGGACTAACCATCCAACCGGTAGCCGACACCCCATACGGTGTCGATAGTTGGACGCATCCCTCTGAGTTTGTGGCGCAAATGCGCGACATGCACATCGACCGTGCGCGTTTCACCAGCGAAATCGTAGCCCCACACCACATCGAGCAGTTTTTCGCGGGTGAAGACCATACCTTTATTCTCTGCCAGCGTCAGCAGCAGATCGAATTCTTTGACGCGCAGCCCAATTGAATCGCCATCGACGGTGACAAGCCGCCGTTCGGGATAAATCACTAAATTTTCGATGGCGATCACGCGGTCAAGCGGGGGTTCAGGCGCAAGAATCCGTTTTTCGGTGCGCCGCAAAATTGCCTTCACACGGGCGACAAGCTCACGCGGGTTAAACGGTTTCGTCAGGTAATCATCTGCGCCCAATTCCAACCCAACGATCCGGTCGATGTCATCACTCCGCGCGGTGAGCATGATGATCGGCACATCACTTTCGGCGCGAACGCGGCGGCAGACTTCCCACCCGTCCAACTGCGGCAGCATTAAATCAAGCACTACCAGCGCGGGTTTATCATCGAGAATCATGCGCAGTGCCAGCAGCCCGTTATCGGCGCTGTCCGTTTTGAATCCCTCTTTTTCGAGGTAGAGCTTTGCGAGATCAATGATGTGCTGTTCATCATCGACGATCAAAATCGTATCAGCCATGCGACAACATGCCTTTCGTCTCGGTTTAGGATTCCACTAAGTTGTTGCCGAAGTGTTATCAGCAGACTTTGTTTCCTCACTTTTTGGGGGTGTCACCAAGACTTTATCGACGCGGTTGCCATCCATATCGATGATCTCAAAGGTATAGTCGCGCCATACGAAGTGTTCCCCCGCTTTCGGAATGTGCCCGCACTGAGTCAGCACAAATCCGGCGAGAGTCTCAAATTCATCGTGCGCGCCGGGGATTTCATCGAGATCAACCAAGTCGATGAAGTCGTCAATCGGCATCATCCCATCCACCAAGAATGAACCATCCTCGCGGCGCGTCACCGAAGGTTCTTCGATATCCCCGACGATGTCCTCCAAAATATCTTGGATGGTAACCATGCCTTCTAACCCGCCGTATTCACCGATCACAAGCGCGCTGTGATGCCCCGCTTCGCGGAAGCGCTCTAGCAAGCGACCCGCGTACATGCTTTCCGGCACGAAGATCGGCTCACGCATTACGGCGCGCAGATCAAACGGCTTGCCTTGAAAGAGATGTGCCAGCATATCTTTCGCATTCAACAAGCCGACCACATGATCGAGATCG
>JAPKMU010000561.1 GCA_026645745.1 Anaerolineae bacterium | reverse complement strand
CGCCCCGGCGGTCAACCGGGGCGTGTCGTTAGCAGCGAGAAATCAAGATTCTAGCAGCACAAACCCCGGCAGGTGTTTTGACACATACAACACATCGAACAGGGCTTGGCAGACAGGATGAGCATTTGAAATTCTTCCTGAGAATCTG
Source organism: Anaerolineae bacterium (assembly GCA_026645745.1). Lineage (GTDB taxonomy): Bacteria > Chloroflexota > Anaerolineae > Aggregatilineales > Phototrophicaceae > Flexifilum. Next base: position 2,384 of record JAPKMU010000561.1, on the reverse strand, counting down.
ATTTCACAGAGCATATGGGGCTTTGATGACTTTGTCAATAGACTAAATCATCAAACCGTCGGGTTCAAGATAAGTTGTAACAGTACGAGATCAACTTGGAAAGATTTTTTGATGATTATTGTGCTCCGCTGACACTTCCATTACACTTAACATTACACAAGTCATGGGCATGGGGGATTTCATGAAAAAGGTCTGGATACTGCTTGCAGTGCTCATCACGGTTACTGCTTTGATCGCGCCGAGCCTTTCGGTCAGCGCAGCACCGGGTGAGCAGTACCGCCGTTGGATTAACGATAAAAACGTGAGCTGTACGACGGGTTCAGGTGTGGTGTATGCCAACCTGAGTAATCAGAACGTGGAGTTTAATGGGCTGTCGGCTGATGCCCAGTTCACCATCAACTACATCGAAAACGGTGTTCTCAACACCGATGGACCTTATACGGTCGAACAGGTCAGCGGCACCCACAACTACGGCGCATTCGCAGAGAGTTTCCCGTCGTACCCGTTCACGTTTGAATTCCGCCTTGATACGATCATCAGCGGCATCGTCGTCTATCAAAGCAGCATCATCATCAACTGCACAGGCGATATGCCGGATACCCCCGCGACAGTGATCAACACCGTGCCGCCGAATTCACAAGGGCGTGTGTGGGTGCCGGATAAAACCTATACATGTGCGCCGAACGGCGGCGGTGTTGCCGTGACGATCAGCAATCAAAACATTGATGTCCTGAATCTGACGGCGGGTGTCGATGAATTCACGCTCAATTACATCGAAAACGGCGTGATTTCGACCAATGGACCTTACCCGGTCGAATCGAATGGTCGCCACAATTACGGCTCATTCCTCCAAAGTTTCCCATCGTACCCGTTCACGTTCGAGTTCCGCATTGATACCTATGTTGGCGGCGTGCTGGTGATGCAAAGCAGCTTGATCACGACATGTACGGCGGACGCGAGCGGGCTAACGCCCACAATCATCAATGGCTTGCCGGGCAGCGGCGGATCGAGCAGCAGCGGCGGCTGCCCCAGCAGTCTGCCGACAACCGCCGTTCAAGGACGTATGCTGGAAACCGTGCAAGCGTTGTATGCGGCTGATCCGGCGGCAGTCACCAACGTGATTATGCCTGTCGGAACCGCGTGGTGGATCACGAGCGCGAGCAGCGGCTATTATCGCTTGTGGATTTCGTGCTTCGCGGCACAGGTCTGGGTTCCCGCGTCGTCGATGGGTCCAAATTACGAAACGGGCGGCGCGCCGCTCCCCAACGCGGGGACTTGACAGCGCGCAAAATCAATCGGCATAATGGAAAAAAGGTTGCAGCGGAGACAAGTACGCGGGCAAACGTCGTTGACAGGGAGCGCGCATCACAGATTGAGAATGTGCGCGAACGCCGCCGCCGAAATTCACTCCACTCGTGGGCAAAACGGCTCACAACCTGATAGGTGAGGAATCGGAGTCTGCTCCGGTTTGCGTAGTCTATCCGCGTCGTCGGGCGATATCGACAATGAATGAAGCGGCGCTGACTTGATGCAAATCAGACGGCGCAAGCAGGGTGGTAACGCGGGAGCATCAACGCTCTCGTCCCTGATGAATCATGGGACGAGGGCGTTTTTTATTTGGAGAACACGATGGAACTCGAATCAGTCTACAGCGCTGCGCTGGCGGAACTCGAACACGCGACGACATCCGATGCCGTGCGCGAATGGGAGATCAAATATCTGGGGAAAAGCGGCACGCTCACGCAGCTTTTACGCGGCGTCGGGCAAATTCCCAAGGAAGAACGGGCGGCATTTGGCAAACGCGCGAATGAGATCAAAGAAGCGCTGAATGCGGCATATGAAGCGCGCGTCGAACTCGTCAAAGGGCAGGAACTCGCGCAAGACCTCGAAGCGGGCGAAATCGATGTCACCCTGCCGGGTCGCGCACGTCCGATGGGCGGCTTGCATCCGAGTACGCAAACGCTCCGCCAGTTCTACGATATTTGGGCGGAGATGGGTTTTCAGGTGTACCGCTCACGCGATGTCGAGACCGACGACATGAACTTCACTTACTTAAACATGCCGCCCGATCACCCGGCGCGTGATATGCAGGATACGTTTTACACGACGACGCCAAACGTGATCCTGCGCACGCACACCTCACCGGGGCAAATCCGGGCGATGCGCGAACTCGGTGACGGAGGTACGAAGCCGATTCGCATCATTTTGCCGGGGATGTGCTACCGCTATGAGCAGATCACCGCGCGCAGTGAGATTCAATTTCATCAGGTCGAAGGGCTGGCAGTCGGGCGGAATATCCGCATGAGCGACCTGAAAGGCACTATCGCGGAGTATGCACGCAAGTTCTTTGGTGAAAACGCGAAAGTCCGCTTCCGCGCATCCTA
>JAPKMU010000560.1 GCA_026645745.1 Anaerolineae bacterium | reverse complement strand
ACTTGATAATAACGAATGCGCCCCCGGTAGCGCTCCGCGACGGTAACGGCGTAATTGACGAAATCCTGTAACTCATCCGGCGGCGCAAATGAGCCAATATCCGGGTTGGCGTGTGTCCACGCGGGAGGGTTATCGAGCCGCGCCATGATCTCCAAGCCGTATTGATCCGCCAGATCAACAATATTGTCGTATTTATCCCACGCACTGACCACACCGTTGATCGCCTCGTTGCGGCGGTCATCAAAATCACCGCGCCCATGAACTTCGATGTCCTCCCAGCTAAACTGCTGACGAATCCACGTAAATCCGGCGTCAGCGATCATGCGGAGCGACTGTTCACGCTTGGCGACTTCGACTTCTTGCTCTAAGAAGGTGTTGATCCCATATGGCGAGAGATTCGCATAACGCACTGGCGCATCCAGCGCGAGATCGAGCGGCTCACGGGTGAGATTGCTCCCCAATTCGATCATGCCGCGTATTTGCGCGATTGGGGATTCTTCTCCCGTCAGCCGAAAAAAGAATGTCCATGCCGCGCCGTGTGATGCCAGATCAAGCGCCAGCCCGCCAATCAAAATCAGGGCGATGAGCACGGCAAGCGCCGCGCGTTTGAGTGCCTTCGGGGTTCGTGTTTGTGTGTGCATAGGGCGCGATTATACCTCAAGCATAGAGTCTCCTCTTTGTGACACAGGTATCCCCCAATCGGGTGAAACGCGGCATAGGCTTTTGCCGTATACTCTGGTGTAGTTGTGTTATTGATCGACGAGAGCTGAGGAGCAAACGCCTTGTTTGGAAGCAAAAACGGCAAGCACGATGTCCAGAAGCGCGTTGAAGAAATCGCTGAAGATATCGGAGACGATTTGAAGGACTTGGGGCGCAGCGCTCGTGAAAGCGCTGACGACCTGAAGAAGCAGGTAGTCCGCCAGCTTTACGATACGGCGAAGTCGATGCGTAAAGAAGCCCGCGAACGCGGCGCAAAGGGTGATGCCCTCAAAAATGTGAACAACATGGCGAAGGGGCTGGAACGTGCCGCGACCTATCTCAAATGGAATTCGTATGAAGATATCGGCGAGGATGTGGAAGAAAAAGTCACCAAGACCGTGACGCGCAACCCGCTCCAAATCCTCTTGATCGTATTCGCCATCGGGCTGGTGATCGGTTTGGTGATGCGCGGAAATCAGGCACGCCCGAACCCACCGCAGATGAATCAGTAACCAAACAGCACGTGTAATTGGGTCTTGAACGGCGAAATCCTTCACAGGGTTCGCCGTTTTGTTTTATGGCTCACAGAAATTGCTCGTATAATCTGAACAGGGAATGGTGAATAGGGAATCTTATGGGTGAAGTTGTAATCACAATTCGCCTGCCTGACGATTTGTTCAAGGTAGCATCTGAACTCGGCGTGCTGTCGAGTGAGCATATTGAGATGCTCCTACGGGCTGATATTCAAGCGCAGTTAATGGAAATGGCGAGCGATCCACAAGTTCAACATGAACTTCGGGAGATTGCAGACGAGTTTGCGCTTACTGAACAGGATGGGCTTCCCGAAACATGACAGTCAAGCGCGGTGAGATCTACTTTGTGAATCTCAATCCTGTGCAGGGACGTGAACAGAGTGGTCAGCGCCCGGTTCTTGTGATTTCGTCGAACGCAATAAACCAACTGCCCTTGGTTGTCACCGTAGTTGTGGGGACGAAGGGAGAAAACATCCAGCGCGATTACCCAACAAACGTGCGCGTTTCGGCAGCAGACAGTGGACTCCCTCTAGAAACCGTTTTTTTGTGTTTTCAACTGCGCTCGCTCGACACTTCCCGGTTTCCCGATACTCCAGCGGGTAAGCTGCTGCCACCTGATTTGCAGCGTGTTGAATCAGCGGTTCGGTACTGTTTAGGACTTTGAACAGCCTCGCCTCATTAGGGTGAGGCTGTTTTCGTTTCTCCCCAAATTCTTGTAGAGTCAATGTAACCCTCACGCGCTGTTCTGACGAAGGACTGCTCAATGCCGACGATTTTTGTGTCTTACCGCCGCGCAGATACCCAAGCGGTGACTGATCGACTTTATGCCCGCTTCGCGCAGACCTTTGGCGAAAAAAGTCTGTTCCGCGATGTCGATTCGATCCCGCTGGCGCAAGATTTCCGCGCCGCCATTGAAAAAGCGATCATCATGGCGGACGTGCTGATCGTCGTGATCGGTCAAAATTGGTTGGATGCAGTGGATGCGAATGGTGCGCGCCGTCTTGATAATCCGATTGACGCCGTGCGGCTTGAAGTCGAAACCGGAATGCGCCATGCCAAGTTGATCGTGCCGCTCTTGGTCAACGGCGCGAACATGCCCCCGGCAGATCGACTGCCGCCGAGCATGTACCAGCTTTCGTTCATCAATGGTGCAGTTGTTCGAGACGGTGCGAATTTCGACGCCGATCTTCAGCGTGTGATCGACCTGATTCAGCAGCGGTTAGGCGCGCCTGCCGTTTCCGCTCCTGTATCTCCACAACCGTCCAGTTCCGCACCTGTTTCCGGGCTGCGAATCAGCGGCGGGCG
>JAPKMU010000055.1 GCA_026645745.1 Anaerolineae bacterium | reverse complement strand
TTGACATTTACCAGACGGGTGAAGCGGGACTGAATGCTCAAGCAGAAGAATCGACCTTCACGACGATTGACCGCACGATCATGATCACATTCGCGCTGGTGATCGTTGCCCTGCTGCTGATTTATCGTTCACCCGTCAGCCCGCTGATCCCGTTGTTCAGCGTCACCATCGCCTTGATTGCGACGATTGGCGTAATCGGTCATCTGGCACAGTTGGATGTGATTAATGTGATCGCTCAGGTGAACGCGCTGCTCGTCGTGGTCATGTACGGCGCGGGGACGGATTACAACCTGTTCTTGATCAGCCGCTTCCGCGAAGAAATGGCGGAACGCGACGACGTGAAGCAGTCGGTTGAACATACGGTGCGGCTCGTCGGGGAAACCATCGCCAGCAGCGCCGGGACGGTGTTCGTCGGCTTCAGCGCGCTGTTGTTCGCGGAGATCGGTATGCTGCGGAGTGCTGGTCCGATGCTGGCGATTGGCATTCTCGTTAGTCTTGCCGCCGGTTTGACGCTCACGCCGGCACTGCTGGCGGTCTTGGGCAACCGGGCATTTTGGCCCAACAAGGCGAGTCACCGCTCGGCGGGGCGCTTTTATAAAGTGACCTCGAAGTTCGTGAGCAACCGCCCGCTGACCACAATCATCGTAATCGTGCTGCTGATGATCCCGTTTTCGGTGCATGGGCTGACGAGCGAACTCAATTATGATTTCGTCGATCAACTGCCGCCGGAAATCGGCTCGGTACGCGCGTACAACCTGCTGCGCGAACACATGGGCGGCGGCACCCTGTTCCCGATCAATGTGATCGTCACCGGGCGCGATCCTGCCGCTGTGCCGCAGGAGATCGCCGCGCTTTCTGATGAATTCGCCGCGCTGCCCGGCGTGACCGATGTGCGCAGTGTGAGCAACCCGCTGGGGGCAGGTCACGCGGATGTCCATGACCTGCTCACGGTGAGCGGTCAGCTTCGCCTGCTGCTGCTGGATGACGGCGGCGGTATGCCCGATGATACGGGTACGCTGATCGATTCAATCCGCGCCTACTTGGACACGGTCGCCGGACTCTATCCCGAATTGAGCGCCGATCCCGACCTGCAAACCATCCGTGATTTGCTCGACGGCGGCTTGATCCAGTTGATGCTGCGTCAAAACGATTTACGTACTGCCGTCGAATCGCTGATCGAGAAAATCGATGCGCTGCCGCCGCAGACTCTACTGCCGCCAACCCGAGATGGAGAATTGTTCGCGTCACTGCGTCCGGTGGTCGAAAGCTATCTGACGGCGGACGGGAGCGCGTACCGGATCGACGTGATCCTTGATAACCCACTCGGTGACGAAGCGCACGCGCTGGTTGCACAACTCCGCGACATGCTCGCAGCCTATGACAGCGGCGACGCGGTCGCCAGCGGATTCGCCGCTGTGATGACCGACCTCGCGCGAACGATGGATCGGGATACGATCCGCGCGGCGGTATTCATCTTAACGGGCGTATTCGTCGTGCTGTTGATCATGCTGCGGAGCGTCGTCGCACCGCTGTATCTGATCTGCACCGTCGTCTTGAGTTTCACCTGCACGCTCGGCTTGACGGGACTATTCTTCCAATACGTGATGGGCGTGGAGCATCTGAGTTGGATGCTGCCGATCTTCAGCTTCGTTTTCCTCGTCGGCTTGGGCATCGATTACAGTATTTTCTTGTTCGGGCGCATCAAGGAAGAAGTCGCCCATCATGGGATGCGCGAAGGCGTCCATGTCGCGGTCGCGGCGACGGGGGCGATCATCACCTCAGCGGCGGTGATCCTCGCGGGAACGTTCGCAGGCATGGTCACGGGCGAAATCGCGTTCTTGCAGCAGATGGGTTTTGCGGTGTTTATCGGCGTGCTGATCGATGCGTTCGTCGTGCGGACGATGCTTGATCCGGCGTTGGCGGCGATCTTCGGGCGCTGGACATGGTTCCCCGGCGGCGTGCCGGGTTCAGACGCACATGCTGAGGAAAAAACGGCGGCGCGTGTTGCGGCACGAACGTAAAGAACTCCTCACCCCCCGACCCCTCCCCCACTCGCTTCGCTCGTCTCCCCTCCCCGAATTCGGTTCACGGGACGACAGTTTTGGGAGTAAGGCAGGGGTTAACAAAAAAGAGTTCATAGGGCATCTTGGTTGTGACCAAACAAACAAAGGTGGCCGCTATGAACTCGCCATTACTGTATCAGTGGGAAGCGCTGATACGCAAGCAGTTTCCGACGTTGGGACGCTGGCAAGTGTGGACATTGGCGTTTTTCAGCTACGGGGTGGTGCTGGCACAAACGTGTTGGCTGGGGAAAGTAGGGCAAGCGCTGCTGGGACGGGCAGAAGCCAGCAGCATGGAACGGCGGTTGCAGCGATGGCTGGCCAATGAGCGGTTGGAGCTGTCGGTCTTGATGGGATGCTGGGTGAAATGGGTAATGCAGTTGTGGGGCGAGGCAGCACTGGTGGTGTTAGTGGATGAGACCAAACTCAGCGACCATGTGGCGGTGATGATGGTGGGGGTGGCGTACCAAAGCGGTGCCATCCCGCTCGTGTGGCGAGCCTATGCCAGCACGGATTACCCGCCAGAAGGACAGGTTGAGCTGATGCAGAGCTTGCTGACCCAAGTGCGCGCGTGGCTGCCCGCGCACCAGTCGATGGTGGTACTGGCCGACCGGGGATTGGGCACATCGCCGGCGTGGCAGCAGCGCTTGAGCGACAGCGGTTGGGATTATCTGCTGCGGGTGCAACGCTCGACATTGGCAAAACTGCCCAACCACAAACCGCAGCCGTTGCGCCGCCTCGCCAGCTATGGTCAGCAGTGGAGCGGACGGGTGCAAGTCTTCAAAAAGGCGGGCTGGCAGTGGAAATGGGTGTATTTGGTCTGGGAAGGCGGCTACAAAGAACCGTGGTGTCTGTTCAGCAACCAACCGACCCTCACCCCACAACTCTATGCCTGCCGTTTTTACCATGAGGTCTCGTTTCGCGATCTGAAAAGCGATGGCTTTCAGTGGCAGCGTTCGCGAGTATGGAAACCGGAGCATACCGAGCGTTTGCTCCTCGTGCTCGCGTGTGCCATGTTGTGGGTACTCACACAAGGCACGCTTGTCCGCTTTTTGTACCCCCTTTCCCGGCGTCGCCAACGTCTCAGTCTTTTTCGCTTGGGCTTGGATGCTTTACGCGAACGCTTGCTTCATCCCGTCAAGGTGCATCTGGACTTCTTTCTCGTTCCAGATACACCTTTACTAAAAAGTGTCGTCCCGTGAACCGAATTCGGGGAGGGGAGACGAGCGCAGCGAGTGGGGGAGAGGTCGGTTTTGAATATCGGACAAGCCTACGGGCGGTGAGGAGTTTCTCTTTACGAGATCAAGTCACTCGGCAAATGATCGATCCGGTTCATGTAGCGCAGCAAGACGCGATCCGAGTCAAAATCCAGCCGCGTGATCGCTGAGTTATAGTGCATGAAAAAATGCGACCGCGACGGAAGCGCGTTCAAGAACGCCTTGATCAGCGCGTCGATAAATGTGCCGTGCGTGATGATGGCGATCCGCTGGTTGGCGGTTTCCGGGTCTTCGGCGCGGCGGCGGAGTTCAGACGCGACACGAATGGCGCGCCCGTAAAACACGCCGCGTTCTTCATGACCGGATTCGATCCGATACCAACCTTTTTCGGTCACACCTTCGGGAATTGCGTAATGCGGGAATTCGGCGGCGATCTCGTCACGGGTGCGCCCCGGATACCCGGTAATCGAACCGTCCGGCGATTCGAGATACATACCGCCGTGTTCGTGAATGTCGATCCACACTTCCGGGTTGATCCCCAACGCCTGCCCGACCGGAAGGGCAGTCAGCAAAGCGCGGTACATCGCGCTGCAATACAGGTGATCAAATGTGAAGTTGGGGATCGGATCAAGGCGCGTGAAGCCCGTATCGGGGTCGCTCCAAGGGGTGCGTAAATCGCCTGACGCCAGCCATGCGGCGAGTTTGTCGGCTTGGCGTTTGCCGAGGTCGCTCAGACCGGGATCAAAGTGACGCGCCGATACGTCGTTCAGCGCGTTGTTGGTCGACTGACCGTGCCGGATGATATACAGTTCCATAGAAAAGTGCGGTCTCCTGATTCGGATTGCGTGCGATGGCTGTAGAGCGTAGTTAAGATCGTCCTCCGATCCTCAGAATCGAAGGAGGCGAGGACGTTTTTTAGTTGGATCGTGACCTAGTTGCTGCGCACCCATTCCCCGTTCGGGTTAATACTCCATCCGGCGGGCACATCGGGGGAACAGCTTGGTGGATAAAGCGCGTCCGGTTCGGCAGTCGTCAGCGACGGTTCTTCAAAGACGATTTCGACTTCACTGCCCGTCACTAAACGGATGAAGTTCCCCAACACAAGGCGAGTCTCGCTTTCGGCGCGGCGCAAAATCCCACCTTCGACCGCCGTATCCCGAAACTGGATCAAGGTGAGATACTGAGCGATCAAGCGGGCTTCGTCCCAATCAACATTGCAAGTCGTAAACGAGCGCTCATACTGACGGATGTAATCGACACGGCAGCTCGTGAGCTGCGGCGGCGGAATCGTAATCACATAGAGGTCGCGCTCGGCGTCATAGCGGATATTCTCCTCGGTGATCTGCGTGAGATCGATACCCGCTTCGACCGCGCCTTGCACCACATGATTCGCGCCGAACGCGCACGCATTCAACGCGCCCTGCGAGACGTTCACCTCGACATCAGCGACGGCAAGCTGACTGCTCACGCTCACCAACTGACCGAGCGGTTGAATCCCCGTGACGATGGTCTGTGTGCTGATGATATTGGCGATAGGCGGCGGAACATTGGCGTTAAACTGGCTGACGATGCCGTTAAACAACCCCACGATTGTGCCGGGAATGATCAAGATGAGCGCAATCGCGGCGATGATCACGATCACGCCGCACCCACTCATGACTAATAAACAACTCCGGCAGCCGCTGTTCGATTGGCGCGGCGGCGGGGCTGGCGCTTGAACGCTCCCGACGCGCACGCCCAATTCATCAAGTTCATGCGGCAGGATCACCAGATCGTCTTGTTCCGGTAGCGTCTCCGGTGGAGGCGGAAGTTGGCTCAATCGTGTATTTCCTCGCTTACGGCGTCAAATCGACGACGCGCAGATTATCAAAATAGGCGGTCGTATTCGGTTCAACGCCGAGCGCGACTGATCCGCCAAGCAAATCGACGCCCATCAGACTCATCACGTATATTTCGTTGGCATAGAAGGCGATGCGATTCTGGATAGCGACGACTTCAAGCTGAACGACATCCGGCGGGAAGTTGGGCGACTGTGGGACGCGCCCGGCGTAAAGGTCAAGCGAGTCAATACCGCGCATGGCGCGGATCACCAGACTAATCGTGCCATCCTGACGACGGCTGATCTCCATCCGGTAGCCTTCGATGTCGCCCGTCATGGCAGCACGCGCGCGTGCCATAAACCACGCTGTCCCCGTCTCGCTGAGACGCACATCAAGATGCGCGTGAATATCGGTCGAATCAAGGAAATTCGCATTCCCGCCCGCGCCGAACATGCGCGGATACGCCGCGTCATTCAACAGACGCAGACTTTGATTCCCCGCGTATGTGATTTCCAAAGAACCCGCTTCTAACCTTCCCGCGTTGTACTGCGGCTCGAATAGGTTCGGCGTGAATTCACCTTCAAAATCGACGATGAGCGCTTCGGGTGCTTGCATCCGTTCGGCAGAAACGCGGAGCGGATCAAAGGCGCGTTCGCTGAGGTTTTCCATAGGCGGTGCTTCGTACACGAGCAGGTCATCAAGTCGGATTGAGGTGCCGCTCGTCGTCGTGATCTCGATTGTGCCGGGGATTGGACTCATTGAGAAGAGATGCGACAACCGGAGCATCCCATCTTTCGTGATCTCCAACCGGCTGTCGGTCAAGGTGATCCCAATGGTAAACCACGTATTCGAGCCGTAGAAGTTATCCACCGTTGCGCTGTCAATCACCGCGCCTGCGCTGTCAAACTGGCTGGCGATCAAGCGACCGTTGCGGAGTTCAAGACGGAGCAAGCCGCTGTCGTTCACGCGGAGATCGATCTCCATCGCGCCCGCCGCGACATACGCATTCAGGTTCATGCCGACATTTTGCATCGGGCGTACATTGGAGGCGGCGCGGAGGACGACTTCGCCTTCGATCTGGAAATAAGCGTCTTCGGCGGCGCTCTCGATGATGTTGGTCAGCGCCGAACCGGACGCAATCCACGCCGGGCGTAAAGCGCCTTCGCTAAATGTCGTGCTCAAAGGCTCGACACGCTGCACCGCAAGATCATCGATCAGCACTGGCGACGCGCCCGGTTGAAGCAAAATCCGCTGATCACCGGGAGCGCTGGCAGGGGCGAGCGCTTGCGCAGCGATCCGATTGTCGATGTAGACAGTGACAATCACACCGTTTGGCGCTTGTTGTGACCAGATCGTGAGGCGATGCCACAATCCCATAGGCATCATCAGCGGTGTACGCGCCAGCACCGTTTCATTTTCGGGGCTGATGAAATTACCGAATGTCTCACCGCGTGCGATGACCACTTCATCGGATTGAATGCCGACTGCTGTATAGCCGCTCTCGCCCGCCGCGACGATCACACGGAATTCCGGCGACATGTCGCGGTCAGGGGCATACGATAAGCTGACGACTTGATTGACCGCATCGGTGATCACCCATTCGGGCGTGTCGTTTCCGACGATTTCTAAGACTTGATCGGATGTTCCCGCTCCGCGCAGCACTGCGCCGCTGCCCGTATTCAGCAGCGACCATGTACCCGGATCGTATGCCCACGAGCTGAGTTCCGCCGGGGTTTCAAAATCGACGACGTATGGCATCCGTCCGTAGGGGATCAGGGTCGGCGTAAACGTCGGCGTGATCGTCGGGGTGAAGGTCGCCGTGAACGTGGCGGTCGGGGTGAAGGTCGTCGTAAACGTCGGTGTAAACGTCGGCGTCGGTGTCATCGTCGCCGTTGGCGTCATCGTCGCGGCTTCAAGGAGCGGCAGCGCTTCCATATTGCCCGCCGCCGAGAACGACGTTGCGACGTTGAGAATCCATCCGGTTGTGCCGTCCGCAAGCTCGACATTGAGCCATTCGCCCGTCTCGTCTGTGCCGAGGATGATAAATTCGGAATCGGACGGGATCGGATCAAGCGCTTCGTATTCGTCATCCGGTCCAGCGCGGAGAATCAGCGGACGGCTGGCAACCCCTTGCGGCGTAGCGGGCGTAGGCGTCTGGGTGATCGTCGCGGTCGCGGTGACGGTAGGCGTTGCGGTTTCCGTCGCGGTCGCCGTAACCGTCGGCGTGAGTGTTGCGGTTGGCGTCATGGTCGCGGCGGCGATTTCGGGCAGCGCGCTCACGTTGCCCGATGACGTAAATGCCGCCGCTGCGCTTCGAGTCCAGCCGGTTGTGCCGTCGGCAAGCTGGATATACACCCAGCTAAACGTGCTGTCATAGCCGAGCAGTTCAAACTGTGTTTCTGCCGCAATCGTGATAACGGTCGCGTACTCATCACTTGGACCGGCGCGCAGCGTGAGTTCGCGCAGCGATACCCCCTGCGGCGTGGCGGGGGTCGCGGTCAAGGTGATCGTCGCGGTCGGCGTGAGTGTTGGCGCTGGCGTATCCGTCGGAATCGTTGTCACGACAGCAGTTTGGGTGCCGTCCAGCGCTTGAGCGAGCAGCGCGCTTGTTGCCGCGACGGACGTAAAGGTGGCAGCGCTTTCAGCTTCGGCTGTACTTGTGCCCGCCCGCGCTTGCAGGGTCGCTTCGGCGGCGACTGCCGTCAGTGTAGCGGCATTGTTTTGAGTCGATTGATTGGTGAAGACGATCACCAGCACGACGACGGCGATCAGCGCGACGACTGCCGCCAAAATCAGCGGAATGTTCGTGCGCGGCGGCGGTGGCGGCGGCGGGACGGCACTCGCGCTGGTGCGAGCGGCAGCGGGGACGGGGTTCGTCGGCGTCATCACCGTGTCGCTGTCTTCGAGCGGCTGCGGTCGCGCAGTCGTTGGATGGCTGGGCTTTGCTCCGGCGGTCACATCCGCGCCGCGAGAGGCTTCAAAGGCTGCCAACGTCGCGTTGATTTCGTCCTGTTTATCCGTGCGGCGCTTGCGGAGATCGCTGACGCTCATCTCCGCCGACTTGCGGATCACCCCCAGACGCGCGGTTTGCGTCACGGGTGCGATGGCAGTAGCAAAACTCTCCGCGAGTTCCATCGGGCTTTGGTAGCGGTCATCCGGGTCTTTCGCCATCGCCTTTTGGAGAATCTGGCTGATCTCCGGCGTGATTTTTTCATTGATTGTGCGCGCATCCGGCACGGGATCATTGATGTGTTTGAGGATGGCGGACATGGGCGTTTCGCCGCGATACGGCAGCCTGCCCGTAACCATTTCAAACAGCATCACGCCGAGCGAGTAGACATCGGCGCGGTGATCGACATCTTCCAGCCCCATGCCCTGTTCAGGCGACATGTATCCCGGCGTGCCGACGGCATAACCGGCTTGGGTGAGGGTTTGTCCTGCCGACGTTCCACCCATCATGCGGGCGACTCCGAAGTCGGTCAAGAAAGCATTGCCGTCCACATCGATCATGATGTTCGACGGTTTAATATCGCGGTGGATAATGCCCTGACGATGCGCGTATTCGAGGGCTTGCGCGACCTGCCGCAGGATATGATTGGCGTCCGAAAGCGGCAGAATTTCCTCACGATCCATGATTTCGCGGAGCGTGCCGCCTTCGAGATAACGCATCACGATATAGGGCGGATCGTGCGCGCCGTCAAAGTCGTAGATCGGGAGCAGATGAGGATGCTCAAGGCGCGTGATTACCTGCGCCTCGCGTTGGAAACGCTCTAGCGCGTTGTCATCCATCGCAATCGAGCGATGAATAATCTTGACGGCGACAAAGCGGTTTAGGCGAGGTTGAAACGCGCGATAAACCGTCGCCATCCCCCCTTTGCCGATTTCTTCAACGATTTCGTAGGGTCCGAGCCGAGTTCCAATCATGCGAGAGCCTGTGTGTGGGCTAATCCGCGCTGCACCAGCGGCGATTGTAACATAATCCGCGTGGTGAAACACATAACGCTCCCATATGTAAAAAACTCGAAAAAGAATAGATAGGGTTCAGTTTCAAACCTTGTCGCCTATCTTGACACAAGACCTGATCTCATATACGTTTGTTTTGGACTTACGCACTTGTTATAGGTGCAATTTTTGTAGGGCTTGGCACAAAGGCTTCCAGCGAATGAAGCACCTCACCAACGGGTTTGTGAGCAACCGTCATTTGAAGATGAATGTTGGTTTCTTGCTCGCCAGTGGACCCGGACACAGTCACGAACTCGTGTTCGATGCCCCTGCAACTCGTGTCGCTGAGGATGTTGATGTCTCTTATGTACGGGGTCCTCTGCGCCTTAGTCGTGCAGCGGAAGGCATTCTCGTACAAGGGGAACTCCATATTGGGATACAGGATGAATGCTACCGCTGTCTTGAATCGGTTGAGCGCGATGTCGCCATCGAAATCGAGGAATTGTACGCTTACCCTAATCCCAATGGTTCAGAATTCAGTGTCGCTGAGGACGGTGTCCTCGACCTTGCGCCGCTGATCCGCGAAGAAGCCCTCATCGAAGACTCGCACGGAGCATTGTGCCGCCCGGATTGTAAAGGGTTATGCCCTGAATGTGGGGTAAACCTGAACCGCGAGCCAGAACACACACACGATGAACTCATCGACCCTCGGCTGGCAAAGCTAAAAGAACTGCTCAACAAGTAACACGGCTTAACACTAACCGAACAGCAAGCTCGACCCGTTGTAGGAAAAGGGGGTTCCGCCTTGAGCGACTACAACCGTGCTTATGATTCGCATTTCGATTTTTTGCCTGATTCTGATTATGAAGACAGAGGCTTTGACGAACGCGACGATATAGACTCCATCGATGATGGATGGTATGAAGATTTCCCCATCGATGAAGCCGATCTTGAGTTCGAAGACGCAGGGACGGAAGACGATATCGCCGAAGAAGACGGCGATTATGAGAACTATCCTTCCAATGATCCTGTCGGGTTGTATTTGAAAGAAATGGCGCGCGTTCCGCTCCTCAGCAATGAGGAAGAAATCGCGCTGGCGACGCGGATCGCAGCGGGCGACGAACTGATGGCGAAACTGCGCCAGACGCCGGATCATCCGTGCGCGGCGGAATGGGCGGTCATCATCAGCGACGGACTATCGGCACGCGATCATCTCATCCGCGCGAACACCCGCTTAGTCGTGAGCATCGCCAAGAAGTACATGAGCCGGGGCGTTCCGTTCCTCGACTTGATCCAAGAGGGCAACCTCGGCTTGATGAAAGCCGTCGAGAAGTTTGATTACCGTCGTGGTTTCCGCTTCAGCACGTATGCGACATGGTGGATTCGCCAGACGATCACGCGGGCAATCGCGGATCAAGGGCGGACGATCCGCGTACCGGTTCATATGAGCGACAGCATCCGCCGTTTATACCGTGCGGCGCGCACGCTGGAGCAGGAAAACGGACGCAAACCCTCACCGGAAGAAATCGCTGCCGAATGCAAGATGGATGCGCGTAAAGTGCGGTGGATGATGCGGGTAAGCTGGCAGCCCCTCAGCCTTGAAAGCCCGGTCGGTGAAGACGAAGACAGCGAGTTTGGGCATTTCATCGAAAACGATGCCGTGCCATCCCCGGCGCAGGTCACTTACGAGAAGATGCTGCAAGAGAAAATCGAAGCCCTGCTCGACACGCTTTCCCCGCGTGAGGCGCGTATTCTGCGTCTGCGCTTCGGCTTGCTCAACGGGCGCTGTCACACCCTTGAGGAAGTTGGGGAAACATTCGGACTGACGCGCGAACGCATCCGTCAAATTGAAGGAAAAGCGCTGCGCCGCTTGCGTCACCCGCGCCGCAGCCGTCAACTCCGCGATTATTTGCAGTAGAATTCATCCATTTGCAGCAATCAAGACGCTCAGGCGAAACCCTGAGCGTCTTTTGATTAATCACTGGCTGCCACGTTTAGCCGACCGCGCCATCCGAGTCGGTGGGAACGCCGTACAACCGCGCGCCGTCCGTGCCCGTCAGCAAAATCAGCGAGCCGTCCGGCGTGATCGCCATCGCGTTCGATGCGCCATCCGTAAACGAAATCTGATGGATAAGCGTGCCTGACTGCCAGTTGTAGACGAGCAGCGTCGGCGGCGTCGGGGCGGGGGTTGCCGGAAACAGCGCGTACACGAACAGCACCGACCCATCCGGGCTGAAGCTGATATGAGTTGCCACCAAGCCGGACGGAAGCGTCAGCGGCACTTCACTGCGGGCGGGGTCGCTCATGTTGATCACACGGACGCGGGTATCATCGCCTAACGCCAGCGTGATCGGGCAGGTAGATGCCGTGCATCCGGGCGGAAGCGCCGAGAACGCGGGAACGCGCGGTAGACCCGACGCTGACGGTGCGATTGAAATGCCGCTCGCAAGCGTCATCGTCGCCAAGTTCAACACGTTGACCGCCGTATTCTCCGTCCACACAAGCTGACCAGCCGGGCTGAAACTAAGCTGGCTCACGCCGCTTGTGGTCGTCACCGCATACGGGAAGTTCGGCGTGTTGTTCTGAACAGGGGTGGACATCAGGATAAGCTGTCCGGTGTTCGTGTCGCTGCGAAACCCGACGGCGAGCAGTGGGTTCGCGCCCGGCGCGAAATCGAGGACTTCGATTGCGCCGGACTGCGGGACTTGCATCGAAGTGCGGCTGCCCGTCGAAAGATCGATCAACGAGAAAGCGTTACCGATCCCGGCGACAGCGATGAACCGCCCATCATCGCTCACGGCGATCCGGTTCACAGCTTCGCTGGTCGGGGCAATCAGGGTCACTTCCTCTAACGTAGTCGCATTAAAGAAGCGCGCGCCACTGCTGCCCCCCGCGATTGCGATCACGCCCTGTCCGTTGAGCGCGCCCTCTCCAATATCGAAATCCCCCACTGTGGAGGACGGCAGCACACCAACCCGTGTAAGCTGCGCGGCATTTGAGGCTAAGATCGGCGCGCGATCACTCGAAACCCCGCCGCTCGTCGGGGGTGTGCCGGCGGTGATGACCTCGAAGAAGTAATCATCGGGCAGCAGACCTTCCGCCGTCCAGCCGATCACGCCGCTGGTGTTGACCTGCCAGAAAATAATATTCGCCTGCCCATTCACGGACTGCGGTTCGCACGACGGACCTGCCAGCACCGTAACGCGGAGCGAGCACACTCGGCGCAGACCGCAGACGGTTCGGCGTGCCGCCTAAAGCGATGCGTCCCACCGCACCAACGCCCATGCCCGACTGCGGGGGTAGATAACCCGCGAATCCGGCAGGACACGGCGCAAGCTCTGCCACCGGAACAACCGCTGGCACAGACGTTACACCGGGGAGCGGTGATGTGCCGCCATCACCGATGCACGGGAAAACAATCGAGCTGTCGCCCGAAACGCGAATATCATAGCTGACGCCGTTCAAAGTGAGCGTAAAATGATAGCCGAAGTAGTTCCCGGTTACCGCGGGGAAGACCGCGAGTTCGCAGCCTAGATGCGTATCCGAGTAGGTGTTCGATTCCCATGTGTAGGCTTCGAGCATTTGAAGCGTAACAGGATAACCCACGAGGCTGGAAAGCTGCTGAAGCGCGGTTGAAATCGTGCTGGGGACATCCTGACCGCTCACGGCGGCTGCACCGAGCAGAATAACGACGATTAGGATCAGGGCGCGAAGACGCACGATCATAAACCCTCCTTGAACGTAGAAAGAATCTGCGAAAGTAAGATCAGCTTTAATTGTACGAGGGAACAACGCGCCGCGCTGTAGAAAAAGTGAAAAAATCAGCCCGATGCTCGTAAAAGAGGACGGCGATTTTGCTGTCGGCTTGTACCCCTCAGCCGAATTCGGGGCTGAGGGGTGAGGAGCAGGTGGTGAATAATCTACTGACCGCGCCGCCGTGTGGCAGTCGGCAGCGGTGCGCTTGAATCCACTGCCGCGCGCAGCATCGAGCGCTCAAACAGACAGACCGCATTCCCGTTTTGGAACGCCGTCACCTGAACGATCAACTGGAAACCACCGCCGATCCGCGCTGTGCTGACATCTCCGCTGAAGCTGGTCGTGTTCCCCGCGTCAAACAGCGTGAGCAGATTGCGCGCTTCATCTAAGACCGCGATCTGATAGGTGATCCCCGGCGCGCTCACCGGGTCCCAGAAGAAAGCGGCGACGCCGTTTGGCAGTCCCTCTGGTGAGGTCAGCCGCAGCGCGGCGCAGTCAACCGGTGGCAGGGGTGGGATCGCGTCGATAAACGGTGTAGCCGTGGTCATCAGGAGCGGAACGTCTGCCATGATGTTCGGATTGAGGATAATCGAACTGTACATCCCCGCGTCGAGATTCGAAATCGAGATCACGTTGCTGGCGATGACGATGACATTCGTAAAACCTTCGTTTGCGCCGCTGGGGTTGATGTCGCTGTCGTCGGTGTCATCCGCGCCCGCTTGATCCTTCGGTGAGAACTGATACGTCGCGCTGGGCAGCACCACGCGAATCCGGTACGTTCCCGGCAGCGGCGCGACAAGGCTGTAATTGCCCGATGCACCCGTCACCGCGTCATCGTACATCACGGTTTTGGCGCTGTTCCACAACTGCACGATCACGCCCTGAATTCCCGGTTCGTCCGCATCCTGCCGCCCATCGTGATTCAAGTCATTCCAGACGAAGTTGCCGAGATTGATCGGGGTGGGGGTGCGCGTCGGGGTGGGAGTCCGAAAGAGAATAACCCCGATATCAATGTTTGTGATCGAGATCACGTTGCTGGCAATCGAGATCACGTCCGTGAAACCGAAGTTCACCCCGCTGGGATTAAGGTCGCTGTCGTCGGTGTCATCGCCGCCTGCTTGATCCTTCGGTGAAAAGCCGTCCATCACGCCCGGTTGGATCACGCGAATCCGGTAGGTTCCCGGCAGCGGCGCGATGAGCGTGTAAGTGCCCGTTAAGCTCGTCAGCGTTTCGCCGATTAAGATGGTTTTGGCGCTGTTCCACAACTGCACGATCATTCCCGGAATCCCCGGTTCGCCCGCGTCCTGCCGTCCATCTTGATCGCGGTCATCCCAGACGAAGTTGCCGAGGTTGATCGGCGTGGGGGTGCGCGTCGGGGTTGCTGTGCGGAACTTGACGATCCCCGCGTCAAGATTGGAGATCGAGATCACGTTGTTGGCAATCGAAATCACATCGGTGAAACCGGTGTTCGTCCCGCTGGGGTTAATGTCGCTGTCATCGGTATCGTCCCCGCCCGCTTGATCCTTCGGGGAAAATTGATCGGATGCACCGGGAAGCACCACGCGAATCCGGTATGATCCCGGCAGCGGCGCGACGACGGTGTAATTGCCCGATGCGTTGGTCACAGCGCTGTCGATCATGGCGGTTTTGGCGCTGTTCCATAACTGCACGGTCACGCCGGATAATCCCGGTTCGCCCGCGTCCTGCCGTCCATCTTGATCGAGGTCATCCCAGACGAAATTGCCGAGGTTGATCGGCGTAGGGGTGCGTGTTGGCGTTACGGATGGGTCTTGCAGCAGTGGCGCGATCAAATCTGCGCTAAAAGTGGTAATCACGATGACCCCGCCGCCACCACCGCCGCTGGTGGGGGTGCGCGTGGGGGTTCGGCTTGGCGTCCGGGTGAGCGTGCGTGTTGCGGTTGGCGTATTCGTTTTCTCATCGCTGACTTGGCTGATCGGGTCGCGCTCATCGGCGGCGGCGCTCAAGCTCCCTATCAGTGAGAGAATAAGGACGGAAAAGAGGGACACAAATAACATCCCCCGCTTCCAGCGGAATAAACGGTTCATGAGCAGACTCCTGATCTGACACTACAGTTAGAAGTCTACTCAGTTCTTGATTTCATGCTCAAGCATCGCAAACGCGATCTTATGCGGCTCGGTGACGCGGCTGGAATTGACGAGGATGATCAAGGTTGTGCCTGTGAGCGGGTAATACAAGTATGACGACGCGAACCCTTGAATCCCGCCGTTGTGCCCGTAAAACGTCCCGTAGGGTGAATCGACCATAAACCAGCCGACTCCCGCTGTGAAGTTGTTCGCGCGCTCATTGGCGGAGCGCGACGGGTGCGGCGTCCACCACAGGCGGCGCATCTCGGCGTTCAACACGGAATCGTTGTCCAAGCACGCCCGCCATGTGAGCAGATCACGCACGGTCGAAACGAGATTGCCCGCGCTGAACGTATTCGTCACGCTGTAATACGGCTTGTTGACGATCACGCCGTCTTTCTGATCATAGCCGTGTACGCGGTGGGGGATCACCGCCGCGTAATCATTCGCGCGCGTTTGACTCATGCCGAGCGGGTCAAAAATTGTCTGCTTGAGATAGTCGGCGTAAGGCATCCCCGCCGCACGTTCGATCACGGTGCCGAGCAGGTAAAAGCCGGTGTTGTCGTAGCTGTGACTTTCCCCCGGCGCGAACTTGAGCGGCAGATCGCGCACCAACGCGAGAATTTGATCGAGCGATTTGTCGTCGCGCATGATCTCCCAATAGCGCGGCGGTTCGGTGTAATTGGGGATGCCGGATTGATGCGTCAAAATGTGCTTGAGCGTGATCGCGCGCCATGACTCCGGCAGCCCCGGCACGTAAGCGTGGATCGGATCGTCCAGCGAGAGCCGCTTTTCTTGCGCGAGTCGCAAGATCGCCTGTGTGGTGAACAATTTCGTCATGGATGCGATCTCGAACACGGATTCAGCGGTGATGGGCACGCCGTGTTCGATATTTGCCAAGCCGTGATAGCCTTCGTAAACCAGCGCATCGCCGCGATGCAGCGCACACGCCAGCCCCGGTATCTGCTGATCGCGCATCAACGACGTAAGCAGAGAATCGAACATTGATTTCACGTCTTTCTACTCGAAAAGCTCCTCACCCCCTCTCTAAACAAAGTTTGGAGAGGGGGTGAGGAGCAGTTAGTTTTACGCTCCCGCGCGCTCTACCGTAATCGTGATCTCCGCGCTTGCGGAGTTCCCAACTTGATCGTATACCGTCGCGCTGAACACTTCATCACCTGCCCGCTCGACGCGCCATTCCAGCCCGAACGGATATACCTCATCCGCACCGAGCGGCGCGCCATCGCGGAAGAATTCGACGCGGGCGACGGCAAGGTTGTCGACGGCTTCGGCGATCAGCACAAAATCCGATCCGATAGAGTAACCGCCTTCCGGGGGTGTCGCCGTCAGCGTGATCTGCGGCGCGATGTTATCAACCGTGACCTGTATCGCTTCACTTTCGTAACTGTTATCCGCCGCGACCGCGACCAACAGAATCGTGTACAACCCGTCAAGCCCGCTGGTATTCCATGTGCCGAGCGGCGCATCTTGTGAATAATCCGTCTCCTGCCCGGTGATGTCGATCCACGATGACGGATCAAGCCCCTGCCCATAGCTGAGTTGGTAGTATTGCAAATCCGGCAGATCAAGCGCGCCGCGTATTTCGACTTCGCCGCCGACGTAGGCAAACGCACTTGGCGCGGTGAACTGGATCGTTTGCAGCAGGTCAGGGCGCGAAACGGTATCGTATTCTTCCGGCGGGAGCGGCTGATTATTCGCCCGCCACCAGTCGAGCGCTTGATCCGGCGGCACAAAGTACACCGCATCGGCGCGCAGTTCGGCGCTGGTGTTCGCGGTCGCGCGCAGCCCGTTTTGGCTGTTGATCTGGACGCTCTGCCAGTAGGAATCCTGTCCCTGCGGCTGAGTCCCATCCAAGAAAATCTCGCTCACGAGCGGGCAAATGCCGTTGGGCAGCAAGCCTGATTTTTCGCACACGCGCATTTCGATCACACCCGCCGGACGTTCCCACCCGGTTGACGCGAGCGCGTCGCGGCTGTGTACGTAATCCATCACCGCCCGCCATGCCGCCGCCGCCCCACGCATCCCAAAATCATCCAGCGTGATCGGTGTGCTGTCCGTGCGCCCGTAATGCACGCCAATGACGTAGTTGGGCGTATATCCGATTGTCCAGTTGTCGCGCCGATCCCCCGTCACCCCGTTGATCACGGCGGTGGGGCGTGCGGTGTCAAGCGGGCTGCCCTGCCCGATCAGCGACCAGCGCGTTTCTTGATCCGCCAAAATATCGTTGATCAAGTAGGCAAGTTCTTCTTGCAAAAGCGGCGTACACGTCTCAAATGTCGCGCAGCGTGCCGCCCCTTCAGCATCGTATTCCCACAAAACCGTCCCGTCCGCGCTTTCGATCCGCGCGATCAACACCGGATCGCGCCCACGATACCCGCGCGCGGCGGGTTCAACTTGGATGCCGCGCATATCGCCGCCTGTGGCGAATACCGAGTAAGCGTATGCCATATCCAACACGCTGACCGATCCGCCGCGTTCGAGCAGCATCAAGTCATAACGCGCTTCATCTAAGCCGTTGATCCCGATCTGATGCGCGGTTTGCAGGATATTGCCCATTCCCTGCTCATACGCGACAGATGCCGCTGGCGGAATCAAGCCCGCGCCCATCGCATCCCGCAAGCTCAACACCCCGCGAAATCGTCCATCCGGGTTAGCAACGGTGTAGATCAAGCCATCTGATCCGCCGGGAAACTGGGTTGGGATGTCGAACATCATCGTCGCGGGAGTTTCTAGGCTGTTGCCGCCGTTGAATCCTTCCAAATACACAATCGGTGTGAGCGTCACCCCCGGCTGATAGGCGGTGCGCTGCGCCGCGCCGACGATTGCCCGGACTTCTCCGGTGCGCGCATCGATCACGACGATTGATCCATCATCGGGTAAGCCGTCGCCATCGCCGCGCGCGGGATATGCGCTCACATCGGGGAGATACGCCGCGCTCAAACACGGTGCGCCGCTGCGCGTAGTCGCGCCGCTTTCGCCCAAGCTGACGCGCATCGCGCATTCCGCTTGATCGTAGAGATCGGTGTCCAGCGTGGTGACTAAGCGCAAGCCGCCGCGCGCGACCATACTCGCGCCGTCCATGCCGAGATCGGTCAGGATGCGTTCGGCTTGGCGGCGTGCCAGCGTGACGAACTCCGGCGCGAACGGCGGCAGATACGCGCTTGTCGGCTGAAGGCGCGTGATCACTGCCGAGGCTTCTTCATAGCTCTGCGGGCTGATCAAGCGCTCGTTGAGCATGATTCGCAGCGTATCGGCTTGGCGACCGCGCGCCGCGACTTCGTTATCGAACGGGTTGTACTGCGGTGCGGTCGGGATCGACGCCAGCAGCGCCGCCTCATCGAGTGTGAGATCGACAGCGCGCTTGTTTAGATAAATCTGCGCCGCCGCTTCGATCCCGTAAGCCTCGCTGCCGTAATAATTCGTATTTAAGTGCCATTCAAGGAGTTCTTCCGGCGTGTAACGGCGCTGAAGCTCCGCCACAAGCGCAACTTCACGCGCCCGCTGATCCGCCGTTGTGCCGCCTTCCGCCGCGATTACGCTGCGCGCCAGCCGCCCGACGACCGAATTATCCGGTGGGGTTGCCGCGACGAAGATATTCTGCCACAACCGTACCAGCGTGGATGCGAGATCAAACCGCGCCGCTTCCCAATAATCCGGGTCTTCGACCGCCAGCGTCGCGTTGATCACGTAGTTGGGGAGGGTTTCCAACTCAATCCACGCATCGCCGCCGCTTCCGGCGATTGGGTCTTGTAAGCTGTGGATCAACGTTGTGCCCGTGCGATCAACCATACGTGTGACGAGTTCCCCGCCCGCATACGGATTCGACGCGAACGGTGGCACATCGGCGGCGGCATCGGCGTAAATCGTGAGCGCGCCGCCAAACGCGAATCCGCCGGGAATGCCGATCACGATCACAAACAGCGCGCCAAATACGATCATCCAAAATTGGCTGCGCTGGCGTTCTTCAGCTTTGCGTGCTTCGCGGCGTTTGCGTCGGCGGATAATCTGCGCGGCGGTGGACATAACAAGCGTACCTCATGGTTGAACCCTACAGCTCCAACCGACTGTAAAGCCTTTTTCCGCCGCTGTCAAAAGTGCCGCACCGCCAAGAAAAATTTCACGTAATATTTATGGCAAGACACACTTCCTCGTTGTATAGTATTAAGCAGATGCAACGCACCTGAAATAGTAATCGTAACCGGAGACCCCTCGAATGGGTAAAACCAAAATCCTCCTCGTTGAGGATGACCCGAATATCAATAAACTCATCCACGATTTCATGACCGCGCGCAATTATGAAGTATATGCCTTCAGCGACGGACCCGAAGCGATTGATCATGTCACAATGCGTGGGCTGCCGCATATCGCCTTACTCGATCTCACCTTACCGACGATGCACGGGTTTGAGCTTTCTTCGCGCCTAAAATCAATGGCGGATGTACCGATCATCTTCATCACCGCCACCAGCGATACCGAAACTGTCGTTCAAGGGTTGAAGAAATACGCCGAAGACTTCATCGTGAAACCGTTTGAACTCCGAGAACTGGAAGCGCGTATTCGGGTTGTACTTGCGCGTATGCCAAGCCTCGATTACGCCAGCGAACCGATCATCCACATCGACGACAGCCTCAGCATCGACTTTGCCCACAACCGTATTGTGATTGGCGGGAAGGGGCTTCCGCTCACACCGACCGAATCCATTTTGCTGCATGTGCTGCTGCGCAACGCGGGGCGCGTGGTCGAAAATCGCATGTTGATCGCGCGCGTGTGGCCCAACGAAGAAGAAATCTTTGAAGATACGCTTCGCGTGCATATGCACCGGCTTCGCCGCAAGCTGGAAAGCGATTCGCATCACCCGCATTATATTCGCACCGAACGCGGCGTCGGTTATATGTTTACGGTGCGCCCACCGGATGAGTTTGATACCGAAGAACTTGAGGCTGAACAGGTTGGCGAATAGCCGTCCTATGAGGGCTGTTCGCATTGATCATGA
>JAPKMU010000559.1 GCA_026645745.1 Anaerolineae bacterium | reverse complement strand
GCTCATGATCGCACCGGAGTTCTATCTGCCTCTGCGCACATTAGGCGCGCGATTCCACAACGCGACCGAAGGCAAAGCCGCCGCCGAACGGCTGTATCAACTGCTGGACACTGAGCCGCACGCGTCGTCTCCTACGCACACGACGCTGACACCCGAACGCATGGCGATTCGCTTCGAGGACGTGCGTTTTGCCTATGAGGACGGAAAGCGTCCAGCGCTCAACGGCGTCACCTTTGAGATTCAACCGGGCAAAATCACGGCGGTGGTGGGCACCAGCGGCGGCGGAAAGACGACTATCGCGCAGTTACTACTGCGCTTCATCGAACCGGATGCGGGCAAGATCACCGTTGATGGTATCGAACTCGCGCTGCTTACCCCGGACACGTGGAGGCAGAGCATCGCGTGGGTATCGCAGTCGCCGTATATTTTCAACGGGACAATCATCGACAATATCCGATTCAGTCAGCCCGATGCACCAATCGAAGCAGTTATCCGTGCGGCAGAACAAGCGGGAGCGCATCCGTTTATCACGCGGCTTTCGGAAGGCTACGAAACACAGTGCGGGGAACGCGGCTTACGTTTGAGCGGTGGACAAGCACAGCGGATCGCCTTGGCGCGGGCATTTCTGCGCGATGCGCCGCTGTTGATCCTAGATGAACCGACCTCACAGCTTGACCCTGACAGCGAAGCTGAAATCATGGCGGCGATCAATACGCTGGTGCACGGACGAACGGTACTGTTGATCGCCCACCGTTTATCAACCGTACAGCACGCTGATCACATCATTGTGATCGATAAGGGGCAGGTGATCGAACAGGGGACTCATATAGCACTTTTGGCAGCGGAAGGCACTGCTTATGGCGCTTTGGTGAGGGGAACATGATGCGTGTGTTGAAACTGCTGCTTCCCTTTTGGCGCGGTGTGCTGATAGCGATCCTGCTTGGCACACTCACGATCATGAGCAGTATTAGCTTGATGGCGCTCTCGGCTTGGTTGATTTCGACCGCTAGTTTGCGTCCCTCAATTGCAGAACTCAGCGTGGCGGTGGTGGGGGTGCGCTTCTTCGGGATCGCCCGCGCCGTGTTTCGCTATCTCGAGCGGGTCGTTTCGCACGAAACAACGTTTCGACTGCTGGCGGAGATGCGCGTTACGTTTTACCGCCTAATCGAACCGCTTGCCCCCGCCCGCTTAACGTCACAGCGCAGCGGCGATCTGTTGAGCCGCGTCGTTAGTGATGTGGAAAGTCTGCAAAATCTGCTGCTGCGCGGGGTCGCGCCGCCGCTTGTCGCGCTTCTAACGGCTGTTTTGCTGACTGTCTTTCTCAGTGCTTTTGATCCGCTGATCGCCGCTGCCGCGTTGGTGTTTGTATTGGCGGCAGGTGTCGTTCTGCCCCTTTTTTCGGCGTGGGCGGGTGAAACAGCGGGCGTTCAGCGTGTGCAAGCCCGCGCCCAACTCAACGCTGTGTTGATCGATGCTGTGCAGGGGATGGCGGAGAGTATTGTGTATGGACAGCAGGGTGCGCAGCAGGAACAAATCGCCAAACTCAACGCTGCCGCAGCACAAGCCGATCAACGGAGCAGTCGTCTTGACGCGCTGCAAGCTGGATTGATGGTGCTGTTCACCAACGGCGCGGCGGTCATGGTGCTGGCAGCCGCAATCCCGCGCATTGATGGCGTTTTTTTGGCGACCGTGACCTTAGCGACGATTGCGGTATTTGAAGCATTCATGCCGATCTCGCAAGCCGCGCTTCAGCTTGGTGCGACCCGCAGTGCTGCTGCGCGGCTGTTTGAAACTGCCGATCTGCCGCCTGTCGTGAATGATCCTCCTGTCAGCGTATCTATGCCACCGCATCCTGCGCTGCACATCGACAGCATCACGTTTCGTTATGCACCCGATCAGGACAGTGTGCTCGAAGGGCTTTCGCTCAATTTGATGCCGGGTCAGCGAACTGCGATTATCGGAGAAAGCGGATCAGGCAAATCTACGCTCACGAGTGTGTTGATGCGTTTCTGGGAATATGAAGGAGGTGCGATTCATTTGGGGGATCATGACCTGCGGCAGTATGCGCAAGCGGATATCCGCGCCGTTTTCGGCGTAATGTCGCAGCGTACGCACCTATTCAACACAACAATCCGCGACAATATTCATCTGGCGCGCACCGATGCGTCGATTGCGGAACTCGAGGAAGCCGCCAAACAAGCTCAAATCCATGACTTTGTCGTGTCGCTGCCGAATGGATACGATACGATTGTTGGGGAGGATGGCTTTCAGTTGAGCGGCGGTGAGCGTCAGCGTATCGCGTTGGCGCGCGTGCTGCTCAAAAACGCGCCGATCCTGATTCTCGACGAACCCACCGCCAATCTCGATGTGCTGACCGAACGCGCTGTGCTCGAAACAATCTTGGACACAACATACGGGAAAACGCTGCTGCTGCTCACGCACCGGCGCGTTCTTCTTGGGCGGATGGATCAGGTGTATGTCCTGCGTGACAAACAATTGATCCGCGTGGAAACAACAGAAGGCCGCACAAGCCGCTGA
>JAPKMU010000558.1 GCA_026645745.1 Anaerolineae bacterium | reverse complement strand
ACGCGTGGAAGTGGGTGCAGGACGGCGGGCTGGCGCTGTGGTGCATTTACCGCCAGCACATCACCAGCGAAGCGGCGGCATTCCTCGCCAAGCACAGCAGTCGTGTTGACGTGTGGGTGCTGCCGGGGAAGCACCTCGGCGAGTATGACCAAATGGTCGTTGCCGCCATCAAGGGCGTACCGCTCGATACCGCCGCGCTGTATGAGCAGATCGTCCGCG
The DNA here is from genome assembly GCA_026645745.1 of Anaerolineae bacterium. GTDB lineage: Bacteria > Chloroflexota > Anaerolineae > Aggregatilineales > Phototrophicaceae > Flexifilum. Next base: position 2,334 of record JAPKMU010000558.1, on the reverse strand, counting down.
ACCGTGACCACCCGCAGCCGCTCACCGTCCAATCAGAGCCGATCTACCGCTTGCCCGCACCGCGTCCAATTCAGCGCTTCGTGTTCGCGCCGGATATGCTCGATGAGATCGCCGGGCTGAAATTGATCGAGGAGCAGGGCGCGTGGAAGACAGGCGGATTTCAAGCGCTCTTGGAAGTTCCGCCGCCGCCGACCGAGATCGAACCGGTCGTCGCGCCGCGTCCGGGACACCTCGCACTGGTGCTGGCAGCAGGCGTTGCCGATGGCGCGATCATCGAGACGATCGAGCACGGACGGGTGGCGCTGCGCGGCAAAACGCGCCATGTCGAGCAGATTGCCCGCGTGGAGGTCGAAGCCGATCCCAACGACCCGGAACGGCAGGTCAAAAAAACGACGATTCGCCTGAAGCCCTCGACCACCCTCTCGCTGCTGAGCGGCGATGGCACGACGGTCGAGATGGAAGGCGATGAGGCGCTGCTCGGTTTCATCACCGCCAACAAGCGGGCGTTAGCCGGGTATCTGAATGCAAAGTTCAAGCCCATGTACCGCTTCGACTTCGCGGGCATCGGACGCTGGCTGGATCGCATCCGGCTCAAAGGCAAGTACCCGATGTACACGGCGCAAAAGCACGTCGTCGGCGCGGTCGCACGTGGCTTTCAGTCGCGGGACAGCATTCTCCTCGTGGGCGCGATGGGCGTTGGCAAGACCCTGATCGGTGGATCGGCGGCGATCAGCATCGCATCGGGGGTGGTCAAGGCGCTGCACGACGATATCCGCCCGGATCAAGTCGTGTTGATCGTCGCTCCTCCCCATTTGATTGAAAAATGGAAACGCGAACTCCACTCGATTGATCCGCATATTCTGGCGGAACGGATCGACCGCCACGAGGACATGAAGGCGTTCATGGACAAAGCCGCGTGCGTCGGGAGCGGCACGGCAAAGATCGGCTTGATCAAGCGCGACCTGACCAAGCTCGGCTGCGCGTGGGAACCGTCGGTCGTATGGCGTGAAGAGCGGACTCCCCTATGGCGGCACGGTGCGCCGGTCCCCGAAGGTTATCTGGCAACTCAGCGCATCCGACGCGAGCGTGTGCCGGAGTGTCCGACGTGCGGCTGCATGGTCATGCAGGAGAAGAAGGGGGTGAGCGCGCCCGCGTCGCTGTCGTGGCTAGAAAGCGGCAAGCGCACCTGCGCGATCTGCCAGTCGCCGCTGTGGCGTGAGAGTCGGGATCGCGGATCGCAGCCGAAACCCGGTGAGAAGTACGCGCCGAAGAACCCGCGCTACCGGCTGGATGAGTACCTCAAGCGGATGTTCCCAGATCGCGTGTATCTGCTGGTGTGGGACGAGGCGCACGAGGCGCAGCACGGCGATACGGGCAACGGGGCGGCGTTCGGGCGCATGGCGGGGATCGCGAAAAAGGTGCTGGCGATGACCGGCACGCCGTTCAACGGACGGGCTAGCAGCCTGTTCAACCTCGAATACCATCTGAACCCGCGTGTGCGCGAGCGCTACAACTGGGGCGGCGCTCAGCGCTTGAGCAAGAAGCGGCGCGGGACACGCTTCTTTCAAGAGGTGCTGGGCGATGCCAGCAGCCAGCGCGGGCGCGCCGAGTCGCGCTGGGTCGAGGACATGGGGGTACGCGAACAAGTCGTCGAAGAACGCCCGTCGTATGACCGGGATACCGGCGCATTCACGGGGACATCCACGTATGAGCGCCCTTACGAAGAAGCGCCCGGAATTTCGCCGCTGCTGGTCGCGGAAGTGCTCGATCACGCGATTTTCTTCAGCCTTGGCGATCTGGGAAAAGCCCTGCCGACGTTCGAGGAGATCGCGCTCCCGGTCGAACTCGATGCCGATGTGTACGCCGAATACGACCGCACCCGCCAGCGCCTCAAGGATTACCTGATCCAGCGGCGTTGGGAGGGCGACACGACGTTTCGCGGCAGCTATCTTCAATGGTCGATGGGGTGGCAGAACGCTCCGTTCCGCCCGTATGAGGTGATCCACAACCTGAAGCACCCGATCACCGGGGCGAAAGAGCCGTACACCGTCGCCAGCATCCCCAGCTATGGCGACGACCGCATTTTCGCCAAAGAGCAGGCGCTGATCGACCTCGTACGCGACGAACTCGCTAATGGTCGTCCGTGCGTGATTTACTTCCGTCAGACCGCCACCCGCGATTTACAACCCCGGTTTGAGCGCCTGCTCCGCGAGCATGTCCCCGGCGCGGAGCCGTTCATCCTCAAGAACACGGTCGATGCCGAGCGGCGCGAAGCGGTCATCGAGGCGGCAGTCGCCAAAGGCTGCAACGTGCTGATCTGCAACCCCGAACTCA
>JAPKMU010000557.1 GCA_026645745.1 Anaerolineae bacterium | reverse complement strand
GGGATAATGATCGCGTAGTGTTTACCCATTCGAACCACGTTTGAAAGGAATCCATGTTGAAAAAGCGTCTGCTTCCCTTGCTGATCCTGATCGCGCTGCCGCTGATGATTCAGCAGCGTGCGATAGCTCAAGAAAGCGATCCGTGTGACCTCGATCTCAGCCAACTGGTCGCGGCGTTGGTCGAAGCGCAAGCGGTGATTGCAACGGATCAACCTGAACTCGCGCTGACCGGAACCCGCCGCTCCGGAAGTCACACCGGAAGCAACCCGCGTGATGGAAACAATGTCTGGTCCGGGGACGTTTGTCGCGCCGAACGGCGTATTCGCCTTCCGCTACCCACCGGAATGGCTGATCAATGACTTCATCGCGATTGCCAGCAGTGCCGGACAGATCACCATTGGATCGACACAAGAAGCGATTGATAGCCTGAACTCCCAGCTTCCCGCGCTGACCAGTGGGCATCAGGGGATACAGGTTTTCGGCGGTACGCCCGAACTCCTGACGGGCGGTGAGATCACCGACGGCACAATCGAAAGCATGATCTCCTACTTCGTCGGCACATTCGAACGGCAGTACCCGGAGATTGGCACGCCGGAATTCATGGAGTTCAATGGGCATCCGGCGGCAAGTTTGACATTTGGCGCACCGACATTTGACAGCGTGATCTATGTGATAGCGCTGGATGACAATCAACGGTTCGTGATCCTCGGCGGTGTATCCGCAAAGGGCGAACTCGATGCGCTCATTCCGATCGTCGAAGAAATTGCTGCATCGGTTGAATAGAGGATATTCAATAGGAAACGGGGGATACTGTCCCCCGTTTTGACTAGTTATTCCAATCGCCGCGCAAGCGTCCGCTTTGCCCACCGCGCCGGTTATCGCGCGGATCACGATCCAGTGGGTGCTGGCGGTTGAGCAGGGTGCGCTTCGCCTTTTGCACATCACTTTCGTGCTTAAGAAGCACGGTCAGCGTGTTTTCGAGGGTGTCTTTATCCAGCGAATCAGCGTTCAACATGACGAGCGCACGCGCCCAGTCAATCGTTTCGCTCACACTTGGATTCTTCTTCAAATCCATCTGCCGCAGCGCTTGAACCAATTCGACCGCCTGCCCCGCAAGCTTGGCGTTCAGTTCCGGCACACGCATCCGCACGATATTCGTTTCGGTTTCGGCAGACGGGTAATCAATAAACAGGTACAAGCAGCGGCGCTTGAGCGCTTCGCTCAATTCACGTGTGTTATTACTCGTCAGCAGCACCGTTGGCTGATGCTTCGCCGTGATCGTGCCAAGCTCAGGGATTGAGACTTGGAAATCGCTCAGGATTTCGAGTAAGAAGGCTTCAAATTCAGCGTCGGCTCGGTCAATTTCGTCGATCAAAAGGACGACGGGACGATCGCTGGTGACAGCTTGCAGCAGCGGGCGCGCCAATAAAAAGCGTTCGCTAAAGAAAACATCATCTTCGTTGGCTAAACGATCCGCTGCTTCGGTGAGCGACTGCGCATCTGCCAAAAGTGCGCTCAGTTTGTCGCGCAGAAGTTGGGTATAAAGCATCTGCTTGGCGTATTCCCATTCGTAAAGCGCCTTGCTCTCGTCCAGTCCTTCGTAACACTGAAGGCGGATCAAGGGCTTTCCCGTTATTTTTGACCACGCTTTCGCCAGTTCGGTCTTCCCTACGCCGGCGGGTCCTTCCGCTAGGACAGGTTTTCCCAACCGCTCCGCCAAAAACATGACCGTTGCGATCTCATCGGTTGCAATGTACTGCGTGTCGCGGAGCGATCCTTTGATCCGCTGAATATCACTGCTCATGAGGCTGTTGTCCTAACTGCTGAACGATTGTGCGTGTGGATTGGAGATGTTGTGCTGGATTGTATTGTAGCGCGAAACAATTCACGCGGCGGGGCGTCCTAACCAAACGGATAGGACGCATGACCCCGCCTAACTGTTTGAATCGTCTTCTTCGATCTGTTCGTCGGTTTTGCCAAAGCGGCGTTTGCGGCGGCTGTACTCGACGACGGCTTTATGCAGTTCCGCACCGTCAAAATCGGGCCAGTAGGTGGGGGTGTAGTAATACTCGCTGTACGCGCCCTGCCAGATCAAAAAGTTGCTCACGCGGAGTTCACCGCTGGTGCGAATGATCAGATCGGGATCAGGGATACCAGCGGTATAAAGATGCTGGCTGATCGTCTCTTCCGTCACTTGGTCGGCGGGGATACCTGCACGGATGATCTGTTGAACAGCGCGGGTGATTTCGGCGCGTCCGCCATAGTTAAACGCAACATTCAACGTGATGCGCGTATTGCGGCGTGTGAGTTCGATACCGCGATGAATCTTTTCGCGGATTGTCGGATGCACTTTATCCAGTTCACCAAAATGCCGGAGATGGACGCCGTTTTCGTGCATTTCGTAGAGTTCGCGGTCTAAGAAGAGTTCGAGAATGCGCATCAGCATCCGCACTTCACTCGGCGGACGACTCCAGTTTTCGGTCGAAAACGCATAGATCGTTAGAATTTGGATGCCTTCTTCGACGCTGGCGCGCAGAATGCGGCGCAAATTCTCTGATCCC
>JAPKMU010000556.1 GCA_026645745.1 Anaerolineae bacterium | reverse complement strand
ACCGATCGCACTCGAAGCGGGTACAGCACCGGAATATTACCCGATTGAACGCATCGCCCCCGGTGTGATGGCGCGTCGCAACGTCAACCGCCCGGTACAAACGGGCATCATGACGATTGACGCCAATACCCCGATTGGTCGCGGTCAGCGCGAACTCATCATCGGCGACCGTCAGACGGGCAAGACCGCACTCGCCATTGACACGATCCTCAACCAGAAGGGCAAGAACCTTTACTGCATTTATGTCGCCATCGGCAAACGGCGCGGTGAAGTCGCCCGTTTGGTTGCGCTCCTTGAAGAGCAGGGCGCAATGGAATACACGACCGTCGTCGTAGCGTCAGCGTCCGACTCGGCAGCGCTTCAGTACATCGCGCCGTATTCGGGCTGCGCTATCGGCGAGTGGTTCATGGAAAACAAGATGGACGCGCTCGTTGTTTATGACGACCTAAGCAAACACGCATGGGCGTATCGCCAAGTTTCGTTGATCCTTCGTCGTCCCCCCGGGCGTGAAGCGTATCCCGGCGACGTTTTTTATCTGCACAGCCGCCTTTTGGAACGCGCCGCCCAGTTGAGCGATGCGCGCGGCGGTGGCAGCTTGACGGCGCTTCCGTTTATTGAAACCCTGCTCGGTGACGTGTCGGCGTACATCCCGACGAACGTGATTTCGATCACCGACGGTCAAATCTTCTTGGAAAGTGACCTGTTCAACGCTGGTCAGCGCCCCGCGATGAACGTGGGTATCAGCGTCAGCCGCGTGGGTGGTGATGCGCAGACGAAAGCGATGAAGAAGGTCGCGGGCGGTTTGCGTCTCGACCTCGCGCAGTTCCGTTCGCTGGCTGCGTTCGCCCAGTTCGGTTCGAGCGGTTTGGACAAGGCGACTCAACGCCAGTTGAATCGTGGTCTGCGCCTGACCGAGCTTCTCAAGCAGCCGCAGTATCAACCGCTTTCATTGGCGGATCAGGTGGCGCTGCTGTATGCAGGTACACGTGGTTTGATCGATGATGTGCCGGTTGAGCGTGTCAACGAATGGAAGACGGCATTCTTGCGTGCCTACCACAGCCAATATACCGAAGTCGCGGATCGCATCGGTACTGATCTGGACATCAAGTCGGATGTTGAAGCGATGCTGAAACAAGCGATCACGGATTTTACGACGAGCTTCTTGGGCTAAGTCCCGCAGAGAAAAGGGGACACCCTCATGGCATCGACGAGAGAAATACGCAAGCGCATTCGCAGCGTCAAGAATATCGCGCAGATCACCCGCGCTTTGGAGGCGTCGTCCGCCTCCCGCGTTCGGCGTGCGCAGGCGCGCGTGCTTGCCAGCCGCGCTTTTGCTGAAAAAGCGTGGGAAATTCTGCTGAATGTGCAAAATGCAGGTGGACAAGGAGCGGCGCTCCATCCACTGCTCACCCCTCGCAGCGAAGTCCGCAAGATCAAGATCGTGTTGGTCACGTCGGATCGCGGACTGGCAGGCGCATTCAACACCAATATTATCCGCGTGGCGCGGCGCTTCGCTGAACGACTGAATATGCCCGTCGAGTGGGTCGCAGTCGGTCGCAAAGGACGCGATTCACTGATTCGCGCTGGTCAGTCGCTCGCGGCAGAGTTCAGCGATATTTCGCAAGAGCCGACGCTGGCGACGATTATGCCAGTTGCGCGCCTTGTGATGGATGATTTCTTGGCGGGTAACGTCGATGAGGTTTTCGTCGCGTACACCGACTACGTCAACACCTTGACTCAGCGTCCGGTCGTGTCCCGTTTGCTGCCGTTGATCCCGTATCAAACCTCGGATCAGGTGGCGGCGGAATACATCAAGAACGCGCCGCAGGTCAGCACGGGTGGGCGTGATTACGAATACGAGCCGAATCCTGCCGCGATTTTGGATGAAATCGTGCCGCGCTTTACGCAGCTTCAGCTTTATCAAGCGCTGCTCGAAAGTCAGGCGAGTGAGCATTCCGCGCGTATGGTTGCCATGCGCAACGCGAGTGACAACGCCGCTGGTTTGATCGAAGACCTGACGCTCGTCTACAACAAGGCGCGTCAGGCAGGTATCACCAACGAAATTCTCGACATCGTTGGCGGTGCTCAAGCGCTTCAGGCGAGTATCGACGCAGAAGCCGAGCAAATCCTTCAGGCTCACCGGTTAGCGATTGCGGAACAACCGCGCGCGAAACACGCGAATCCGCTTACCACCGAGCAGATGGGCGGCGAACCGCACACGGCGGTTGCAGTGGCGGAAGCCGAAGCGAGTGATGACTTGACGAAGCTTGAGGGGATCGGAAAGAAAATGTCGAAGGCGCTGAAGGACGCCGGATTTAACACCTTCGCAAAAGTTGCTGCCGCCAGCGAAACCGATCTGCGCGCGGCAATTCACGCAGCAGGCATGAACTTTTCACCCAGCCTACCGACATGGGCGCGGCAAGCCGAATACGCGGCGCGCGGCGATTGGGATGGGTTGAAGGCGTATCAAGATCAATTGAACGCAGGGCGCGAGCAGTAGGCGTGACGAATCACGCCCCGACCAGACGAGCTAACAGGGAGAATCACGAGAATGGCAGAAG
>JAPKMU010000555.1 GCA_026645745.1 Anaerolineae bacterium | reverse complement strand
TTCGTCGCTATGCTGCTTGCGGACGCGATGGTCATCATCTTCTTGCTGTTGGCACGCCGCAGCTCGAAGAATTGGACGAGCCAAGTCCCCGGTCGCTTTCAGTCGCTGGCGGAACTGCTCGGCGGGTTTATTTACGGACAGACCAAGAACTTTGCGGGTAACAAACCGCTGGCACTGAATTGGCTGTTCCCGCTTGCGGCGAGCATTTTCGTGTTCCTGCTGGCGGTCAACTGGATGAAACTGCTCCCCGGTATCGAAAGCGTCGGCGTGCTGCACTGCGCGCATGAAGGCTTCAGCGGCTATCCGTCGATTCAGGTGGGAAGCGGTGCGTATCAGCTTTATGTTGATCAACCGCTGTACGCGGGTGTGCGCGCAACCGAAGAAAATTATCACGACTGCGAACACTTCAAAGAATCCGGCGTACATGCTGAACATGCCGCGTTGGTCGAAGCCGCTGAAGATTTGACCGCCGAAGAAGCGGCGCTCGTCGCGGACGAAACCCTCAGCTTTGAAGAACGCGATGCACGTATTCAAGAAGCGCGTTTGCTTGCAACCGAGTCGATTTACCCGCACGCGACGTTTGCGCTGACGGCGGACGAACTCGAACTCGGTGTGATTCCTTACGTGCAGGTCGTGACGCCGTATGTGCGCGGTGGTTCGACCGACTTGAACCTGACGCTTGGTTTGGCGCTCGTGTCATTCTTCGCCATCCAGATTTTCGGCGTAGCGGCACAGGGTCCGATCTACTTCACCAAGTTCATCAACCTCGGCGCAATCGGCAACGCGGGCAAGAACCCGATCGGCGTGATCGACTTCGTGGTCGGCTTGTTCGAGATTGTGTCGGAAATCGGCAAGATCATTTCGCTTGCCTTCCGTCTATTCGGCAATATGTTCGCAGGCGGTATCTTGCTGGCGGTTATGTCCTTCTTGGTCGCGTTCTTCCTGCCGATGGTGTTTATCGGGCTGGAATTGATCGTGACGACGATCCAAGCGTTCGTGTTCGCGGTCTTGACGATCGTGTTCAGCGCGCAGGCGATGGAAGGTCATCACCACGAAGAACATGACGAACACGGACATGATGAAGTGACCGATACACCGGAACACTTGGAAGCGCACGGCACGTCGGGCGCGCATTAAGCGTCGAACGTCCGCATTCAACTTGAACAGATAAAACAAACTAACGGACAGCAAAGGATAACGACAAATGGTTGAAGGATCGCTCGAAGTAGGGCTTAAGGCGCTGGGCGCGGGTCTGGCAATGGTCGGGGCGTTTGGTCCCGGTATCGGCATCGGCTTGCTGGTGCAGGGCGCGATGCAGGCAATCGGGCGTAACCCCGATGCGGCGGGTCAAATTCAGGCGAACATGATTCTCGGTATCGTGTTCACGGAAGCGATCTCGATTTACGCGCTGGTTGTTTCTCTCATCATCCTGTTCGTGCTCTAGCACATTGCAGCACGGAGGAAAACTGATGGGCAAAACCACCTTGTGGAAGCGTATATTCCTGCTGGTCGTGCTGGTCGGCGCGATGGCGTTCAGCACGGCGGTTGCATTCGCCCAAGAAGGCGAAGCGACTCCCGCCGCTGAAGGCGAACATGCAGCCGAAGAAGGCGTGGTCGAAGAAGCAGCAGGCGGCAGCCCGCTGACCCCGCTCGGCATCAACACCGGCTTCTTGCTGGCGCAGATTATTAACTTCGGGATCATTTTCCTGCTTCTGGCGTTTGGTCTGTGGCGTCCGATGCGGAATATGCTCGACAACCGTGCCGCGACGATCCAAAAGGGTCTGGAAGACGCGGCAGCGGCAGCAAACGCCCGCCGCAACGCCGAAGCCGAAGCGGAACAGATCAAGGCGACCGCCCGCGCCGAAGTCGCGCGCGTCCTTGAAGAAGCCCGCCAACGCGGTGAATCGATGCTGAAGGAAGAAACCGGACGTGCTGGTGCTGACGCGGAACGTATCCGCGCCGAAGCCCGCACCGCTGGCGAAGCCGAACGCAATCAGCAGTTGGGTGAACTGCGCAGTCAGGTCGCGGCGATTGGTATTGCCGTTGCCGAGCGCTTGATCGGTGAATCGATTGATCAAAAGCGTCAACAGGCGTTGATCAATGACTTCTTCGCCAAAGTCCCGGCGGAAGCCCGCGCGATGGGCGGCGATGTTGAAGTCGTCAGCGCGATGCCGCTTACGCCGGACGAAGAGAAGCGCGTTCGTTCGGAAGTTGGCGCGCAGAACGTCACGTTCCGCGTTGATCCGAGCATTCTCGGCGGGTTGATCATCCGCAGTGCCGACCGCGTGGTCGATGGCAGTGTTCGCAGCAGCCTTACGGATCTGAGCAGCCGCATTCGTTAATCCAGCGAAGGCGACTTTGAGAAAATGCGCGCCGGGGAGTACAATCCTCGGCGCGTTTTGTTTTGAACCACAAAGAACACCAAGAACACAAAGATGCAAAATTCAACGCAAAGGCGCTAAGTCGCACGGGCGCAAAGATGCCTCTACAAGTCGTGCCTCTTTGCGGCTTCGCGTCCTTGCGCCTTTGCGTTATGTTTTTTCTCGACTCGCTTGGAATCCCTGATGACGAAAAC
>JAPKMU010000554.1 GCA_026645745.1 Anaerolineae bacterium | reverse complement strand
TCGCCGCCTTCCCCTTCGGTTGGCGCTTCACTTGTCGCCTCTGCGTCTTCAGGGGCTTGTGTCGCTTCGGCGGTTGGCACCTCCATATCGTCGTGAGTCTCGGTCGTTGCCTCCGGCTGAATCATCGCATCCGGCGGCAGTCGCAGTGCGATTAGCGACGGGTTATCGCCAAACCCGGCGGGCCACACGATCGTGTTATCGGCAACAGCGGGCCACGCGTTGATCCCGGCGGGCGCTTGATACGACCATACCGTTTCGCCCGATGCGCGGTTGAGCGCATAAATCATGCCATCAAATGTGGCGGTAAAGACGAGATCGCTGACGACCGTCGCGCCGCCGTACACTCCAGAGTCGAATTCGTGTGACCATAGGATCATGCCCGTCGCCGCATCCAAGGCGACGAGTTCACCCGTCCCCTGCCCGACAGGGGTATGCGCTTCCGCATTGGCGACCGCTTCCGCACCATCGGCGGCATCCCATGCGGTCGCTGTGTATTCCGTTGGTAGGTTGAGCACGGGGGCATACACCACACCATCCGCATACGCCATCGGCGTTTCCGTGCCGCCCAACACACCGGGGAAAACACGTACGGTTTCACCGGGCGGAATCTCGGTCAGATCATCGTTTTCGTGTATTCCGACGGCGGTTTCCCAAATGGTCTCGCCGGTCATGCGGTCAATCCCGTACACATAACCGAGTTTGCCCGACGCGATCACGACTTCACGCGGAATGCCGCCGATATTGACCGTCGCCAACATCGGAGAAAGCTGCAAATCGAGGTCGAAAATATCGTTCGGGTTGACGTAGTTGTACCAGACAAGCTCGCCCGTATCGTGCCGAAGTGCAAGTAGGGAATTCGCATACAGGTTCGGCTCCGGGCGGCTGGAGGCGTTCGGAAATTCAAATGTGCCGGGGAATGGCGCGGGGTTGCCCGTCCCCCAGAAGGTCAGTCCCGTCAGCGGGTCGATGGCTGGTGGGAACCAGATGCCTGCGCCGCTGTTGACTTCTGGGTTTCCCCAAAATCCTTCTTCAATCGTTTGAAATTCCCATAGTGTTTCACCGGTTTGTGGATTCAGCGCCATGATGTGACCACTCGTCCCCGGTGCATATCCCCGGTATGTCACATCACCTTCACCGCCAACTCCCGCTTGTGTCGTGTACAGCGCAGCGTTTCCGTAGGCATACGGCTGAAAAGCTCCCGTTGGACGCCCTTCGGTGCCGCGTGACCAAATCTCGGTACCCGTGTTCATGTCGAGAGCGGCGAACTCATCCACGCCGGAATTGATAAAGATCATGCCGTAGCCGATGCCGGGTCCGTTTGGACCGATCACGGCGCTGTCGTAGCGCTGTTCCCAGATGACATCACCGTCAATTAGATCAAGGGCGAAGGTATTGCTTTGCAGGTCTTGAAAATACACTACACCTGCCACAATCAGTGGTGCGGACGCGGCAGCACCATAATTCGCACGACCGGGGATGAGAAAGCTCCATGCGACCTCTAGCTGATCAACGGTCGCGCTGCTGATGTCAGACGTGAGCGCGGCACGTGTGTTGGCATAGTCTTTATTGGCGAGGGGCCAATCATCACTATGCGCGGCGATTTCGGGAGGGATTAAATCTTCAGGCGATAAAAGCGGCTCGGTAGTAGGAGGCGCGATGACTTCTGAAGTAGGTTCATAAGTGGCTTCGGCGGTGGTGGCAGGATCGGGCGTTGAATTTGGCTCTTGCGCAGTAACAATGCCTGAAACGATAAACAAAAACAGGAATACCGTCCACGTTCGTTTGTGCATCGGGAACTCCATTTATAGATTTACGACTTTTGATAGAGCTAGAATGGAGATACAGCGGCGGAAAAGTAGTGACACTGCTCCATTAACGAGAGCAGTACGATGAATCATATTGTTATCATATGGTTTGTCGAAAGAATTTTAACTACCCACAAAGATGGATAGATGCAGGATTTTTGCCCTACAACGCAACGGGTCATCTGGCGGTTATAGACCACCAAATAACCCGCCAATGGGGTGGACTACTCTTCGAAACGGCGCAGATGCTCAAACTGCGCTTTTTCGATGCCAAGGCGCACGGTGTTTTCCCTGAACTCGCGTATCCAAGACGTTGGGATCAATTTCCGCTCTTTTAACAGCCAACCTTGCGATACCACAATATGCGTAGCGCGCTTGGATCCACCATCGACAATCACGCGCGACACTTCGCCGACCTTCTCATCATCCACTGTGATGACCTGTGCCCCTTCGTTAAGTCCGATGGTGTTATCCGGTATGTTCTGCTCAACTTTCGTGTTCACCGCTCCGGCTTCAGGCGTCAGCGCACCATAGCCCAGATAACCCGGATAACCCCACCATGCTGTTCCAATGGGCGGATACCCAATATACGACGGTACTGCCTCATCCGTATACGAATATGCGGGGTTATCACGGTCAGCGGGCAGGTAGTACGTTTCTTCAAACGGTGGAAATTCCGGGAGTTCATCCGCGCTGCTACGGAGATCAACCCGATCATCTGCCGCGGAAGCGACCAATTGTACCGGGATCACTTTATCCTCGGTAAATAGCA
>JAPKMU010000553.1 GCA_026645745.1 Anaerolineae bacterium | reverse complement strand
GATGCTTCCGCTCTTTTACGCAGTTTTGTGATCTACATGTGCTTTGTGTATATGTGATGGAGGCTTTACCTTGAGTAAAAAATTGCTTCTCCTTGTTATCGCGGCAGTGCTTCTGCTCGGCGCGGTGACTGCCTTCGCTCAGGAAGGCGATGTCCTGAAGATCGGTCTGCTGACGGATCAATCGGGTGCACTCACGATCTACGGCTTCGAGCTTGAATATGGCTTCAAGCTGGGTCTGCTTTACGCGGCGGGCGTCGATCCGGCGGCGTATGCCTCGGTTGATGAAGCGCTGGCAGCCGTCACGATTGCCGGTCGCCCGGTTGAAGTGATCGTCCGCGACAACGGAAGCGACCCGGACACGGGCGCGACTCAGGCGCGTGAATTGATCGAACAGGAAGGTGTTGAACTTCTTGTTGGTGCGCCGTCGTCGGGTGTGACGCTCGGTCTCCAGCAGGTTGCTTTGGACAGCGACGTTGTGCTGTTCGCCGCCCCCGGCGCTTCACCTGCCATCACTGGCGCGAACTTCAATGTGAACACCTTCCGCGTCTGCCGCAATACGTTCCAAGACTCGCTGGCGCTCGCATCGTTCGCCACCGAAGGTTTGGGGTCGAACTGGATCATCCTCGCGGCGGATTACGACTTCGGTCGTTCGTCGGCAGCAGCATTTGAAGCCGTCCTCGGCGCAGCAGGCGTGACCTTCGTTCAGGAAACCATCTACGCCCCGCTCGAAACCACTGACTTCACGCCTTATCTCCAGCAGGTTCTGGACTCTGGCGCAGATGCCGTCCTGCCGATTTGGGCAGGCGATACCTCCGTCACCCTGTGGCAGCAGTTCGCGGAACTCGGCGTTGGCGAACAGATGAATATCGTCGGCGCGTTCAACAGCAATGACATCGTCGCCGTCAGCGATCCGAGCACGATTGGCAGTATTTCGTGGATCGTCTATCACTACTCGTTCCCGCAGAACGAAGTGAATGATTGGCTTACCGCGCAGTATCAGGCAGTCTACAGCGACTACCCTGACCTGTTCAGCGAATGCGCATTTGCGACCGCTCAGGCGCTCGTCGCAGGCGTTGAAGCAACCAGTGGTGACACGCTCCCCGAAGCCCTGATTCCGGCGCTCGAAGGTCTCGTCTTTGAAGGTCCGAAGGGGACGTATGCCATTCGCCCGTCCGACCATCAGGCATTGGTGCCAATGTACGTCGCTCAACTCGCCAATCTTGATGACCCGGCTCAAGACTTCTATGATCTGCTCGCAGAAGTCCCGGCGTATGAAGTGATCCCGCCCGTGATGCTTCCCGAAGGCATGGCAGATCGCACGGCGCTGGATGAAGAATTCAATGCGATGATCGCTGAAATGGCGGCAGCCGCAGGCATGTAACAACGTTCGCAGCAGTGGGAACGGGTGCGGTCTGCCCGTTCTCACTCCAAAAAAGTCGTAGAGATTTATCCATGACTGAAGTAATTCTTGAGGCACGCCATTTACGGAAAGAATTTGGCGGATTAGTCGCCGTCGCTGATGTGAGTATTACAATCACACGCGGCACGACTCATTCGATCATCGGACCTAACGGCGCAGGAAAAACCACACTGTTCAACCTGTTGAACGGTAAATATCACCCGACGCGCGGTCAGGTGATTCTCAACGGCGAAGACATTACTGATACGCCCGTTTATCGCCGCGTTCACAAAGGGATGGGGAGGTCATTTCAGATCACCAATATTTTCCCCAACCTCACCGTGTTAGAAAATGTCCGGCTGGCGGCACAAGCACTCGGCAATTCAAATTACCGCTTTCTCCGCCGCGCCGATTTCTTCAAAACGTATGTCCAGCGCGCCGAAGAAGCTCTCGAAGTCGTGGGGTTAACGCCGATGGCATATTCGCCTGCCAACGTGCTGCCGCACGGCGGTAAGCGCAAGCTCGAACTCGCGATCATTTTGGCGGGCGATCCCGAAATCCTGCTGCTCGATGAACCCACAGCAGGTATGGCATCCGAACAAGTCCCGGAACTGATCGAAACAATTGGCGCAATCCGCCGCAAAGGTGACAAGACGATCGTGATGGTCGAGCACAATATGAACGTCGTGATGAACATCTCCGACCGGATCACCGTCATGCATCAAGGTGAGGTGCTGTCTGAAGGCAGACCGGATCAGATTGCCAACGATAAGACCGTGCAAAGCGTGTATCTTGGTGAACTGTACGATCTTCCGGGGAGACAGCAATGAGCGCGATCCTCGAAATCAATGCGATTCACACGTTCATTGGGCAGTTTCACATTCTCGAAAACGTCAGCGTCAGCGTGCCAAAAGGCAGCATTACCGTGCTGTTGGGTCGCAACGGCGCAGGAAAAACGACAACGCTCAAGAGCGTCATGGGGATTACGCCGCCTTCTCGCGGAACGATCATGTTTAACGGCGCATCCTTGGTCGGAAAACGTCCGTACACCATCGCGCAGATGGGCGTCGGCTATGTTCCCGAACACCGCGCGATCTTTCGTGAACTCAGCGTGCGCGAAAACCTCATGGTCGCGCAGCGCGGCGGTGACGATTTTGAGAAAAAAGCAGATGCGGTCTTTGAGTTGTTCCCCGA
>JAPKMU010000552.1 GCA_026645745.1 Anaerolineae bacterium | reverse complement strand
TCATCACCTGACCGTTTTTGACCGCGTTTAACCATGCCCAGTTTTTGTCATTGTTCGAGGCGTTGACGACGATCAAAAAGTGCTGTTCGCCTAGGCGGTAAATCATCAAGTCGTCGATTACGTTCCCGCTTGGGTTAAGGAAGTAGGTGTAGTGCGACTGCCCAACCGCCAACCCGCGCACATCGTTCGTCGTCACCGCGTCAAGGAAATCCTCCGCGCCCACGCCTTGAGCATCAAACACGCCCATATGCGTGACATCGAAAATGCCCGCACCCGTGCGCACCGCGATATGTTCCTCAAGCACGCTGGTGTACCACAGCGGCATTTCGTAGCCCGCGAACGGAGCCATTTTTGCGCCGCGCGCTTTATGTTCCCCGTGCAGCGGAGTCATCAGCATGGGCGGGTTTTCCGGTTCTTGCCACGCGAATACAGGCAGCGGATCAGCCTTGAGAACCCCGCTCATGCCAATAAAATAACCTTTGTGCGCGCTGGTTGCCGCATCATCAAACGCCGCTTTGAAGCGCTTCGCGTCCGCCGCACCCACGATGACAACATCGACTGGACCCGGCACTTTGCCATATGGATCGGCTTCGTCATACACGACGAATCCATCCGAAAGGGCGCGCATCCATGCCGCCGCGCGTGAGGCGTTCTGCTCGACATGCAGCAGATACCCATCGGCGGCGCGTTCGAGGATCGCGCGCGTCATCAACGAGCCATCTTTTTCAAGGATTTGCGTCACCTGTTGATCGCCCACTGCGGTCAATTGGCGCACATCGTTCGTCAAGACAGTTTGCAAGAAGGCTTCGATACTCGCATCCGAGATTTTGCGGATCGCCAGCGTCGTCCAACCGGATTGGCTCGCGCCGTCGGCATAGAAGAAATGCGGGTAATCATCCGCCCCCGCGTCCGTATCAATCCCCACACTCGCGGCGAGATCGCGCACGCGCATTTTCGCGTTTTGCAGCGCGTCAAAGTCGATCTTAGCGCGCGGTTCGGCGCGTTTCTTACCCGTGTAGCTGAACGGTACGCACGCTTGCAGCACATCAGCGATAATATCCGCAAGCGCATCGATTTCCGCTGCGCCAAACCCACGCTGACTAATCCAAGGCGTGCCGAGGCGGACGCCGCTGGCGCGCAGCGCCGACGGATCGCCGGGGACGGTGTTACGATTGCACACGATTCCGGTCAAATCCAAAATGCGCGCCGCGATATCGCCGCTCAAGGTCGTGCCGTCCGCGCCGACAATGGATTTGCAGTCGATCAAAAGCAAGTGTGTATCCGTCCCGCCGTAAGCGATACGAATCCCGCGTTCGGTCAAGCGCTGCGCCAAACGCGACGCATTTTCGACTGTGCGCTGTTGAAGTTCTTTGAATTGATCGGTAAATGCCAAGCGCAGCGAGATCGCCAGCGCCGCCATTGTATTGACGTGCGGACCGCCCTGCTCACCGGGGAACACAGCGCGATCCACTTTGCTTGAAATATCACTGCGATGCGTGATGATCACCGCGCCGCGCGGACCTGCCAGCGTCTTATGCGTCGTAAAGCTGACCACATCCGCGATACCGACCGGATTCGGGAACACGCCGCCTGCGATCAAGCCCGCGACATGCGCCACGTCCGCCATCAAATACGCGCCGACTTCGTCCGCAATTTGACGGAATGCCTGCCAATCCGGGGCATACGGATAGCTCGTAAATCCCGCGACGATCAAACGTGGGCGGGCTTCCAGCGCGATCTTGCGGATCGCGTCGTAATCAAGGCGTTCGGTCTGCGGATCAACCCCGTAGCTGACCGCCTTGTAATACTTGCCGCTCCGGTTGACCGGGCTGCCGTGCGTCAGATGTCCGCCGTGCAGCAGATCAAGCCCCATGAACGTATCGCCAATATTCATCAGCGCCGCGAAGATCGCATTATTGGCGGGTGCACCGCTCAAAGGCTGCACATTGACATAGAGATTATTCGGGTTCAAATGCGGCGGGCAGAATAATTCGGCGGCGCGGCGGCGTGCCAGCGCTTCGACAATATCCGCGTATTCCGTGCCCTTGTAATAGCGTTTATCTGCTTGGCGGCGGTATTCCGGCAGCCGAGCGTTGTAATCGAGAATCTCCGCCTGTGTCATCGCCCGCGTTTCGTCGAGCGGGTAGCCTTCGGCGTAGAGGTTGTGAAAAGAGGAAGAAAGCGCCTCACGCACCGCCGCCGGAACCGTGCTTTCCGACGGGATCATAATCAGGTAGCGTTCTTGACGTGCAGTTTCGTGACGGATCAGTTCCGCCACATCGGGGTCAAGTTCACTGATATCGCCCCGAAATAGGTAATCACGAAATCCATTGTTTGGCATCTAGGTTTGTCCTAACGGAAAAACTTCATACTTGACGCTGAATTTTAGCCGATTTGGATCAAAAGCGTCAGGCAGGTCAAACTGGATTTATGGAAAACAAAAAGGGCATGGGAGCGGCTCCCATACCCTTTCTTGATAACGCTGTTGTTCCGCTTATTCGGCGGTTTCGTCTGACGCTGGCGGCGCATCCATCGACTCATCGACGGCGGGCGGAGCAGCCTCAGCCGCTGGCACGCTTTCAGCTGCCGGAGCA
>JAPKMU010000551.1 GCA_026645745.1 Anaerolineae bacterium | reverse complement strand
ACCGGATTCGCCGTCTCAAACAAGTCTCCCGCCGTTCCGACGCCGATCACGGCGACTCGTGCGCTTTCGTCTAGTTCGGCTTGTGTGAACATGCGCCCACTGCTGATCGAGCGGTCATTCACGGCGAGAAAATCCGTTGTGACGCCTTGCACGGAACTCGTGATCTCGGTGCCGTTGTAGACGGTCGCGTAGTTTCCGCTCGTCTGCGGCATCGCGTAGCCAATTGCCGGGGCGCGTGACTCGTCCGCAAGCGCCTCAACCAGCGCACTTGTGAGCGGCACGGTTGCGCCGCCACTCGGCAGGGCTGATACACGGATCAGGCTTGCGCCCAAGCCCTCAAACTGCGATGTGATGCTGCTCTGCACCGCTTGACCGAGCGAGAGAAGCAGAACCACCGATGTGATCCCGATGATGATGCCGAGCATCGTCAGCGTGGTGCGGAGCTTGCTGCCCATTAATTGGCTGAGCGCGATACGGATGTTTTCGACAAAAAACGCGATCATCACTCATACCTCAGCGCTTGAATCGGGTGGAGTTTGGCGGCGCGGTTGGCGGGGAACAGCCCGAAGAAGATGCCGATCCCACTGCTGACGCCAGTCGCCAGCAAAATCACATCACTGCTTAGGCTGAACGTTACGCCGCTGATCACATTCGGGGCGATTTGCAGCACACCCCAACTAAGCGCGATCCCGCCCGCGCCGCCAAGCAGCGACAGCAGCAGGCTTTCGATCATAAATTGGCTGAGGATGTCGCCGTGCTGCGCGCCGACCGCTTTTCGTAAGCCGATCTCCTGTGTCCGTTCGGAGACGGACACGAGCATGATGTTCATCACGCCGATCCCGCCGACGATCAGCGAAATCGCGGCGATTCCGCTCAAGAATAGGGTGAGCGTTCCGAGTACCGCCGTGCGCGACTCCGCGACTGTTTCCGCGCTGCTGATCGAAAAGTCCGCCGAATCGGGATCGCTGATGCCGTGTTTTTCGAGCAAATACGCTTCGATCTCGCTGGTTGCGATTTCCATCATCAGCGGATCATTTACCTGTGCGTAAATCGTCGAGACGCTGTAGCCTTCTCCGGCGATGCGCGCATTCGCCAAGCGGGTTTGCGCGGTCGTGATCGGCACGAGGATTTCGTCATTCGGGTCTTGCTGTGTCGCGGTGCGTTCTTCCATCACGCCGACGATGATAAACGCCCGGTTGTTGATCAAGAGCGTGCGCCCGGTCGGGTCAAACGAAGCATCCCCGAACAGGTCTTCAACGACGGTTGTGCCTAACAGCGCGATCTGCGTCTGCGCGTCGATATCCTGCTGCGTGAAAATGCTTCCGGTTTGCGGCAGCCAGTCGTAAACCGAGAAGTAATTCGCGGTCACGCCGCGCACGGTCACGCTGGTGGTGCTGTAGCCATCGACCACGCGCCCTTGAACGGTGTAATCCGCCGCCACTTGATCAACATTCGGGGCGATGGTTTCCGTCGCCAGCGCTTCGACATCGATCACCGTCAGCGGATTCGTCACGGTTGCGAAGAAGAAGCCGCGCACAGGTGAACTCCCGCGCACGGTCAGAATATCCGCGCCCATCCCCTCAAACTGCGATGCGACATAATCCTGCACACCGCGCCCCAAGCTCATCAAGCTGACAACAGCTCCCACACCGATGATGATTCCGAGCATGGTCAGCATTGCCCGCGTGCGGTTGAGCAACAGACTCGTCACAGCGATGCGAAAACTCTCAAACAGGCGCATGATTTACCCCTCCGCTTCGCTGACTGCTTCGGGTTCGGGGGCGTCGTTGTAATACGCGTCCTGCAAGATCGTTTGCAGTTCGTGTGCTTCCGATGGGCGCTGATCCACGCCAGCTACCAGCGGACGCGCGACCGCTTGATCCGCCACAATCTGCCCATCGCGGATCATGACCACGCGCTTGGTGTGACGCGCGATCCAAGGGTCATGCGTGACGAAGATCGTGGTGATCCCGTCCTGCTCGTTAAGCCGCTGGAAAATCTGCATCACTTCCGTACCGCTGCGCGAGTCCAAGTTGCCTGTCGGCTCGTCGGCAAGGATGATCGCGGGTTGAGTCACGAGTGCGCGCGCAATCGCTACGCGCTGCTGCTGACCGCCGGAAAGCTCGCTCGGCAGATGATTGAGGCGATCTTGCAGCCCCACCGACGTGAGCGCGGCTTTCGCGCGGCTGCGGCGGTCGCGGGCATTCGCGTAGATCAGCGGCAGTTCCACCTGCCGTAATGCCGTCGTCCGCTTGAGCAGGTTGAAGTTTTGAAAGACAAACCCGATCTTACGGTTGCGTATTTGCGCCAGCGCACGCGGGCTGAGGCGAGAAATATCTTTCCCATCGAGGAAGTATTCCCCGCTTGTCGGCTGGTCGAGCGCGCCGAGAATGTTCATCAGCGTACTTTTACCCGAACCCGACGGACCCATGATTGAGACGAATTCACCGCGCTGAATATCAAGGTTGATCCCCTTGAGGACGTGGAGCGTTTCTTCACCCATTTGATAATCTTTGGTGATCCCGCGTATCGAGATCACCGCTTGATCGTCGTTGGACGATGCGCCGTTGGCGCTGCGCTTACGATTGAAAATCATC
>JAPKMU010000550.1 GCA_026645745.1 Anaerolineae bacterium | reverse complement strand
GAGGTCGAGGGCGCGGTCGAGGGCGCGGTTGAAAATGCGTAGGTATTCACTCACCGTAGTGTGCCAATTGCTGTGTGGCGACGCGAGGATTTCGGAGATAGAGGGCTGTGTTTTCAGCCGTTCTCCCACCTCCCGCAGGTAATCAGCATCAGCGATGGTATATGCCCATTTCGGATCATACGCAGTAAGCCACTGGCAGTATGCGGTCGCCTGCCAAGGCGTCAGCCCGGTGATCGCTGTGCGCGCACTTCCCGGCGGGAAACTGGTCTCCTGAACCCGGTGCAGCGGCAGCCAATGAAATTCTTGGTCTGCTTGGTCAGCGAAAAGCTGATAATCGGCGTGCGTGATTGCTTCGCGCACAACCTGCGTCTTATCGTCGATGACCAGCACAGCAGCGAGGCGCAGGCGCAGCAGTGCTCGAGCGACCGCCTCCCAAGCAGCATGTTCATGCTGTTCGATCACCTCGTTCAGCAGGCGGCGCAGTGCCGGGCGTACCGTCTCATCCGTCATCCGCTTCGCCAGCCGTTCGCAGTCAATCGCCAAAGCGAGCAGCGTCGGTTGGAGTGGATCGCCGCCGATCAGCGCGCGCACCAGTGCCGACGCATCACCCAATGCTGCGTACAAGCGCGCAGTCTCGTGCCACCAATCATTGTTCGGGTCTGCCAGCAGCGCCGCGATCAAGCGCTCATCCAGCCCATTCTCGCGGATGTGAACTGCCGCCAGAT
Organism: Anaerolineae bacterium; assembly: GCA_026645745.1. Taxonomy (GTDB): domain Bacteria; phylum Chloroflexota; class Anaerolineae; order Aggregatilineales; family Phototrophicaceae; genus Flexifilum. The sequence goes on along the minus strand of JAPKMU010000550.1, from coordinate 1,874 downwards.
GTTCCTGAAACGTCTTATGAGCGAAGCTGTACACACCCTTTTCACGGGCGATCAACACCCCGGTGCGCAGCTCAAATGCTTCAAGAAAAGCGCGGTCAGCCGCCCTCGTGTCCGTCACCTGTTTCAGCGGCGGTGCGATGATGCGCAGCACATCCGATTCGCCCAGTTCAAGTTTGTGCCATTCCATCATCTGATAGGCTAGCGGTTGCAGCACGATCTGTGCCTGATCTGCCCGAATATCAAGCTTGATACCCCGTGCCTGCCACCGTTTTCCAAGAAACACCTCGCAGATTTCGCCGTACAGCGCCGCGCGGTCTTCCGGTAGTTTTTGACGCTGGCGGTAAACGATCGCGATCATCGTGATCAGCAGGGGATTTTGCGCCAGATCGGTAAATGCCTCCGACTGGCGGATTTCCGCTTCAAGCTTCTCGGCGTATTCCGCAGCTTGGCGGCGCACACGCGGGGAATCTTCGCCGCGCTCGCGCTTGATCTCGTCGGCGAGATACCACTGCCGGATAAATTTGCGCTGCTGTTCCGGTGTAAACGGTTGGACTTCCAATGTTGCGTTGATCGACTGGGACGGATTACTGCGATACCCGACCGGACGTGAAGTGAGGATGAAGCGGTTGCCGCTGATGCCCGGCACAGCGACAGAATGATCAAACCAATTCACGATTCGCTGGCGCTCTTCTGGCGTACCCACCTCATCAAGTCCATCCAGCATGATCAAGCACTCGCCGCGTTTCAATTGACGCTCGAACCATTCTGGCGGTGGCTTCAATCCATCGCCGCTCATGCTGTGCGCGATCAACTCCGCGAGAGAGCAGTCTGGATTCTTTAAAATGTGATCGGCTTGGCGGCGCAGTTCAATAAAAATCGGCAGCAGTCGTTTTGGATGCCTCCCATCAAGCAGCGTGATCGAAATGTGCTTGAGCAGTGTTGTCTTGCCGCTTCCGGGATACCCCAAGATAGCCAACCGCCGCAGCTCAGGAAGGTCGAGGAAATCCCAGATCGTGCGGTTAGTATTCGAGAAATCCTTCGGGATCGCGCTCGTCTCCGCATCCCGCGCAGCCCTTGATTCGACGCGCAGTTCAACGAATACACGGTTCATTTCGATGTTGTATTCGTTCTGCGTGCCGACTCCCCCTAAATCGACATTGCGAAAGAGGTCTTTCAAATACGCGGTGTATGCGCGCTGGTAGCGGCTGACCAACCGCAGCCAGTCCCCCTCGATCTTCGTTGCCCACGTCTTTGCAGCTTTCGGAGAAATCTCTTTCCACACGCTGCCCAAAAATCGCATCACAAATGTGAACAGAAATGCGATACCAGCCCATAAGACCGAAGTGACAAAATCTTGGGTAGTCAAATATGCGATGACAAAAGCAATGAACGGAATTCCAGCAAGCTTCAGAATTTGCGCAACAGCTTCGATAACGGGCATTGGCGTCACCTGCGAAAGATAATGTCTAGGACAACCCCATAGTGCCATTATGATACCGATTCTTCTATGCAAATTGCTTGCATATACCCAATTTTGCACAGACGAATGTCACGCACGTTTTTCTCCCCCTCTCTATCGCTTGCGATGGAGAGGGGGAGAGCTTTTGTTTGAATCCGGTTGCTTGACACACCCGTATAATATCCTCGAACACATTTTCTAATTCCGTTCTCTCAAATACCCTTGTAGGGGCGGCTCGCGAGCCGCCCGAACTTGGAGTCCACTGTGCCTACCGATTCCAACGACATCCGCGAAGCTGTCCATGCCTGTGTCCACCTTGACGCACTCGCGTGGGCGCACGCCCGCAAGCTCATCCTGCGCGTGTATCCCGGCATCTACACCGCCCGCGATCTCAACCGCCTCTACCAGCAGATGC
>JAPKMU010000054.1 GCA_026645745.1 Anaerolineae bacterium | reverse complement strand
CGCTAGTGCGTAACTAAAGCTAGACAGGCGGCTTGTGCTGGTGATTGGGCTGAATTCATCGGGGTCAATCTTCATCGTCCCGGTGATCTTCTCAACCAGTTCCTTGCGCTCGTATCCTTCATGACCGTTGTTTCTGGTCATCTTCTGACGGGTGTCCATCCGAACCTCGATTGTCTTCCTCATCGTCGTGCGGCACTGCTTCCAACGCCGGAACGATGTTTAATGGTATAGAGAGGGCGGTTAGGCTTTCCGCCTGTACGCGCCACATTTCTGCCTTATCTTCAGGCGTTTCATGATCATACCCCAATAGGTGCAGGGTGCCATGCACCACAAGGAGCGCGAGACTATCCATCAAGTCGTGCTTTTCTCGTTCGGCTTGCGCGGAAGCATAAGGGAAGGCGATCACGAGATCACCTAAATACGGGGGTTCACCGAGTTCTTGTGCAAGTTCTTCGGGCAGTTTCTCCGCTGGAAACGAAAGGACATCGGTTGGCGCATCGACATCACGGAATTGACGATTAAGCGCTTCCACCTGTTGATCGTCGGTGATCACGATGGTCACGGCGCTGTTGGGTGCGGCGCTGTGCATCGTCAATACGTTAAAAGCCGCTTCGATCAAACGTGTTTCATCAACTGGATACGCATTTTCATTTTGAATCTCGATATCAAACATGGTTATCCTTTGGCGGCTTCACCTCTCCGTTTTCATCGGTGCGGCGCGGGAGCGGCGGAACATCGGGCATCGGCGAATCATCATCATCCAGAATCGCTGGTGCAATATCCTGTGTTTGCGAATATCGCGGTATAGGCGGTGGCGTAGGCGGCGCAGGTTCGCGCTTGATCTCTGCCTCTTTAGGTAGTTCGATGCGAGGCGCGACCAGCTTACTCGTGCCGACTTCCGATAATCCCGCAATCGTCGATTCGGGTAAGCGATCATCGGGGTGTCGCTTGCCCAGTTCAGGGCTAGGTGCATTCGGGTATTGAATGCGCGGATGAAAGACCGCTTGCAGCATATCAACGAAAATATCGCGCACGGTTGGTAGATCGTTAAGCGTAAGTCCACTGGCGCTTAATTGACCTTCGCGCACGCGGGTATCAAAAATACGGTCGATGATCTCTTCGATTTGCGCTTTGTTGCTCGGCTTGATGGCACGCACGGTGCTTTCGCAGTTATCCGCTAACATCAAGATCGCGGTTTCGCGGGATCGTGGTTTTGGACCCGGATAGGTGAATTGATCCGCGTCTACGGTTTCATCGCTGCCCGCTTGTGAGAGGGCTTGATTGTAGAAATAGCTAACGAGCGTCGTACCGTGATGCTCAAGGATAAAATCGCGGATACGCTGTGGAAGCCGATAACTGCGCGCCATTTTGTCGCCGTCCACCACATGACTGATGATGAGATCGGCGCTGCGATACGGATCATTTAGCATATCGTGGGGGTTGACGTTATCGGCTTGATTTTCGACAAAAAATGCCGGATTCAGAATTTTACCGATGTCATGATACAGAGCCGCGACCCGCACCAATGCGGCATTCGCGCCGACCGCATCTGCCGCTTGTTCGCCGAGGTTCGCCACTTGAAGCGAATGTTGATACGTTCCCGGCGCTTCGCGCAGTAAGCGTTGAAGCAGCGGCTGACTCGGTTGGCTGAGTTCGACCAGCTTTAATCCGGTGGGAAGGTTAAACAGCAGGGTGATCAGATAAAGCCCCGCTAACGCCACCATCCCGCTCAGGACACCGTTGAACAGAGCGTACAAAAACAGAAGTGCTGTGTTAACGCCTTCGGCGTTTGGCGTGCCTAAATGGAACATCCCGATCACGATGATGTTTGCCAAAGCGACGACCAAGCCGGCGAAGAAGAAACTGTTCAAGCGCTCGGAACGGCGCAAGCTGAGCGTGCCCATAACTGCACCCACGCCGACAAGCGCGGCGACTTCCAGTGATGCTTCTCCAAGCCAGCCGATCAAGAATGCCAGCGCCATCGACACGAGCAGCGCCACATCGACGCCGCTGATCGCCACAACGAGGAGCGTTAATCCCGCCGCTGGATACAGGGTAATCACGCCAGCATCGCCGCTGAAAGCACGCGCGCCCAACAGCGTGATTACGAACATTGCGCCGAGCAAGAGGATCAATCCTCTTTGTGAGGCAAGCTGACGATTTGAACGGTTGACGTATAAGCCAAAGCTGACGAAAACGACTCCGCATGCCATCAATGCCCGAAGGAAGGACTCGAATCTCTGATCGGGAGTGTCCAACAGATTAAACTGCTGGAGCGCTTCATAGTCGGCATCGTCAATTAGTTCGCCTGCGCGGACAATAATTTGACCGCGTTCAAACGAGCGGCTTTCAGGGATAACAGCATCGGCGGCTGCGGCTTGCGCAGTGGTCGTCGCGGCGGCATTCACGAAGCGGTTTGGGCGGAGTAAATCGCGCACAAAGGCTGCAACGACTCCTGCCGCGACCGGATCGAAACGCACACTGACTTGCATAGGTAGTTGATCGATGACCTGTGGAAGGTCAGACTCGCGGATCGATTCGCGCATGATGCGCTCAAGGACGAGCGCCATTTCTGCGCGGACAGCATTCCATGTGTCGCCATCCATACCGACCACGACCGTAGACATTGATGGATCGAGCGCCAGTGCGGTGATCTTCTCGATATCGGACGCTTTTTGTGCGGTTGTCCCGTATGGATCAGACCGCACATCTTCCACAAAATCGATGATTTGCCCCAGAAGCGCGACCTGCTGACGCGCAACACTGGGATCGGGTGGTTGATAGATGGCACTCACTTGATCGACGGCAGCGCGGCGGCGGGCTTCGGTCAAAACATCACTGGTATATGTGATGCCAAATGGCGCGCGGATATCGGATGATGTGACCGATCCGACTTGTAGTGTTCCCAGTCCAACCGATGCAGGGAAGACTTCGTCAAACGAGAGGATCAACGCACTGAGCATCGTGATCACCACGACACCCAACCCAAAACCCACAGTTTGCAGGCGTTCGGAGGTAAGTCCTCCTGTTAAACGTTGACCCCAGTCGCGCATAGTCGGTTATTTAAGCTGTTCTCGAACGATTTCGTTCACCAGCTTGCCGTCCGCCAGTCCTTTGACCTTTGGCATCAGCGCACCCATAAGCTTGCCCATTTCTTTCGCGCTGGTTACGCCTGTTTCAGCGATGGTTTCAGTCACGATCTTGGTGATTTCGTCGCGGCTCAACTGGCGCGGCAAGAACTGGTTCGCTATGCGGACGACGATTTCGTTTTCTTCCACCAAATCATCTCGCCCTACGCGGCGGGCTTCTTCGATGCTCTCCTGCCGACGTTTGACTTCTTTTTGAATGATTTGAATCACATCATCGCCAGAAAGTTCACGCCGTTCATCGACTTCAACCTGCTTCATTAGGCTTTGCAGCAGACGGATCGCATCGCGGGTGTGTGTATCTTTCGCCAGCATCGCCTGTTTTAAGGCGTCTTGCATCTTTGCTCTTGGATCGTCCATGTTTGTCCTCACTTCATGATGGGCGTCACAAACGCCTGTTTTTTCACGCGGTCAACCCCGTCGATACGCGCCGGGGTGATGCAGTTAGTCAGAGGGCGGGGTAAAACGGATGTTACCCGCACGTACTCCTGAGTATACCCTACGTTGATGAAACCCTGATCCGTCACTCCGGCGATTTGTTCCCACAACACTGAGCGCTCGTATCCGATCAGCGATTCGACGCTGCGAACTTCCAGCGCATCTGAAAGCTCTAACAGACGCGCTGCCCGCGCTTTCTTGATATCTTCGGGGACATGCCCGCGCATACGCGCCGCCGCTGTACCCGGTCGCTTGCTGTAGCGGAAGACGTGCAGCCCCGCGAAGTTGATTTCGTGGATAAACGCTTCACTTTCTGCAAATTCGTCATCGGTTTCGCCGGGAAAACCGACGATCACATCGGTAGTGATAAACGGTTTAGCGATTCGTTCACGCGCCGCACGGATCAAGTGGCGGAACTGCGCTTGCGTTGTTTTGCGGAGCATGCGCTTAAGCGTCCGGTCGGAGCCGCTTTGCAGCGGTAAATGCAGATGCGGACACAACCGCGGATTTGTCCATAAATCAAAAAACTCCGGCGATAAATCCCAAGGTTCGAGCGAACTCACACGTAAACGCGGGACATCGGTATCCGCTAAGAGCGCTTGAATCAAATGGATCAGTCCATTCGTATCGCCAAAGTCATGTCCGTAACTGCCAAGATGCACACCCGTGAGCACAATCTCTTGATATCCCATCGCCAGCAGCAGGCGTACCTCTGCGATCACATCGGCTGTCGGTCGGCTGCGACCATTGCCGCGCGCGATGGTTGTCACACAAAACGTACAGGCGTTATCGCATCCATCTTGAACCTTGACGAATGCCCGCGTCCGCGTGACCGGATTGGGTGTCAACCGCTGAATCGGTTCGTGATCGAATAACTGCGGTTCAATACCGGTGACATGCGTCACAAGCGCGTCTTTTTCAAGGTTGTTGATCACACGAGCAACGCCCGGCAGCACAGCAATCTCATCCGGTGCGATCTGCGCATGGCAGCCCGTTACCGTGATTTCGGCGGATTCGTTCATGCGGTGAATTTGGCGGATGGTTTGGCGTCCTGCACGTACCGCATCTTGTGTGACCGCGCATGTATTCACAATCACATGATCTGCGAGTGCTGCATCTGCGACGATTTCATGTCCTTGCTGCTTGAACTGCCGTGCCATCGCATCAATTTCCGCTTGATTCAAGCGGCAGCCAAGCGTTCGCAGATGTACTTTCATTGGGCGTATACCACCATATCAAGAAAATCGACCACGACAGCGCGATCAGTTTCGCCAAAATCAAATGACTGTGCCACTACGCCGATTTGCCCCTGCGCGATGGCGGAATCGGTGAGCGTGTCGGTCATCGTCCCTTGCACACAGCGTTCTTCTGGCGTGTCGAAGAATTCATAATACGTGCTTTCACCCGCCGGATCATTGGGAATACAGAGTGGAGCACGCACGCCGTTGATGTAGAACTCAAACGTATCGCCGTGCGCGATTACCGCTAACTCATTGACAGTATTCAATCCCGTGTTCACACGCACGCCGTTGAGTTCCGGTAGATCAAGCGTGGTGATGATCCAGTTGCTCAAGTACTTGACTTCGCCATCCACGACGCGCTGAACCGAATAATAACCGTCACTGCTGACCATGAAACGGTAATAAGTATCCCGATCTGAAAGGCGGAACAGCAGTCCGTACCCGTTGTTTTCCGGTCCTTCAATCGCTTGAGCGCGGAGATGTGCCTCAAAATTAGCGTAACGATGGGCGGCGAGGCTGTAATTGCCGCTGCTCGGTGCACCCACGCTGATCCTTAATGCGCTGGCGATAATCTCCGCTGATTGGCGACCGGGATACTGTTCCCAATCGTCGTTATAGCTGGCATTCGCATCTCCATCGAATGACGCCGCGAATACCAGCGTTCCCGCTTCAGCGCTGACGACATAATGCGAATCTGCCGCTGTACGCGTGAAGCTCCACAGCATGATGACCAGAAGTGCGGGAATCAGAATCCACAGCCAGCGCTTGAGCATAAACGGCATGCCTCATCGGAATTAATCAATGGGGAGATTCTAGGAGTTCGATTCCAGACTCGCAAGGCGGAAGGCAGCACGACGCAGTGAAAAGTTCTTGAGTATTTCATAATAGGCGTGCATGGCGGCGATCAACAAGCCCAAAATAATCGGCAGTCCGCACACAAGACCCGATCCATAAAACATTAGCGGAATCAGAAACATGCTCATGCCGCAGCCAAACGCCGCGAGAAAGGCGATCTGCGCAATCCAAATTCCTGCCGTAACGCCAAAGGCTGCAAGCGGTGACATGCTGGCACTGCGAACATGCGCGGAAATCATCAGACCGACTGCGGTCATGGCGCGAAGCCGAAGAATCGGCTCGATCAGAAAAAACCAGCCGGGGATTCCCATCAAGATCACGCTGACGACGAACTGCGGAAGCACACTGCCGAGTCGCAAGCCGCCTTGTGAAAAAATCGGATTATAGACAAGCGTGCTGATGATTGACGCGAATATGAAAAGTACTGCTGCGCCGCCGCGTACACCGATCACGGTCATCACGGTGCGCCACACGCGCACCTGTGCGATCGCGTGCTTGCCGACTGTGAACTGCCCCTCACGGACGCCTGCCAGCTTGTATAAATCCCATCGTCCGCTGTTCACATCTCCATTAATGCTGTTCACCGATGCAGCAATGCTGAGAAAGTCGATTTGAAAACTCATCAAAACGCCGACGAGCGCAAGCAGCAGCGAACCCGAATAAAGCAGTTCCAAAAGTGACCTGAAGGAGAGGTTATACCGCTGTAATATCGCCAAGCCGCCCATGAGAACCAGCATTAGCATACTGCTGTTCACGGCAGCCCGCCGGATACGTTGAAGGCTCAACGCGGTGAATGTCCGCTTATCACTCGCCCACGCGAGCTGGCGCGTCTCCATCTGGAAAATCGGCTGATCTGCGGCAGTGGTTGCATACGGCGTCGTGCGGCTGAACATCGCATTTCTCCACAGGCTCAATAGTGTTCCCGCTCCGCTGGGTTCAAGACTCAGGAGTGGCTTCGGGCGTGATATCCGGTACGACTTCGGCGTCATCCAAGCCGATGCTGGCGCGTAGATTGGCTTCTTGCGCGTAAAACTGATCCAAGAGCGCTTGATAGCGGGGATCGTTGTTGGAGAGGACAAGAGCGGCTTCAAACCAATACTGCGCTGTTGAGCGATCACCGATGATGGCATAAGCACGCGCAAGCTCGGCATAAGCGGCTGGACTGGTTGGATCGAGCGCGACGGCTTGCTCAAAGGCAAGAAGGCTGCCCGTGTTATCGGCGGCGGCGCGTAAATGCAGACCATAAACGAACCGTACACGCGCATCATCCGGCGCAAGAACGATGGCGCGGCGAATCTCTGAACCACCATCTTCGCCTTGCATGTCGCGCGCCCATCCGGTATATGCCAGCGCCAACGCCCCGTAGTCCGAATCCGCGACGGCTTGTTCAAACGCGAGTTCTGCATAAGCCCACTGTTCACCGCTCACGAGTGCAATTCCGACATCAAGGGCGCGTGATGTTTCCGGCGTTTCGGCGGTGAGCGCTTGCAATACGGGAGAAATGATCGGGGCGTAGGCAGGTTCACGGAGCGCTAACTCCAACATTTCGAGTGGTGGGGGAGAAACTGCGGCGCGGATCAAACCGAGGTGATAGGCTGCCCAGTTTTGATCATTGAGTTCTGGCTCAAGTGTAAGCAGTCGTGTCAACGCGTCCGCCGCTGAGCCATATTCGCCCAGATCAAGATAAACTTGGGCGAGATCACGCATCAAGGGGAGATCATCAGTCAAGGTGAGGGCGGCGCGCTCCCAATAGGCGGCGGCGGTATAGTGATCGCCGATTTCGCGCCATAAATCACCCGCCAACCGGAAGGATTCAGGCGTCCATCCAGCGGCAAGTGCCTCGGCTTCAACTGCATAAAGCGCCTGCACCGGTCGCCCGGTACGGCGCAGTGTGTCGATCAACTGTTCGGAGGGAATGGATGGGTTAGAGTCTGCGTTCCCGGCGCGATCCAACCAGCTTAGCAGAAAGAACACCGTCGCCACAGCGACCACCAACAGCATGAGCGTTCCGATGAAGAACCACTGCCATGCCGCACGCAGTGGCTGTTCGGAAGCTGCTGTGTCCGGTTCAGGAGAGATGCTTGTGTGCCTCACGCACGACCTTCTGAAGCTCATCTGCCGTAAACGGCTTGATCAGATAGGCGTGAACGCCTTGCAGCTTGCCAACCAGACGATTTGCCGGATCGCCATATGCTGTCATCACGATCACAATTGGCATCCGTGATCCAGTGCCGTGCCGTTCTTTGATCGCATCCAGCACGCGCCAACCCGTAACATCAGGCAGTGCAAGATCAAGCATAACGATATCTGGTTGCATCAAACTAAAGCGCTCGAATGCGCGCAACCCGTGACTCTCAACAGCGGTTGTAAAGCCCATCCGCTGCAAGATCACATTGATGACATCAGCGACTTCCGGGTAATCCTCAATAATCAAGACTTTTCCGGTCAGCTTATCTCCCGATTCATGAAGATGGGCAGCGACACGGACAGGGTCGCCATTCATGCCGATTAATTCGGCTTCATTCTCAACCCGAGATGCGTCTTGCGCAGCATCATTTTCTGCTTCTTCGCCAATCACGTTCACAGCGGTGATCAACCCTGTTTCGGCTGCGGGCGAAGGCATAGGCGGAAGATGAACGGCTCGCAAGTCGGCGGTCTGACGCAGAAAATCCTGAGCCCCTTCGCGCTCTCGTTCGTGATTACCTTCGGCGGCACTGGCACCCGCATCATCCGGTATAATGGACGTCACCATCAGTGGATTCGTCATCGTCGTATCTATAATCCCGGAACGCATAAAGACTTCACCCTTGAGTATAACATGTGATCGTTGGCAAGACGATCAACGTGTGGGCAAACTCTAACATCTCCGTTAAGGAGTTGAGAGCGACGGAAGTGAGCATGATTTATCCCTTTAGTGTGTCGCCTGTATTTACTACAGAACTGCGTCATTCTGGTGACTGCGCGATTCTTGGAATCGCTGATGATGGCACTGTGTATGCCGAAGAACTTTATGGAGATGATGGCTGGCTGGCACAGCATAAAATCGCACCCGATGGGAAGGTCGAAAATTCGGTTGACGAGGCGGGTGGCACAGCGCTTCCGGTGACGCCGCTCGTTATTCCAGAGGGTGCAGTCGCGCCGAATCGGGTTTGGCATACGATGCGTCTGAACTATGCCGGACCGCGCCATCGAGGGCTGCGCGGTTTGGAACGAGTCGACGAACTTGTGCGAACGCTCACGGTCGCGGATAAATTCGCGTTCGCTAAGATTCTCTCTGTCTCAATTGAGCCGCAAGCGGTAATCGGTCTTGCCGAAAGCTATGTGCTTTCCGAAGTGCAGGTGATCCAACCGGACTGGTTTATCGTATGCAGACGGATACGAATTGCGTATGCATTGGGCGAGGAGAAGATTGACCGTGACGGGCTGCCATTCGACTACGATACTTGTGTGCTGCATGTCGCGCATCCATTTAACCGCGAAGAAGATGAAATTCGGCTAACGACGGGGCTGGTGGATGATTTTTTCGGGATGCGGTTATATCGCCCAATGGATTGTGCTTTGGTAAATGAACGGTTATATATTGGGGATGGTGGCGACCGGGAGTCTGGGCGGGTCAGCCGCGTTCATGTCATGACACTCGATCGCCCGGAACCACCTTCACCGGATGATTTATGGCGAAAAAAGCTGTACGGGTAATTCTGACCGCTGCTTGTCTGTTTTTGTTGGGAATGGGCACTGTGCGTGCCCAAGACCCGACCATAACCTCCGTGTGCCCTGCTGCGGGCATTGTTCAACGTGGAAGTACATTTCAGCCGGGAGGGATCATCCTAACGGCATTTGATCGCGCTGCGCTGTGGGTGTATGAGGTCGAAAGTGGGCGGCGTTATCCGCTGCCGGAAACTGCGCCTTGTGGTCATGGATGCCGCTTGTCGCCTGATTTCCAATGGATACTCTATCTGAACAGCGATACCCACACATTTAACCGCATGCGTTTGAACGGCACGGAGCGCCGCTTGGTGATCGAGTCCGCGATTGATGTGGAATGGTGGGGCGGCAGTCGATTCCTTGTGTGGACGCCGGGGCATCACGCTTACTCCTTCACGGAGGGAATGTCGGATCGCGTCGATTATGATGTTGAAGGCGTGACAGTTGTTCAGCCGAATGGGTTATGGGCACTTCGCGTTAGTGTTAACGCGGTAGGTGACGGTTTTGAGCGCGCCCTTGTTCGACTTGATAATCCAGTCATACGCATTCCGCTCGGCGTTGATCTTGCTTATTATAATGCGCGTGCGTGGTCGCGGGATGGTGATGCATTTGCGTATGTCGCCCCGCTGATGGGAGACGATACCCAAACCGCCGAGCTTTTCCTGATTCGCCCGGATCAATTGGATGCACAGCCGATGCAGATCACCGATTTGCACAGTGAATACGGTGATTTGCGCATCAACGGTGTTTCTGTAGGGGAACTCAGTTGGTCGCCTGATAATCGCTTTATCGCGTATTGGGTAACCCCTCTCTCCGGAGCCGATCCAACGGTTGATCCACTGGCGGTTGATACGGGGTTATCGACCATTCATATCACCGAGGTTGCGACCGGTGCGACACGCTCATACTGCGCGTTTTCTACGACGGAAAACAGACCGAATCCGCCGCGCTTGATCTGGTCGCCGGATAGTACACACTTAGCATTCGCTGGGAACGTCGCAGGGGACGATTTAGGCTATTTCCTGCTCGCTATGAATGTGACCACTGGAGAGATCACCCGCTTGAGTGAGGGCGTTTATCCGGCGCTTGGTCAAGCAGATGCTTATGTGTGGGGAAATTATCCCTGAGTCGGGTATATACTATGAATTGAGTCGAAAGGAGCAAGTCTGTCATGCTCACATGGCGGTTTTTGCGCCTGCTTTTGACGCGTATATCGTCTCCCTTGAATACACGCTTGCAGCAGATGGAACGCTTTCATACTGCTGTGCCAATCATGCGTATTGCGATTGCGCACAACGTTGTTTTTTATGTTGTACGCGCTTTCTTGTTGATCGCAGTTCCGCTGGTGTTTCTCCTGTTCATTGGTCCCCTTGTAATCTTTGTCAGCCTATTCTCGCTTGTTAATGCCAGCTTGATGCTGCCAATCGTGAGCAGCGTTGTTGGCGCTGTAACGACTGGCTCGATAGCCGGGGTGATCGGCGCGGAGCACGAACACAAGACTTACGATCTCATGGCGGTTATACCGATTGGTCGGATTGGGGTTCATCTCGCATACTGCCGCCACTGGGTGGCGCGTAACAGCGGCATGATCGGGGCGATTCTAGGTACAGCAGTCGTCCTCGGCGCATCATCGCTGTTGTTTGGGTTAGGCGCAGATGGATTGTTCCGGCTTACACCAGAGGAGAATACGGTTCCTGTTCGGGTGATCCTTGCCGGTGTGATGACCGTCGATGTGGGTCAAACGTTTGGGCTGGCGGCGCTCATTGGTATGTGGAGTCCAGCGGTCACCAACAGCCGATCCAGCGCGATTATTGCGGCGGTTGGTTTGTTTACTGCCCTTCAATTAGTCTTGTATTTGATCTTCTTCCTGATTGGGTACTCGGTGATTCCGCTTGTGTTTCCACAAGCACAGCAGTTTCCCGGCATTTTGATCGCGACGTTTGCGCCGATTGCGCTGCGTGAAGCGGCGGCGCTGGTGATCTGGCGCTCGATGATGCACCTCTTCAGCGCGGCGGCGGTGACTCTCGACCCGGCGGCGGATGCAGGAGTATAATTCCGTCTCTTACAGAGAGTGGAGTTTCGATTGTGACCAACCTGATCGATCCTAACGCGATCCCCAGCACCAATGATCCGGGATGGCAGCCTGATCCCGAACACCCCCGACGCCGTCCCCCTTGGATCAAAGTGCGCGCCCCGAACGGCGAAAACTATGATCGCGTCCTTGAGCTGATGCGCCACAAAAAGCTCAATACTGTATGCGAAGAAGCACAATGCCCGAACCTCGGTGAATGTTGGGGGCGCGGCACGGCAACATTCTTGATGATGGGCGATACCTGCACACGTTCATGCGGCTTTTGTGACATCAAGACGGGGCGACCCAGCCCGCTCGACTGGAACGAACCCAACCGCGTTGCGGAAAGCGTGCGTGCGCTCGGCTTGCGCCATGTTGTGATTACGAGCGTGAACCGCGACGAACGCGCCGACGGTGGCGCACCGATCTTTGCGATGGTGATTAAGCGGATTCGTCAGCTTCAGCCGGGATGCAGCATCGAGGTGTTAATCCCGGATTTCAAGGGCAGTGAAGCGGCGCTCAAAATCGTGATGGACGCGCAGCCGGAAATCCTGAATCACAACGTTGAGACGGTTCCACGTCTGTTCAAGAAAGTGCAGCCGCAAGATCATTACGAATGGGCGATGAAGACGCTCGAAAATGCGAAGAAGATGGATCCGCTGGTGCTGACCAAGAGCGGAATCATGGTGGGGTTGGGCGAAACCTTCGAGGAGATCGTCGAAGTCATGCGCGATCTTGCCGCGCGCGGGGTGGACATCCTCACCATCGGACAGTATCTCCAGCCGAGCCGGAATCATCTGCCTGTCGAGCGATTTTACCTTCCGGCGGAATTTGATCGTCTGCGCGAAATCGGACTTGAACTCGGATTCAAATGGGTGGAAAGCGGTCCGTTGGTGCGGAGCAGTTACCGCGCTGATGAACAGGTGCGCGAGCTAAGTAAGCTCAATCACATCCACATGTTCAGCGCGGAATAGGCAGAACAAGACCTCAAGGCACAGCCGCAAGAAAGCGAAGTACCGAAAACCTTGCGGCTGTACCGTGATTTACTTATGCGGTGTAAGCAAAACCGCCAAACGTGCGCACCGCTTGATAATACGTCCACGCCCAACCACGACACCATGTACGCGAGGTGGCTGTCCATCCGCGATTGCAAACCGCAAGCATGCCGTTATAGAAATTGGTGTCACAGGTGGCACGGTCGATGCCGCTGCCGCTGTAGCAAATATCGTGTGCGTTGCACGCCGAAGTGAAATCAAAGGTTTCGGTACGCCAACGGGTGATGTGGAAGTAATAAATCTTGTCCGGAATTACATAATAAAGGGCAAGGGCTGAAGGACCGCATCCATTCGGTGCAGCTTCAACCGTCTTAACGGCTGAACCTGCCGAAGCGATGGCGATGATCGCCAAAATACCAACGAGCGCGAGAATCAAACGGCGCATTGAGAAGACTCCTGATGTACTTTAATCAAACGGACAGTTGAATGGTACTGAACATGCGCAGAGGGCGCAACTTACGATGGCGTGTCTTAATTGGAGCGCTGGTGAGTCTTAACCTCGCAGCGTGCACCAGTTCCGAATCGTCTGTACCGCTTACGCCTACAATTCACTTCGTCACGGATGAAGAGTCTTTTTGTCCGCCGCCGCCGGGATGGTTTACATACCGAGTGCAGGCGGGAGATACACTGCGCGAGATCGCAGAACGGGCGAACAGTTCAATCAGTGAACTTTCGGCGGCGAACTGCTTGAACAATCCCCGAATAATCCCTGTCGGAACAGTGCTGTATGTCCCACAGCGGATCGGCTAGGTGCTTCGTCTGCCGGAGCGAGGAATAGGCGACGCTCCGGCAGCATCGTCAACGACGCACTAACCACCGATAATGAGCGAATACGCCGAAACTGCAAGGAAGTAGTTAAATGCTGTGCTCCTGCACCAATTCTTCGCATCCCCATCACGACCTTGCTCGCAAATCGTGAGCAGGTCAATGTAAAACTGAGTGTCACAGACGGCGCGACTATGCCCAAAGCTTGGGCAGTTATCGTGATTGTAACAGGCAGCCGTATAATCAAAATCTTCTGTGTAAGTGTAGAAGACAGGATACCAGCCTTGCCAGCGTGTTCGAACTTGCCAATAGTGGATGATATCATCCACCGCCCATCCTGTATTATCTGTGCCACAGCGATCTACGCTGTATAGATCGGCTGAGCTGACCGGGGGACGAGTAGGAATGTTAGGAGTCGGCGGATATTTCAAGGCTTGGGCTGGACCGGCAGAAAAAACAACAAGCGTGGCGACGACAAGGAGAAGGCTTGTGAAAAGGCGGCGGTTCATGGCTGCACATCCTTTGGAGAAAAACAAGATATAGTGCTTGCTGCCTTAATGCAAATCGAACGTTTTTATCGTCTCATCTATATCATGGCAAGGCAATATCTGTAGGGGTATGGTTTTGCGAGAAATATTCGCAGTGAGGATGAATGTCAGGTGACGACCATTACACTGATCGCAGCGTGATGATCGTGATCTCCGGTCGGCAGTTGAAGCGCACGGCAGGCAAATCCCAATCCATCTGCACTGTACCTATCCCTCGGTTGGTGTATTGGATGAGTGAACCCACTTGATACAACCCGGTGTGATATTTGCGCCCCAACCAAGGCAGAATCGGCGGACCGATCAACGGGATGTTCACCTGCCCGCCGTGAGAATGCCCGGAAAGTTGAAGATCAAAGCGCCCGGTTGCGGCGGTGGTATCGGCGAAATCCGGTTCATGCGCCAACAAAATAGCTGCACCATCATCCGGGATTTGTGCCAAAACGTGATCAAGTCGGTGATGCCGCTCCCAAATGTCATCTAAACCGCATAAATGGAGTGTTCCCGTGCCGCGCCGTAGGGTATGGACTCGGTTATCGAGTTCGATGACGCCTGCCGCGTCAAGTGCACGCCGGAGCGCTTCAACCCCTGACCAATAATCATGGTTGCCCATCACGGCAAACACTCCATCCGGGGCATGCAAACTAGCGAATGTTTCGCCTAAGATTTGCTCAATATCCGCGCTGACATGATCGGTTACAAAGTCACCTGTGTATACAACAGCGTCAACCTGCTGCGTACGCACGGCGGCGATCACATCGAGCAGCATTTCCCGATCCATGAAGCGACCATCAAAGTGAATATCGCTGAACTGGAGCAGTCGGTAGCCATCAAAGGCAGGATGAAGGCGCGGAAGTGTGAGCGAAAGTTGTGTGAATTCGATCCACAACGGTTCAATGCGGGTGGCATACAACAAACCACCGCTGCCGAGGACAACCAGTCCTCCAGCAGCGGCGGTGATGAATTTGCGGCGTGTAAAACTCAAGGCATTACGTCTCGATGATTTTGTCGTCAATTAACTGCTGCTGGACTTTTTGTCCGCGCGGATCGAAGGCGAAATGTGGACCATGCAGTTGGAATTCCATATCCAGCATGGCGCGTCCGGCGCGATTCTTCTCAATCGTAAACACCACCCAGTCGCGGAACTGCTTTGCCGTGTATGGGTTAAAGTTGACGTGATCTTTCGCCATGATCTGATATTTGTTATTCATGATCAGGGCGATGTCGCTCTCATAGTCCAATGCACTGCTGCCGCGCATGTGGAACAAGTGAATGCGCTTGCTCTTTAAGCCTTCACGATCTGCCGCGACGATTGCCCAGACGGGAATGTCGAGTGTCATGGCGATGTCTTTTAGACCCTCAACGATAATCGTGACTTTATCGTTTTCATCGCGGGGGCGCTCAGGGTGAACGGCGATTTTTTGCAGATAGTCGACAAACAGCACGACATTTCCGCCCGTCGCCTCGCACAAGCGCGACGTCATCTCCTTGATTGACCTCAGTGTGGTGACGGCAGGACTTGCTTTAAGCAGAATCATGCGGTCTGAGTACCGCTGCAACCGCTGAAGGGCAGGTGCGGTCTTGGGATTATCTTTCAAAATCGCTTGGAGCGATCCTAAGGTTTCTTCTTTGCCGCCCATGAATCCGCGTGCGCGCTGCGCAACGATAATTTTGTACAAGTCTTGCAGCTTGATCCCGCGTGTGATGTCAACTTCGGGCGGGTTCACGCTTTCAAGACATAAAAGGCGGTGCATCAGGTGGGTTTCGGTGTGTTCATACGAGAGATAGAACACATATTGATCGGGTCGTGCGGCAATATTGCGCGCGATTTGCAGCGTGGCGATAGTTTTCCCGACGCCTTGTGCTCCGCCCAACAGCACAAGCTCGGTCTTGCGCAGCCCACCGCCGATTAACCCGTCGAGTGGGTCAAATCCGGTTGGCATCGGCACAAAGTCAACTAAATCGCCGCGTACAACCCGATCATTGGCTTCGCTTAAGACTTGTGTCAGCGTGCGCGGCAGATGTGCTGCCCCGCGCGCACTGCTCATTGTGTTGGTATCGCGGTCGCGCAGCGGCGACGGATCGGCGGGACGCTCACGCGGAATTGACGTGTTCGGCATACGAACGCCGGGTGTAGACACAGACTGGGGAGGTTCCTCGCGCCCCGGCATGTTTTCGTATGGCTCATTGGGATCGTTTGAATCTTCGTCAGAAAATCGTCGCGTGGTCATCCGGAACGCCTCTACATTACGCTGATATAAGCATAGTCAAATGACGACTAACGCGCAACAGATCATAAGAAACCGCCTCGAAAAGAGGCGGTTTCTGCTGACTGATTTAGTCTTGAGCGTTGTTACGAGCTAGTAGTTGCGATAGCCCGACGCCCACTCATCGACTTCACGTTCGGCTTCTTGCCGGGTGCGCCCATAACGTTCTTGAATCTTGCCGATCAGTTTGTCGCGTTCACCCGCAATTTGCTCAACTTCGTTATCGGTCAAGTCACCCCAACGCGAACGGATATCACCGCGAAGCTGCTTCCACTTGCCTGCAACTTGATCCCAGAAACCGCTGTTCTGATTATTGTTCACCGTCAAATACTCCTCACAACATCGGATACTTACAGAGTATCCCATGTGCGGAGGTGGGGTATCCATCGGCTGAAGGTATTTGATTTGGGAGCAATTCCTACACAAAATAGGACACACGACGCATGAATCCTGTGAAGTTTTTCATTTGGTAGTTCACATCTTCGTCAGAATAGTGTTAAAATTAAGCAGTTTTTCATGTGCGCGGGAAACTGCGCTGCCCGTATCCTATCGGGTTTGTACCTTTCCAGTACGAACATGGTGTCGGTGCCACCCTTACTCATAGGAGGCAAAGGATCGTCGTGATACAGGAATTACTGAGTCGGGCTAACCAGCGCGGCGGATACGTGACCTTTGAAGATGTACTCGACGTGTTGGACAAAGAAGGCGATGACGGTGCTTCCATCGAATCGCTCCTTTACGAGTTGGATGAACTTGGAGTCCAGCTCCGTCAAGAAAGCGAACTCCCCGATAGGCTGTTACTAGTGGAGGAAGAAGAAGTCATTGAGTTTGAACCGGAAGAAGTGCTTCAAGACCCAACCGTTGGGGATATCAGTGCGGTTTCGCCTGATGACCCGGTAGGGCTTTACTTCCGGCAGATGGCTCAGGAACCGCTCCTGACGGCGATTGAAGAAATCGACCTCGCCAAACGGATCGAACTGGGCAAACAGGCGCGTGAAACGCTGCTGCGTATGCGCGAACGGTGCAGTCCTTCGATTAGCGCTCAGTTGGAACGCCTGCTGCAAGATGGACAGGCTGCCCGTGAACATCTGGGACGCGCGAATACCCGCTTGGTTGTCAGTATCGCCAAACGATACATGGGACAGGGTCTGCCTTTCCCGGACTTGATCCAAGAGGGGAATGTTGGGCTGATGCGTGCTGTCGATAAATACGACTACAAACGCGGCAACCGGTTCAGCACCTACGCCACATGGTGGATCCGCCAAGCGATTACCCGCGCACTCGCGCAAAAAACCCGCACCATCCGTATTCCCCTCCATATGACCGAACGCATCCGCCAAATGTATCGTACTGCCCAAGCGCTCGAACAATCGCGCGGACGCCGCCCATCGCCTGAAGAAATCGCGTTGGAAATGGATCTGCCGGTTGAGACGATTCGCGGCATGATGGATGCCAGCCAGCACGCCATCGCGCTCGAACGCCCGGTTGGGGATGACGGCGACAGCGAATTTGGGGACTTCATCGAAGATCAGGATTCACCTAGCCCGGTCGAATCCGCTACACAGCACATGCTTCAGGAAACCATCGAAGAAGTGCTTGCCGAACTCACACCACGCCAGAGTCACATTCTTAGGCTGCGGTTTGGGCTAGGTGGCGGTGAACCGCACACGCTCGAAGAAATCGCCAATAAGTTTGGACTGAGCCGTGAGCGCATCCGCCAACTTGAAAAAGAGGCACTGCGACGGCTGCGACACCCCCGGCTTGCACATAACCTGCGGGACTATCTGAGCTAGTGCGTTTGGCACAACTGCATACAGGGTTTATGAACCGGGCATCAACGCCCGGTTTGTTTTGTCAGCGCCTCGTGGCATGATAGAGCCATGATGGAAATGGATGGAACACGATGCTGCTTCGCAACCCGCGCGCCGCTGCCTTTACGATGGGCGCAATCACGCTGATCCTGACTGCTGCGCTTGTGCTTTTGGCGCTGACTCAATACGATGCACTCGATTTTGCGCGTATTGGACGGCAGTTTTGCTGCGGTGAACCTGCCGCGACGAGGGGCTATGACGGGCAGTTTGCGCTGTATATTGCCGCGGTCGGCTCGAATGCGACGCCGTTCCTTGACGGGGCAACCCTTCGCTATCAGCGCATTATCTACCCTGTTACGGCGCGTGCACTGGCGCTCGGAAATCCCGGATATGCACCCTATACACTGATTCTTCTCAATGTTATCGCGCACAGTCTAAACGCCGCGCTCTTGGCGTATTTAATCGCCAAGATCAGCCGCCCACGATTTGCTTGGGCTGCACTTGCCTATTCTGTCTGGTTTGGCGCATTGATCGCTGTGCGCTTGGACTTGAATGAGCCGCTGTGTATCACGTTTGGGTTGGCGGCGCTGATCGCGTATCAAGATCGGCGCAACCGCGTGACAGCGGTGATGCTCATCCTTTCAACACTTACGAAAGAGATCGGGTTAGTGTTCGCGGCGGCGATTGCCTTGCATGCGATCAGCGGTGGGGATTGGCGGCGCGGGTTGTACGTGCTTTCTGCCCCTGTAATCGCATTTTTGGCGTGGTGGGGCGTACTGTATATAACCTTTGGCACCCTGCCGATACGCTACCCGGCGGCGCAAAATCTGCTGCCGATTCCGTTCAATGGGTTATTCGCGGAAGAAACGCCGCTCGAATTTGCGTTTCTCGTCTTATGGCTGGCGATTCCAACCCTGATTCTGTTTATCGCGGCGGCATGGCAGGCGATCAAACGGCAGATCACCTTCGGGACAGCGTTGATGTTAGCAGGTGCGGCGTGGGTGATGTTCATGCCTGACGTAAGTTGGGTAGACCCGGCGGCGGCATATCGCGTGGCGCTTCCGCTGGTGGTGTGCGGATTGATCTATCTTGCCGAGCAGAACCCGCGCCGGATCCTATGGGCGGCGGGGCTGTGGGGAACGAGTTTTCTGTTCCTGCTGATGCTTCCTGATACGTGGTTCTGACATGCTCAAACATCGACTCACACGCGCCGATTGGCTGCTGATCGGGCTGCTTCTCGTCTTGACGCTCATTTATTTCGTACGGTTCTTGCTCCCGCCGTTCCCGATGATCATGCCAACCTCCGGTTTAGGGACTGACCTCGACCGCGAAATCTGGACGTTGAGCCACTATGTCCGCGAAACTCTGAATACCACCGGACAGATTCCACAATGGCGTTCGTATGTGTTAAGCGGGATTCCACTGTTCGGTAATCTGCAAAACCCGATTCCCTACCCGATCCACTGGCTAATGTTCATCCAAGTGATTCCGCTGCCGCTGGCGCTCACACTCGATATGGTGATCCATGTGTGGTTGGCAGGATTCGGGATGTACATGGTATTACGACGCCTTGCCGGAATCCGCCCCGAAGCAGCATTCATTGGTGCGTTGATCTACGGATTCGCGCCGCGTTTGCTGATTCACATGTCGGGCGGTCATTGGTGGCTGATCCCCGTTCTGACGATGATTCCTTGGGCGTATTTCTTCTTTCATGCGGCATGGATCACACAGCGAACGACCTATATGCTGCTGCTCGGAATCGTGTTTGCAGCAGTGATGATCGGCAATACGCAATATTTTGTTTATCACGGGTTTATGCTGCTGTTGAGCATCGCCGGATTTTTGTGGCTCGAACGCAAAACGCCGGGGCGTTGGTTGTGGAGGATGGTGCGAATCTGGGGAATCACGGGGGTAGTGTCGCTTGGATTATCGGCGGTGATGTTTCTGCCGCAGTTTGCTTATCTTCCTTATACCAACCGTGCCTTGCTGACGTACCAAGAATCGGTTGCGACAAGTCTCCCGCTCGTTATGCTGATCGGAATCGCCGCGCCGACGGTATTACGCTACCCGGAAG
>JAPKMU010000549.1 GCA_026645745.1 Anaerolineae bacterium | reverse complement strand
GATTCCAAAGGTTTTGCCGTATCCGCTCGATCCGACCCAGATCTCGTGCGTCGCGCGTTTGTCACGCCATGAGTTGTGAAAGACCGGATACGCCCCGCCGACCGCCTCCCCGCGCAGCACGCCGTCGGTATTCGACAGCTTGCGGTAGCCGAGCGGCGCGAGCATGAGCGCGAGTTCGCGCGACGTGACCGTCCACAGCGTCGGCGGGAGGTTCAGGTCTTTCGTGCGTGTGGCGGAGAAGAACCCAACCGCCCGCGTGAGCAGTTCCCCGGCTTCCTGCCGCAGCGAAAACCACGCCCGCGTTTCGTTGACCACCGCGCCGATCCGCTCCTTGAGCGTGGGCAGATCGTCCGCCGCGACGGCGACCGCGATCTGCACCAGATGCAGCGCGTCCCCGTTGTTGATCTCACTCAAGGCGCGGCGGCAGTCGGTAATCCGCTGGACTGAGCGCGAATCTTCTCCGCGCACGCCCGCAAGATGGACTTGATACGCCTGAATGATGTTTTCAATGGCATCAATCGCGCCGTTGCGGTCATACGTTTTCGGAATATCGACTGCCAGCGCTAAGGGAAAGTTCAGCCGCAGCAGCGGCGCAAGCGGGCGGAAGAAGTTCCATGTGGCGGGCGCGAATTCGTAGCTCGTCAGCACCGCCCACAGCGGACGACCACCCGGTCGCCCTTCCGGCGCGAGATGCCAGAACGGGCGATCCCGGAGCGCGTACCGTCCCACGAACAGCGGCGGAAAGGCTGCCTCGGTGACGGGCGTTTCAAACGCCGATGCCAACCCCGCGCCGAGCGCCCGCGCATTTGCGTCGTCCCACAGCGCCATCTCGCACAACGCCCGCTGGTAGTCCGCACCCCGGTTCATCCGCTCGTACTCGCGGCGGTACTCGATCAAGAGTGCCCGCCGCCCGTCATCGTTCGTCGTCTCTGCCTCGGAGGACACCGCCGCGATCTTGTCGTCGAGCGTGGCGGGCATCTGCCATGAGAGAAAGCGCGCTGGGGCGTTGAGCGTGCGCAGCCACGTCGAGAATCGGCTTTGCAGCGCGGTCACGCCGTCTTCGGTCGCGTGCAGCAGAATGTCGAACGGTTCCATGAGAAACGTCCGCACGCGCTCACTCATGGGCTTCCTCCAGCGGCGAGGCGACGAACACCAGCGCGTCGCCGCGATCGACATCTCGTGCGCGGACGAACGTCACCCACTCCGCCAGATCGACTTCGACCAGTCCGGCGGGCGGCGCGAACACCGATCCGCCGTCCAAGCGCGCCCCCTCGAGCGGCAGCGTGAGCAGCCGCGCCACTTCCGCCGCAAGTCCTCGTGGATGTGCTGCTGCGGTCAGCAGAATTGATCCGCGCCAGCCGAGCCACAGGCGCATCCACAGCGGCAGCCCGCCGCGCGGCGACGTGAGCACGATCAGTAAAATCGCCAGCACGACTCCGAGCGGAATGGCGGCGCCCGGCGCGAACAGGCGGCAGACGGTGTAGGCGAACCCGCCGCCTACGCCGCCCAAGAGCAGTCGCTTGAACGGCACTCCGCCGAAGCCTTTTTCATCCCGGCGGAGCACGTGCGATTTGAAATCGGCGGACATCGGTTAGCTGAACGAGATCAGCGCGGTGACGCTGGACGCGAAAATCACGAACAGCAGCCCGATCACGACCTGATTTGCCGCGCGCGGGTTCTCCTGCTTCCACGTGCCGATGATGGGCCACGAGGAGCCGAGATACATCAGCCCGAGCCCCAAGAACCCTATGACAGCCGCGATCGGGGCGATGATTTGGGCGACATCCCGAATATCGTTGAACAAATCCTGAATCGCTTGAGTGAGGTTCACGAGCAGTCCTTTGACCCTGAAAAACGAGCGAACGCCTTGCTTAGGCTGCTCTCAGCGTATCAAAGGGGGAGGGGGCGACATGGGGAATTTTCGCGGGAGCTGAAACGTTTTTGACTGAGTGAAATCGATGCCTTAATATTGAGAGAATTACATACTCTCGAAAGATGCCTCATTGTTGTTATCTACTCGGGAACGTTGTTATGAAGCGCACTACGTCTGGAAATCCAAACTCTGAACCCATCCCAAGGATCAGTCATGTCAAATGCAGGTGAACAAAGCCTTATCACCCAGAGTTTCAGGCAGTCGTGGCGAGCGATGGAGTTGTTTTATGCAAAGCTGATTATTTGGCAAAATCAAGAACGTTTAGTGCCTATTTATCAGCTTATTTGTCTGCTTCAACACGGATATTGTGAATACATCCGTGCTGGTCAATCGCTGAACACCCTTATCTTATCGCGCGCGAAGGAGCATGGTGGATACAAGGAAAACATAATGATCAGTGCCCGGAGTGACAACAAGTTTGACGTTTTTTATTACAATGGGGAAATCCAACAAATAGATGTACTCGATCAACTTTTCGATCCAGAATTTCTAAAACTGGATGCACGACTGCAAGATTTTTTAGAGCAGCTCAAAAACTGTCCTCTTACCTAGATCCGCAACCGAAACCCCCACACCCCCACGCTCAGACTCGCATACGGCTCACCGCTCCACGTCCACATAAGCGTGACATCCGCCGCTTGACAGGGTAGCAGATCAAACGGAGGCAGCCCTTCGGCGGACGGGAGAGCTAGCATGCGCCTTGCTTAGGCTGC
>JAPKMU010000548.1 GCA_026645745.1 Anaerolineae bacterium | reverse complement strand
GCGGCGCGAGTACCGGACCGAAAACGGCAAGTAAGGCGAACATGGCGACCAGAATCAGCCCGATAAGCGACTGCGGACGCCGCGCAAGCTGTTTAAGAGCGTTGAGCAAGCGTGTTCCTTTTCTGCAAGTCGAAAGGCAAACGTGTTTTTAAACCACAAAGAACACAGAGAAAAAGGGAGTTGATAGGTGCTATCTGGAAAAACGGGGCATGATTCGCTCACGCCCCGTCTCCACGTGAAATTTGATCAGCCGCTGATGCTGACCGTGCGGAAATCCGTCAAACCGGGGAAGGGAGCCATCGTAAGCCCCTGTACGTTATCGCGCAGACCACCGAAAAGCGGAGCGAAATAGGGGATGATGATCGGTCCGCGCTCCAAGAAAATCTGACTGATCTGGGCGTAAAGCGCGCGGCGCGCTTCGTTATCGGTCGTGCGGCTGGCTTCTTCGACCAGCGCTTCGACTTCGGGATCGCTGAAGCGGCTTTCGTTGTAGCCTGTTTCGATACCTGCTGCGACGTATGCCTGACGCAGCAAAATCTGCGGCGACGGACGATCACCCCAACCGGTGATGCCCAGTTCAACCTCGAAGTAGTTGTTCGGGTTGCTGAAGTCGTAATACAGCCCTTCTTCGACCACTTCGATATTGACGTTGATGCACGCCGCCGCCCACTGCTGCTGAAGCACTGCCGCTAAATCGGCATATTCAAAAGCGTTAGGCGCGTAGAGCGTACCTTCGTAGGTGCCGAGTCCCGCTTCTGTGAGCAGTTCACAAGCGCGGGCGGGGTCGTAGGTCTGGTTCTCGACCGTATCATCGAAGAAGAATTCGAACACTGGCGCGATTGGATCATTGTTGCCGACTGTGCCGCGTCCTTGAAGGAGAATATCGTTCAGCGCTTCGCGGTCAGTCGCGTACTTGAACGCCTGAAGTACGAGCGGATTTGATCCTGCGAAGCCTTCGTCGGTGCGGAGGCGAATAACAGGATGCTGACTGGTAGCCACCTGAATCACGCTTACGCCGTCGGCGGTATCAATACGATCCGTCTGGGCAATCGGGACTTTGAAGATGAAATCAACTTCGCCGCTCAACAGCGCATCCACTTGAGCGACCGCATCATCAATATAGATGAATTCCAAGCCGCTCAATGCTGGCGCGCCGTTCCAGTAATTGGCATTGGCGGACAGTACGGCACGCGCGCCGGGGTCGAACTGTGTGAGAACGAACGGACCCGTCCCATTGAAATTCTCGAAAGCGGCATCGCCTTCACCGAGTACGTTGGGCGCATCTTCACCATCTTTGATGATCAAGGCTTGACGCGCTGCCACGCCGTATAAGAAATCCGCGTTGATTTGCGGCAGCGTGAACACGACGGTGTACGCATCGGGCGCGCTGACTTCAAATTCACCGAGCAGGCTGAGTGCAGGGGATTCGACTTCCTTCAAACGGTTGAAGGTGTAAACGACATCGGCGCTGGTGAGTTCAGAGCCATCGTGAAAGGTGACGCCCTGCACGAGTGTGAAGGTATACGTCAGGCTGTCGTCGCTGATCGTCCAATCAGACGCCAGATTGCCGCCGATGGTCGCATCCGGCAGCACTTCCACCAGATAGTCATAAATGGCGCGATTAAGGGCGGTTTCGGGGTCATTGCTGTGCAGCGCCGGGTCAAGGACGACGGGCGCATTCATGCCAACCCGTAAAACGTTGTCTGCCTGAGCGCTCACGCCAAAAACGGCGATCAAGCCCAGTGCGAGGACGAACAAAAAGACTACCTTCGTGAACCGCGTCATACTGATCCTTTCCTCCCAGTAGATAAGCTGGCGGGGGTTAGCGATCATCCGGCTGAAGTTCGAGCAAGAGGACACCCTGCTGAACGTAATCGCCCACGCTCAGGCGCATCTGCCGGACAGTTCCCCCGTGTGGAGCTTTGATGCGATGCTCCATTTTCATGGCTTCGATGATGAGCAGGATGTGTCCTTTTTCGACCTGCTCGCCATCCCGAACATTCACCGCGATGATCGTTCCCGGCATTGGCGATACTAACGAATCGGCGCTGTGTTCGCGGGTGGCTCCAATGGGCAGTGGATCAACCCACAATAACCCGGTTGTTCCGGCGGCGGAATGAACCCACCATGTATCGTTCTCGTCTTCCCACACCACCGCGCTTTGCCGGTGACCATCCATCGCCATGCTGACCGTGTGGTGTACTGCCGACACATGCTGTACATCCCACGTCTGTTCGCCAATGTTGACGCGCATGCCATTACTTGTTCTTACACCGGGACTTAAGAAAATCTCATACTTCTGCCCGCCATACGAGAAAACTTGCTTGATCGGGCGGCTGCGCCAATGCTCGGCGAGTGAGCCTGTTTTTGCCAGCGCCGCCGCGATCAACGCACTGGGCGGGGGTGGCGCATCCGCCAGCAGATCAGGGTGCTGATCGATAAAACCGGTGCTGAATTCGCCGCGCACAAAATCCGGGTCAGCGATTACACGTCGCAAAAAATCAACGTTGGTGCGCACACCGAGAATCTGTAAGTGTGCCAATGCCCGCGACATGCGCCGGATCGATTCGGCTCGCCCGCCTTTCTCTGAAACCGTCACAACTTTTGCCAGCATCGGATCATAGAACGTCGTGACCGTGTCGCCGGACTGCACACCCGT
>JAPKMU010000547.1 GCA_026645745.1 Anaerolineae bacterium | reverse complement strand
CTCCCAAAACTGTCGTCCCGTGAACCGAATTCGGGGAGGGGCGCAAACGGCGAGTCGGTTTTCTCCCCTCCTTGCGCCAGCGGGGAGGGGTCGGGGGAGGGGTTAAACAGGCGAGAGCGATGAAAAACCATCACGTCAGTATCGGACAAGCCTGCGGGGGAGAGGAGCTTTTGCGATGGAGAGATCAAACGTTACTCAATCTCGTCAAACGGTGCGGAGCGGGCTTCGACGAGCGCGCGAATCTGCCCAACAGCATGCCACACCTGCCCCCGTTCGAGATCGGAAAGCGGCAGCGCGGCAAACTCATCTTCATCCAAGAGGTGAATCGCGCCATCTGGCATGACAACCACATCCAGCGCGAGGTCTTCCGCCTTCACAGTCACGCCGTCCTGTGTGGTGCTGATCTCGGCGGGGCGTGTGATATTGCAGTACCAACCTTTGACCGCGCCGCTGTCCACATCTTGCACGCGGAATACGTTATACCAGCGGTCAGCATAAAAATACTCGGTCATCGTGTCGCCCACACGAAAATCAAAATGATCCGTGTGCGCGTCACGCCCCATTTTCGCCTCAAGTTTCACCCAAGTGTCGCCCTGTTTGACGATCTCGCCGTGATACTGCCACACCAAAACGCTGTTGTGATCGAGTTTTTGCACTGTGATCTGCATCGTTTATGCCCGTCCAATCGTATGCACCATCAGCAGAACGCCTTCGCGGACGCTCACAGAGGCATGCTCGCCGTTCAGGACATTACTCACGCCGCGCGCCGGACCAAACAACAAATCTTCATCCTTGAGCGGGTAATAAAGATTCTGCGTGGTCACGCCGCGCACGCTCCCGCTTAACGGGAGCAGAGAGATCGTATCCCCTGCCGCCCCGTTGATCGTCGTCGTCCCCGGCATGGCGAGCCATGTTTCTTGGCGTCCGGCAGCGATTCGCGCATCGATTCCATGCAGTGCGGGCAGCGCCAGCAGATACACATTCGCCATTGTTTGATCGAGCCGATCCCCCACCGCGCCAAAAATGCGCACGCGCGCGGGTTTGTTCTGCGCCGCCCACAGCAGCACAAGTTCGAGATCGGTTTCGCTTTTTTCGTGCGGATAACGAAACACCTGCGCGCCCCCTTGTTCGAGCGCGGCAAGTTCCGCCGGGTCAATCGAGTCCATATCACCGATCACCACATCGGGGGTCACGCCGAAGGCACGCGCCACCCGTGCGCCGCCGTCTGCGGCAGCAATGATCGGATGATGGGCGGACTCAAACGCACGGCGCACCATCGCGCCGTCGTTCGGGTCGCCGTTGGCAAAAATCAGAATATCGCGGTTCATGGGAAGACTCAGCGCGTGCGTCTGCGCCACCGCACATCGCGGAGCGCCAATTTATTGAGGTCGTCGGTTTCGAGGAAGTCATTCACCACACCCATGAAGCGATCTTCTTCCAACATTGGGAAGTGACGCACACCGGGCAGGGTGATCGGCAAAACTGAGCTTTCTTTATCGACCGAGATATAGCTCCAAACGTCATCGCTCGGCACGGGGATGATCGGATCATCCATGCCGTGAATGATCGCCGTTTGCATGGGCAGCAAGCGCATCGTATCGAGCATTCTGCCCGCGTCAAACGAAGCCGCCGACGCGATGATCGCGCGTCCGTCGGTTTTCGGAGAATCCACGTCGAGCTTTTCGTAAAATATTTCGGTCTTTTTGAAGCACTTCGCCAGAAGCGCTTGAACATTGCCATGCAGCAGGATCGGCATCAGCGGATTGGAGGTGCTGGCGCTCAGGATTTTGGCGCGATCCATCGTCATGTCGTCCGGCGTTGGGGGTGGCAGCGCCGTATCAGGAATCGGGATGCCGTTTCCACGCGCCCGTGCCGCTTCGATCAATGCGGCGCGCATCGCAGCGCTGGCGCTCATCGCGGTCGGTGCATTTGAGCTAAATTCTTCCGGCTGCGGCTGTTCAATAGGGGCGCGTCCGGCACTGCTCAAAACTTTGCGCCCCGCCGGCGTCCGTCGATCCAGATCGCCCGGATCAAACAATGGGGCGCTGGCAACCAACAGCTTCGGGATGCGTTCCGGGTAGCGGCGCGCGAACATGATCGCCAGCATACCCCCCAACCCATGCGCGATGATCGCCGCCTTGGGGATACCAAGCTGATTCATGAAATCGTCAATCAGCGCGATCTGATGTTCGAGCGAGTACCGGCTTGGGTTCTTGCCGCTGTCGCCAAACCCATACAGATCAAGCGCGTAGACGCGGTACTTCGCCTGTAACTGCTGCATCGTCGGCACCCAATAGCGCCACGAGCCGACCCAACCATGAATCAGCAGCACAGGGCGACCGCGCCCCAGCACCTCATAATGAACCAGTTCCCCGTTAAAACTGATGGCGCTCATCGCAGAGTTACGCCGCCCCGTTCTTCTGTTTCAGGATTTCCCCAACCCGGCGGATCAACTCATCCGGAATGAACGGCTTCACAATGTAAGCCGTTGCCCCTGCCTCGATCCCGTTCTGAACTTCTTCATCTTGCCCTTTTGCGGTCAAGAAGATGACGGGAACATCTTTCAATGCTTCAATCCCCTTGATGGCTTTGCAGGCTTCATATCCGGTCATCTTGGGCATCCGCACGTCCATCATGATCAAGTCAGGCTTGACCTGCGACGCAA
>JAPKMU010000546.1 GCA_026645745.1 Anaerolineae bacterium | reverse complement strand
TGATACGTCGCCCGTGATGATCGTGTCAGCGTCAGCGGCGTTGATCGCCTCGACTTTATCTTTCAGCATCGCGGCGCTGATTTCCGGCATTTTGACGGCGAACAAGCCGCCAAAGCCGCAGCATTCATCCTCACCTTGCAGTTGGGTCACTTCCACCCCTTCGACATGCAACGCCAGTGCTTTTGCCTGTTCGCCTAAGCCAAGCATTCGGTAGCCGTGACAGGCATGATGAAAAGCAACTTTTGTCGGCGGGAGTTTCGCGCCCAAGTCGGTGATTCCCAAACCATCGACCAAGTATTCGGTCAGTTCCCAAGTGATGCTTGCTAACCACTGCGCTTGTTTGAACAAGACGGGATCATTTTCAAACAAGGTGGGGTAGTAATCGCGCACCATCGCGGCGCATGAGCCGGACGGACACACGATCACCTCCGCATCCGCGAAGGCACTCAAAAATTGGCGCGCGATAGCCCGGGCGTCATCACGGAAGCCGGAATTAAACGCGGGCTGACCACAGCAGGTTTGTGACGCAGGGAAACGCACTTCGATTCCCAGATGTTCCAAAATAGTGACGACAGAAACGCCTGTTTGAGGGTAAATCATATCCACCATGCAGGTGACAAACAGCGAAACAGGTTTGTATGCGGGGGAGGGGCGCAGATCATCGGACACGATGGGTTTTCCTTCTCGTTAAATTTCGCATGCCCACGCTGATTATAGCCCTGCGGCGGGGGGAATGCATCAGCTTCTACCCCCGCCGTAGGCGATCCGCGTGTTTACACCCCGCACCGCGCTAGTATAATGACGTGTCTATTCTTTCAGGCTGCATGGATGTCTGAGGTTGTTTTATGCGTATTCCCGGATGGGCATTTCTCATCGGCATGATCGTGCTGATGTTCGCAACAGTTCTATGTGGATTCGGCGCATTTTCGCTGGCGCGCAGTTTCGCGGGCGATCTGAGCCGCAGCGGGATGGATGTCGCCTTCGGATTTGATCAGTTCCTAGAAGCGCAGCCAACGATTACCCCGTCACCGCTGCCGCCTACGCCGACTACCACCGCGACAATTGACCCGAATATCACCCCAACTGCGACTCCGGTCACGCCCACGCCGACGATTACCCCGACGCTTGATCCGCTGGCGGCATACACATGGGATGATCCCCGCCGCGTGAATGTGCTGCTTGTCGGTATTGATCAGCGCGAAGGCATCGCCGACGAAGGCTATTATTTGACCGATACGATCATGGTCGCCAGCATTGACCCAGTGCGTGAAACCGTTGGCATCTTGTCGATCCCGCGTGACCTGTGGGTGCAGATTCCCGGTTTCACCTATGGGCGCATCAACACCGCCAACCAGTTAGGCGAACAAAGCGCTTATCCCGGCGGCGGGCTGGCGCTGCTAGAGCGAACGATTCAGGAAAATCTCGGCATCAGCATCGACAATTATGTGATGATCAACTTCCGCGTGTTCACCAGTTTGGTTGAACTGGTTGCTCCCAACGGCGCGGAAGTCTGCCCGACGGTCGAGATCAACGACCCGGATTATCCCGACGCGGGTTTCGGTACGATCCCGGTATATTTTCCGGCGGGATGCCAGCGTTTACAAGCGGAACAACTGCTTCAGTATGCGCGCACCCGTGCCACCGAAGGCAGCGACTTCGACCGCGCACGCCGCCAGCAGGAAGTGATTTTATCGCTGCGAAACGAAGTCTTATCGGCGGGCGGCGTGATCAACTTCTTGACGGCGATCCCGCAGTTGTGGACGGAGCTTTCCGCCAACTATAAGACCGACTTCTCGCTTGAGGAAATTCTGTCATTGGCGACTCTGGCACAGAGCATCGACACAGCGGATATTCACACCGGCTCGATTGATAACCTCTACGTGAATCTATCGACCAACACCAGCGGTGAGCAGGTCTTGATCCCGCGTTACGGTGCGATTCGCACGCTGATTCAGCAGGTGTTTGAGCCGACCGAAGAACTCTCATTGGAAGAACTCCGCGAACGCGCACTCGCGGAAGGCGACGTGAGCATCGTCGTGTTCAACAACACGACCGTGACCGGGCTGGCAGGACTCACCCGGGATTGGCTGACGGCTCAAGGAATCGTGGTCGCCAACGTCGGCAACACGTCCGCGCCGGACGGGGCGGCGACGACGATCCGCATGTACGGCACATCGAACCGCATCTGGACGGCGCGTTATCTCGCCGCGCTGATGGGCTTACCCTCCGAACGCGTGCAGCCCGGCGCGGACGGCTTGACCGTCGAAGATATTGCGGTTGTCGTCGGTACGGATGTGCAAGCGCTGGTGAGCGGCGCAAGTCTGCCGACCGCCACGCCGGGATCATAAATGCGAGCACGAAAGCTCAACCAGTTTTAACACAGCCGCGCTACGCTCATCGGCACATTCGTTTGTGGAAGGACATGCCGATGAGCCGTATCCGCTTTTTGTTTATCGTCCTCCTGCTGTCTCTGCTCGTGATCGGCGGCGTACTCGCCCAAGAGGTCACGCCGACGCCCGAATTCACCGTATCGCCGCTGTTCATGCCTACGCTCGAATCGAGCAGCGGCGATGCCGCGCCCGTCCAGATCAAGGTGATGACGTACAACATCCTGTACGGCGGAGACGAGATCGACTGGAATCAGATGCTCGAAGCGATCCGCGTC
>JAPKMU010000545.1 GCA_026645745.1 Anaerolineae bacterium | reverse complement strand
CCAACCTGATAGTTGATTGTGCCTTCCACGCAGTACACAAATTCTTGCCCATTGTGCGTGATTGGTTTGGTATCTACCCCGGCTCCGGGCAGCATGGCAACAATAAACGGCTCAAGTTGTTGATTAGTCAGACCAGCGCCTAGACTTTCGATACTCATTCCGCCGTGCTGTGCGCGCATGCGATTTGCACGCCGGACGTGTACGATCGTGCGTTGTTCAGACGGTCGAAAAAACTCGGTAATCGGCACATTGAGGGCAGTAGCGATTTGCTGCAGCGACGCTACTGTTGGCGAATTTTCCCCTCTTTCGATGCGGCTGATCGCATTGACTGACAAATCGCATCGTTCCGCCATTGCGCGCAAAGACAAGCCTCTCATCTCGCGCAGCATGCGAATTCGCTGACCTACAGCAGAAGCACTTTCATCGGAATTAACTGGCTGGTTCTGCATGGTGCGTACACTCCGTTGAGGTTGATCTCATCAACAGAATTGTAGCGATGACCGTTTCAATCGTGCAGTTAATCAGCCTATTCGTATATCCGCACAAGCGCATATATGAAACCGCAGTACCAGAATTCGCTTTGTACCTAAAGTGTATGTATGTACCATAAAGTGTGAAAGTGACAAAGGTACTGAGTTCGGCGTGTACATTTTTCTGAGGGAACTTGACGCGATGTTACGCCTGCCTTGGCACTCTCGAAGCATACGTGACGATTGTTCTTTTACATTCTGAGTGTCGCGCGGAATCAGGTATCGGCATGACAAGTGACACCCAAATGTGACGAAGATCATCTTGCTTAAGCGCGCCACTTTAATGCACATTTGATTACTATAGTTGCACAGCTTTCGTAAGCGTGAGATTCTGTTGGAGTCATTTATGGATGCATTAACCCTCGCAAGACTGCAATTTGGGATCACCACCGTCTATCATTTCTTCTTCGTCCCGCTCAGTTTGGGTCTCTCCATTCTTGTGGCAGTGATGCAAACCCTTTATGTGGTCAAAAAAGACGACAAATACAAACATATGGCGAAGTTTTGGGGAAAACTACTCCTGATCAATTTCGCTATGGGTGTCGTCACAGGTATCGTGCAGGAATTCCAGTTTGGTATGAACTGGTCGGAGTATTCGCGGTTCGTCGGGGACATTTTCGGAGCACCGCTGGCAGTCGAAGCACTTGTCGCATTCTTCATCGAATCAACATTCCTCGGCGTGTGGATCTTCGGATGGGACAAGCTCCCTAAACGGATGCATCTCGCCTCGATTTGGCTGGTTGCGATTGCAGCGAATGTCTCCGCATTCTGGATTCTCGTCGCCAATTCGTTCATGCAAAATCCTGTGGGCTATCACATTGCGGAGAGTGGTCGCGCGGAAATGACGGATTTCATCGCGCTGATCACAAACCCGAACGTGTGGCTTCAGTTCCCCCATGTTGCGCTTGGCGGATTAACGACGGCATCGTTCTTTGTTCTGGGTATCAGCGCGTTCCATCTTCTGCGCAGCAAGAAGAATTCTGAGGCTTTCCTCGCTTCAACCCGTATCGCACTAATTGTTGGCGTGGTTGCTGTGTTGGCAACGATGGGTTTTGGTCATGCGCAGGGTCAGCGGATGGCAGATACACAGCCGATGAAGCTCGCTGCCGCCGAAGGACTTTGGGAGTCGGAAGACCCAGCAGGGCTGTCGATGTTCCAGATCGGCAATGAAGAAGATCGCACCTCTGTGTTCAACATTCGCATCCCTTCACTGCTTAGTTTCCTCTCGTACAACACACCGAACGGCATGGTGCAGGGGATCAACGAACTGCAAGCGTTGTATGTAGAGCAGTACGGACCCGGTGATTATGTGCCACCTGCGATTTGGCTCACCTACTGGAGCTTCCGCGCGATGGTTGGCTCTGGAGTCCTGATGTTCTTGATGGCGTTGGTCGGCTTGTATCTTTACTTCACGCGTAAATTTGCGGCGGGTAAGGGGAAATGGCTGCTGCGCCTGCTGATCCCGGCGATCATTCTGCCGTACTTGGCGAACAGCACCGGATGGATGCTGACTGAAGTTGGGCGTCAGCCTTGGATTGTGCAAGGATTGATGACGCTCGATCAAGCGGTATCGCCCAATGTGACCGCCGAAATGCTGCTGATTTCGCTGATCGGGTTCACGCTGCTCTACGGTGTGCTGATGATTGCGGACATCTACCTACTACAAAAGTTCGCTCGTCAAGAGATGGATGATGGCTCACTTATCCCTTGGTCGGGTGATTCGCCCGCGCCCACAGACAAAACGCCGCAGTATAAGGGCGCATACTAGAGGAGGATGCTCATGGATCTGCAAACCCTATGGTTCATTTTGATCGCGGTGTTGTTCACGGGCTTCCTGTTCCTTGAAGGCTTTGATTATGGTGTGGGTATCCTGCTGCCGTTCGTCGCAAAAGACGATAAACAGCGCCGCACCGTGATCAATACAATTGGTCCTATCTGGGACGGCAATGAAGTTTGGCTGCTTACGGCGGGTGGGGCGATGTTCGCCGCCTTCCCGAACTGGTATGCGACGCTTTTCAGCGGCTTCTATCTGGCATTGTTCCTGATTTTGATGGCGTTGATCGTGCGCGGTGTGGCGTTTGAGTTCCGCAGCAAGGATCAAAGCCCGCGCTGGCGCGCCCTGTGGGATGGCGCGAT
>JAPKMU010000544.1 GCA_026645745.1 Anaerolineae bacterium | reverse complement strand
GAGCTAATCGGCTGCGTTTCCGCGCTTGGATCAGGTGCAGCCATCGAACGCGATGGTTGAGCCGGATCGAGTGGGCGTGCCATCGGTTCACGGCGGCGCTTACGTGCCTCGTTGCGCTGACGAGCGCTCCCTTTTTTATGGTCGTGATCGGTCATGGTTGTACATTCCAGAACACTTTGCGCTTGCGAACCCAACGGTTACGATCAGAAATACGTCCTTAGACGTAAAATGCATTGTAGCGGAAATTTCCGCCTTGGCTCAATTCAACGGGTTTCCGTGCGGTAATCGTCGCGTGGGGGCGAAAAAACATCAATCACCAGTGTGTCAACGATGGCGCGGGCGCTGTGAATCACACCGCCGGGAATAGCATAGCTGTCCCCCGGGTTAATCACCTGCATCTTATCACCGATGGTCATTTCGAGCTGCCCAAATACTACATAGCCGACTTGATCATTCAGATGGCTGTGCGGTGGGAAAATCGCTTCCCGTTGAAGAAAAAACTCGCACAACATGACCTCATCGGTAATTCCCATCGTGCGGCGGTAAATCCCCTCACGGGTTTCAATTTGCGATGCCTTGGCAGGCGTGATGAAATATCCTTCTGCCATTTACGGACTGCTCCTGCTAAAAAGAAACTGCCATACGTCAATTTGTCCAATAATAAGGCTGTATACACCGCTTGTCGAATATCCATACGTGCCACCATAAAGATTTCGTGAAATAGGCTGTTTTTTTCCATCTACCGGAGTAAGATCGTTAGCGCTTTTTTCGCTCGAATCCCATGAGTTTATATTTTGAGGTATCGCATCAATGACGTCGCAATCCCGGGCAAAACTTGTCGTTTACCAAGTCAATACATGGGTATGGCTTGATGCGATTGGTCGCCAACACGGCACTTATTATGATTTAAACACCATCCCGGACAGCGCCCTAGATGAATTGGCGCGACCGGGCGTGACAATGATTTGGATGATGGGTGTTTGGCAGCGCAGTCCGTTCGGACGGATGAGTGCGCTGCGTTACAAACACGAATATCGTCACGCCCTGCCAGACGTGACCGACGAAGATGTGATCGGCTCGGCATACGCCATTCACGATTACCGCGTCGATGATCGCCTTGGCGGAAATGCCGCATTGGCGAATTTCCGGCGGCGGTTGGCGGCGCGTGGTCTGCGCTTGATGCTCGACTTTGTGCCGAATCACGTCAGCGCGGATCACCGTTGGACGATCGAACATCCTGAATATATCGTGCAAGGGCGCAGCGAAGACCTGATCCACCGACCAAATGATTTCTTCCGAATCAAAACAGTTAAGGGTGATGTCGTGCTGGCGCATGGCAAAGACCCATATTTCGCCGGATGGTCGGATACCGCGCAGTTGAACGTTTTTAATCCCGATCTGCGGCGTGAAATGGCGCAGATTGCCGTGAGAATCGCGGGTCAGTGCGATGCTTTGCGCTGTGATATGGCGATGCTGCTTTTTGATGATGTGTTCAGCAGCACATGGCGCGGGTATGTTGGCGAACGGCTGCCGCATGAATATTGGCGCGAGATCATTCCGGCGGTGAAGGCGCAGTACCCGGAATTCACATTCGCCGCCGAAGTCTACTGGCAGCGCGAATACGACGCGATTCAGCAGGGTTTTGATTACGCCTACGATAAGCGTTTTTATGACCGGGTGATCGCCGGTGATGTCGCACAAATTCGCTCACACCTGCTGGCAAATTTTGAATATCAGCGTCACATGATGCGCTTTATCGAAAATCATGACGAACGGCGGGCGTATGAGTCGCTCGGCGCTCGGCGCAGTTTTCCCGCCGCCACGCTGATCTGCACACTCCCCGGCGCGGCGCTGATCCACGAAGGACAGCTTGTGGGGCGCACGAAAAAACTGCCTGTGCAGATCAAGCGCCAGCCTGATGAACCACTCAACCGTGAACTGGAAGCGTATTATTTGCGACTGCTCAAAGAAACGCGCGATCCGGTCTACAGTGAAGGCAACTTCTTCCTTTTTCACGTCAATCCAGCCGGGAGCGATCCCAGTCACAACAATTTATTGGCTTATGGCTGGTCAATCCCCGGCGACGGCTACCGTTTGATCGTCGTCAACCTGACTCAGCACCGCTCAATCGGCAAAATCCGGTTGAATAACTGGACATGGCTGGATGGCAAAACATGGCGCTTGTACGATGTCGCAGACGGAGAAGAATACACCCGTCATGGCGGCGAAATGACGCACGAGGGGTTGTTTATCGAGCTTCAGCCGTATGAATCGCATGTATTCCGGTTTGCCGTTACAGGCGAACCGATCACGACGGCGGAGTTTTCTGCGATTCTGAACGAGCCAGAATAATCGCCAGTGCTGCCAAAGCACCCGCCAGCGCCCAAGCCGGTGATCGCGCGAGCATTTCCGCGATCATCGGCAGCGGATAATCCGGGAAAATGTGCGCGTGCCATGCCGTCTTGAAGAACATCAAAATCGCCGCTGCTGCTGTTCCGCCCGCACCGACAAGCGCTCCCCACAGCGCCGCCCCGATCAACGCCGTCGAAAGTTGAATCGTTTTTCCGCCGATCCGCATCAACACCCAACGCAGCCCGATCAAAAACGCGCCAACCCCACCGAGCAGCGCGGGTGCGAACGCGTTTTGATCCTCGATACTCAACCAGAAAAAAAGGATCG